>JAEURA010000007.1 GCA_016789005.1 Anaerolineae bacterium
CGCCGGGAAAGCGGACGGACTACCCAGGACGACAGATCCCTTCACCCGCCAGCGCTGGCGCTCGACACGCCATCCGGCGAGGGAATTTCGGCGGGTCATCCTGCCGCGCTTTCAGTCTGTGGCGCTGGCTCCCTGCTAGGACGGTGGTCTGCGTACTTGTCTCGCCTATCGCTGTTGAACCTCATTATGCCAGCGCCGTCGGCGGGGTGTCAAGGGTGGTGCCGACCGTCCTGGACCGTTATAGACCGATTGCGCAACGGATGACGCGCAGTTTGCGTCATGGGCTGATAGAGAAGGGCGTATACTGCTGGTTCAGGATGTAACTGCGCGCTGCGGCATCGGGTTTCAGGAGACACTGCGATATGGCTGAAGTCATGATCACCGAAACGCTCTACACGCCGGACCGGGATGCGTGGCGCGCCTGGCTGGAAGAACACCATGCCATCAAGCAAGAGATCTGGCTGATCCGGCATCGCGGCGGTGTCAGCCTGCCCAGTATCCCCTATCTGCATGCCGTCGAGGAGGCGCTGTGTTTCGGCTGGATCGATGGCATCCTGAAAACGATGGACGCCGAACGCAATGCCCAACGCTTTTCGCCCCGGCGCAAAAGCGGGCACTGGACTGAACTCAACAAAGAACGGGCGCGGCGGCTGATCGCCCAGGGCAAAATGACCCAGGCAGGGTACGCGACACTGCCAGACCTGGCGGTGGAGAGCTTCGTTATTCCCCAGGATATCCTGGAAGCCCTGCAAGCCGACCCTGCGGTCTGGCACAACTTCCAGCAGTTCCCGCCGCTGTACCAACGCATCCGCGTCAGCTTCATCGACGAGGTGCGGCGAAATCAGGCGGAGTTTCAGCGGCGGCTGGCGAACTTCCTTCAGAAGACGCGCGACAACAAGATGTACGGCGTGATGGAGTAGCTCGATGATTCGTGTTGTCAGGCAGGAAACCAGCCTATGACCATTGTGATTGCAGCGTCCGGGACGAGGGGTGACGTGCAGCCCTACGTCGCCCTGGGCAAAGGACTGAAAGACGCCGGGTATGCTGTTCGCGTCGTGAGCAGCGACGATTTTCGCTCGCTAATTGAAGAAGCAGGGCTGGAATTCGGCTCGATGGGAAGCAGTGTCGAGCAAATGCTCGACAGCCCAGAATGGCGCGAAGTCGTAGAAGGCGGCAATTTCCTGAAGATACTCGGGCGCATGACGGCGGAGATGAAACGCCGTGCGCAGCACCTTGCGCGACTCATGCCGGCGCTGTACGACGGTGCGGAGATGATCGTCGCAGGATTGGGCGGGCTGGGCGGCGCCTTCTCGATAGCCGAGAAGCTCGGCGTTCCGGCGATCCAGGCATACGTACTGCCGCTCAATCCGACAGGCGCTTACGCCAGCCCAATTGCGCCGGCAGACTCTCTTGGTGGAACGCTGAACCGGCTCTCCTTCGACGTGATGCGGCAGGCGCTCTGGCAGAGCACGCGATCCGCAGATGTCACGCTGCGACGGGAACTGGGGATGCGTCGCGCCTCGTTTTGGGGACCCTACCGGCGGCTGAGAAAAACGCGCACGCCCGCCCTGTATGGATACAGCCGCCATGTGCTTCCGACCGCCGAAAGGAGCGCTGACCTGGAAGCAACGACCGGCTTCTGGATGCTGGACCCTCCGGCGACTTGGACACCGCCCGTCGAACTCGTCGAGTTTCTACGAACCGGACCATCCCCGGTGTACATCGGCTTTGGAAGCATGGGCAGCCGGAACCCGGAAGAGGCAGCGCAGTTGATCCTGAAGGCGCTGGCGCTCTCCGGTCAGCGCGGTATCCTTGCAACGGGTTGGGGCGGTTTGCACGCCGCCGATCTTCCTGACAGCGTGTGCGTCATCCGCGCCGTTCCTCACCGCTGGCTTTTTCCACAGATGGCGGCGGTCGTGCATCACGGAGGCGTCGGCACGACCGCCGCGGGGCTGCAAGCAGGTCTACCCTCCATTGTGATCCCATTCATGGCGGACCAACCGTTCTGGGGCAGGCGTGTGGCGGCGATGGGCGTCGGTCCTGTGCCGATCCCACGCAAACGCCTGACGGCGGAAAACCTGGCGCGGGCAATCACTCAGGCGGTTACAGACCAGCCAATGCGCCGCCGCGCCGCCGACCTGGGCGAGAAAATCCGCGCCGAGGATGGCGTGGGGCATGCCGTTGCGCTCATCCGCCGCTGGTCGACGCGGTGATCTCCTGAGGGCGGTCTGCCGCCAGCGTCTCGCGCCGGAAGGCGTCGATCTGCTCGCGCCCGCGCGGCGTGAGTTCAACAAGCCCGCCGCGCAAGTCCACCCAGGCGCGCCTGCGCAGCCGCCGCAGGACGCGCGCCGCCCGTTCCGGCGTCCAGCGCAGGTGATGGTGCAGGTTCTCCGTTGAAAGCTCGTCCGCCGCTGCATCCGTGCCTTCGTGGTTGCGCACGTGTCCCAGGAAGACCATATCGCTGAAGCGGCGGCGCTGTGCCCAACGGCGTGCCATGCCCGCCAGCAGACCGTAGCGGGGCGACAGCACCCACGCCGCCACGAAGAAGGCGAACATCATCAGCACCATCGACGCCGAGATCGACGAGTTCCAGGTGGTCGGCAGCGCCGCGCCGGTCAGATCGTTCAGCGCCGCGAAAACCCCGCCAACCTCGATCACCCCAAACAGCCTTCCGCGCGCCAGATCGTAGCCGAAGAACGCCCCCGCTGCGCCGACGACCGGGCTGATCAGCAGCATGAGCGAGAGCCGGTCGGTCAGCAGATAGGCGGCTGCGGGTGGGATGATGAAGAAGGCGATCACCAGGATCGAGCCGACGGCGTTGAACGCCCCGACCGCCACCAGGCTGACCATGATCATCAGCGCGTAGTGCAGCGCGCCGGGACGAAAGCCGAGCGCCCGCGCCAGCCCGGCGTCGAACGTCGAAAGCTTCAACTCCTTGAAAAAGACCAGCACGAAGGCGGCGGTGAGCAGCGTCAGCCCGCCCATGACGCCCAGCGAGCTGGGGAAGAAGACCAGCGTCGGCTGGCGTTCCAGCAGCCCTGCCTGCCAGGCTTCCGCCGGTGAGTATTCACCGCAGTTGGCGCAGGTTTCGGCGAATTCGGCGCGTGAATCGCGCGGGTTGATGCCCAACTGCGCGCAGTTGACGCACTGACGGGCGATTTCGGCGCGCCGATCGTCCGGCGTGAGGATCACCGTCTGGCAGCCGTCCAGACAGATGGCATCGGCGTCCGCCCAGGCGACGCCGATCTCGCCGACCATCACGGCGTCGGTGTCCAGATGCACGTCATCGACGAAGCGCGAGACCAGGATCACCGCGATGGCGAAGAGCAGCGGGAACGCCAGACCGAGGGCGGCGTCCTGTTTGACCAACCCGGAGCGGAAGATCAGCTCGGTCAGCACGACCGTTGCCACGCCCGCCGCCGCCGCGCCCAGGATCAGCACCGGAGAGGCGAGATCCGCCGGCGCGCCCAGGATGCCGGTCATGAGCATGAAGGTGACGACGATGCCGAGCAGGACGGTGTGGCTGATGGCGTCGCTGGTCAGCGACATGCCGCGCAGCAGCAGGAAGGAGCCGAGCAGCGCGCCGCACACGGCGATCATGCCGCCCAGCAGGACGGCGACCGTCTGCGGGTCGCGGAGCAGGGCGTTGAGCGTGTCGGCGGGGATGAAGCGCGTCAGGGCTTCGACGATCCACTGCTCGAGGGTGATCATGAATCGGATGTCCTTTCCGCCCGGCGCGCCTGCGACAGGTGGGCGCGGTCGCGGCGGGCTTTCAGCCGCGCCCAGACCAGACCGCGACCCGGCGCGAAGCCGATAGACAGGGCGACCAGCAGCGCCGCCACGACGATGATCATCGGTCCGGTGGGGATGTCGCTCTCCACGCCGCTGATGACCGCGCCGACGCCGCCGGAGAACGCGCCGAAGACCGCCGCGAGGACCAGCATTTGATCCAGCCGGTGCGTCCACTGGCGCGCGGCGATGCCGGGGGCGATGAGCAAGCCGACCATCAGGATCACCCCGGCGACCTGCAAGCCGAGCACCGTCGCCGCGACGATCAGCGTCGAAAGCAGGGCGGAGAGAAAGCGCACCCGAAACCCATTCGCCTGCGCGAAGCCGGCGTCGAAGGTGATCAGCTTGAATTCCTTCCAGAACAGCAGCACCACGACCAGCGCCACGACGCCGAAACCGGCGATGCGGCGCACGTCGTCCTCGACCATCGCCGCCGCCTGCCCGAAGATGAAATGATCGAGACCTGCCTGGCTGGCGTCGGGGATCGACTGAATATAGGCGAGCAGGGCGATCCCGGCGGCGAACCACGCCGTCAGCACGATCCCCAGCGCGGTGTCCTGCTTGATGCGGGTAGTGCGGGTGAGCGCGCCGACGAACTGCACACCCACCCAGCTGGCGACGCCTGCGCCGATCAGCAGTGCGCCCATGTCGCGCCCGGCGATCAGGAAGGCGACGCCGACGCCGGGGAGCGCGGCGTGCGAGAGGGCATCGCCGACCAGGCTTTCGCGGCGCAGCACGGCGAAGCTGCCCAGCACGCCGCTGATCACACCGAGCAGCGCGCCGCCGAGCGCCACCGTCCTCAGCGTGTAATCGTAAGTGACGCCCCAGGCGCTCTGGCTGAAGGGGATGAACAACGCTCCTGCCAGCGCCAGGGCGGCGATCAGCAGCCACACCTGGCGGTCCTGCGCTGCCGAGGACGGCGAAGTCGATTTGACGAGGGTGATCATGGCTGCGCCCTAACTGCCCACCGCCGCCAGCCCCTGCACCTTTTCGACGGCGCTGATGCGCCCGCCGTAGGTCTGGCGCAGCAGGTCGGGGGTGAAGACTTCGCGCGTCGGTCCGCTGGCGAGGACTTCCACGTTGAGCAGCGTCACCCAATCGAAATAATCGGCGACCGTGCCCAGGTCGTGGTGGACGACGATGACCGTCTTGCCCTGCGCCCGCAGTTCGCGCAGGATGTTGACGATGGCGCGCTCGGTGACGGCGTCCACCGCCGCGAAAGGCTCATCCATGAAGTAGATGCGGGCGTCCTGCACCAGGGCGCGGGCGAGGAAGGTGCGCTGCTGCTGCCCGCCGGAAAGCTGGCTGATCTGCCGTGCTGCGAAGTCGCTCAACCCGACCTGCTCCAGGGCGTGCAGCGCCCGTTCGCGTTCGAGCCTGCCGGGGCGGCGGAACCAGCCCAGTTTGCCGTACAAGCCCATCGTCACCACATCCAGCACGGACGTGGGGAAGTCCCAATCGACGCTGCCGCGCTGCGGCACGTAGCCGACCAGGTCGCGCGCCCCCTCGTAGGTCTTGCCGTAGAAGCGGATCTCACCCGCCGCACGGGGGATGAGGTTGAGCGCCGCCTTGATCAGCGTGCTTTTGCCCGCGCCGTTCGGTCCGACGATACCCATGAGCACGCCTTCCGGCACGCTCAAATCGACATCCCACAGCGCCGGTTTGTCCTGATAAGCGACGGTGAGATCGCTGATGGCGAGGGCGGGGGTGTTCGGTGTGTGATGGGTCATGGTCTCACCTCACTGGCAGTCTGGAGCGAGCAGGTCGGCGGGCGGTTCCGGCTGGACGGCGCTGTCCCATTCGGGGATGGTCACGGCGACGCCGGCGCACTGGAAGGATTGCAGGATGGTGTAGATGTTGCTGGCGATCATGCCGGTGTAGGTTCCGCCGAACGTGCCGGGGATGTCCATCGCGTCGGAATAGAGCGAGCGCACGCCCAGGCGGACGGAACCGCCGGCGGCGCGGACGCCCTCCTGCACGGCGTTGATGGTGGCGGGCGAGACGCTGCTTTCCACGAACAGGACCGGGATGCCCCCTTCGATGACCGTATCGATGACCGCCTGCACGTCGCCTACGCCGGCTTCATCCGCCGTGCTGATGCCCTGAATCGAGGTCATCTGCCAGCCGAACGCCCCACCGAAATACTGGAAGGCGTCGTGCGAGGTGACGAGATGCCGCTGCGCCTCTGGCACGCTGCTCATGCCCGCTTCACCCCAGGCGAAGAGCGCCTGAAGCTGCGCGGTGTATGCCTGGGCGTTGGCGCGGAAAGTCTCGGCGTGCGCCGGGTCGAGCTGCGCCAGCGTCTCCGCCAGGTCCAGCGCCGACATCTCCCAGTTGCGCGGGTCGAACCAGAAATGCGGGTCATCGACATTGGTCAGTTCCGCCGATAAGGTGAAGCCGCCGATGACGAAACCGGCGTCTTTGACCGGTTTGGAGACGGGAAAGATGATCACGCCGCGCTGTCCCAGCGCTTCGAAAACGGTGTCAAACTGTCCTTCAAGATGCAGCCCGCTGTAGATGACGGCATCCGCCGCGCTCATGGCAGCGATGTCGGCTTCGGTCGGTTTGTAGAGGTGAGGGTCAACGCCGGCGCCCATCAAGCCGGTGATCTGAATGTCCTCGACCCCTTGAGTCAGGATGGTGGCGAGGTCGGCTGCCTGCGTGGTCGTGGCGACCACCCTGATCATAGACTCCTGCGCCAGCCCTGCTGAGGACACTATCAACAACACGAGAGCTGTTGCCAGCCAGAGGCGAAAAAGTTTCATCGCGGCAAACCTCCAGCGATGAAGCACACAAATTTCAGGTGCTTGCGGTCGAAATATGGATTTAGTCTAGTCTAAAAAGTTGATCCTGACAAGAGGCAAATTTTCCCGCTGGCGTCCATCTGAAATCGTTATGAACTCCTAATTTTTAGGGGGATGTTTGCCACAGGATGCACTACAATGGGCGCTTGAAACACAAGGAGTTCTGAGATGGCGATCCTCAACCCGCCGCCTGCGACCCAGTCGCAGGCGCTGCCTTATCGTGGATTAACGCCGGAGCAGGTAACGAGGAACCGCGACTCACACGGTACGAACGTCCTCACCCCGCCGAAGCGCGATCCCTGGTGGAAGCTGTATCTGGAAAAGTACGAAGACCCGGTCATCCGCATCCTGATGATCGCGGCGGCAATCACCATTCTGGTGGGCGTCGTGGATGGTCACTATGCCGAGGGCGTCGGCATCGTCATCGCCATCCTGCTGGCGACGACGCTGGGTTTCCTGAACGAGTTTCGCGCGCGGCGTGAATTCGATGTGCTGAACCGGGTGAGCGACGACACGCCCACCAAGGTCATTCGCGATGGAGCGTATCAGGTTGTCCCCCGGCGCGATCTGGTCTATGGCGATATTCTGCTGCTGGAAGCCGGCGATGAAGTGCCGGCGGACGGTCGCGTACGCGAAGCGGTCTCGCTGGAAGTCAACGAGTCCGTGCTGACCGGCGAATCGGTGCCGGTGCGCAAACAGGCGACGGCGCGCCCGCTGGACAACGGCGACGAAGGGGCGCTGTTCAGCGAGGAGCGGGTGTTTCGCAGCACGCTGGTGGTCGATGGACGCGGCACGGTGGAAGTCGCCGCCGTCGGCGACCGCACCAAGATCGGCGAGATCGCCCGTGACGCCATCGCCGACACCGGCGAGGTGACGCCGCTGAATGCGCAGCTGGACCGGCTGAGTAAGCTGATCGGCGTGGTGGGCTTCACGGTGGCGCTGCTGACCTATCTGGCGCTGGTGGTGCGCGGCGCGTCGGTGGGAGACATCGCTTTGAGCGCCGGAAGCTGGGCGTTCGTGCTGGTGGCGAGCGCCGCCGTCCTGGTCGCCATGAGCCGGGTGTGGATTCCCATCCTGGAAGACGCCTATGAACTCGCCGGGCGCGAGCTGACCCTGCCGGCACGGCTGCGCGACACCAGCGGCGTGGGCTGGCTGCTGTCGTTCATCGTCGGCGCCCTGATCTTCATCGTCGGCTCAGTTGTGCTGGTGCTGCTGGGGGTGATCCCCAGCGACGTGTCGGGCTGGCTGCCGAACGGTGTGGGCACGGCGCTGCTGCGCTACTTCATGGTGGCAGTGACGATCATCGTGGTGGCGGTCCCTGAGGGACTGCCGATGAGCGTGACGCTCAGCCTGGCGTACAGCATGCGGCGCATGACCGCCGCCAACAACCTGGTCCGCCAGATGCACGCCACCGAGACGGTCGGCGCGGCGACCGTCATCTGTTCCGACAAGACGGGTACGCTGACGCTCAACCAGATGCGCGTGGTGGATACCCGCTTCCCGTTCGTCGACGGCGAAACGTCGCCCAAGGCGCTGGCGCTGCTCTATGAAGGCATCGCCGCCAATACGACGGCGAATCTCAGCCGGGCGGCGGGCAAACCGACCGGGATGATCGGCGACAGCACCGAAGGCGCGCTGCTGCTGTGGATGGAAGAGCGCGGCGAAGACTACATCCTGCACCGCGCCGGCTTCACGGTCGATGTGCAGCTCACCTTTTCGGCGGAACGCAAGTACATGGGCACGCTGGGCTTGTCGTACGCTGTGGGCTGGACGGTGCTGCACGTCAAAGGCGCGCCGGAAATCGTCCTGGAGCAGTGCAGCAGCATCGCCCTCAACGCCGAAGACAGCGCGCCGCTGACCCCACAGCAGCGCGACGGCATCCTTGACGAGCTGGTGGATTTCCAGCGCCGGGGGATGCGCACGCTCGCCTTTGCCTACAAGCCGATCCAGCCGGGCAGCGGGCTGGACGTGGAAGACCTGGCGGAAGACATGGTCTGGCTGGGTTTCGTCGCCATCGCCGATCCGATTCGCCAGGAAGTGCCGGGGGCGGTCGCCGCCTGCCGTGATGCCGGTATCGACGTGAAGATCATCACCGGCGACACTGCCGAGACGGCGCGCGAGATCGCCCGGCAGATCGGGCTGTGGGATGACGCCCGCGACGGACGCACGCCTTACGCGCTGATGAGCGGCGTGGATATTGCCATGCTGGAAGGCGAGGAGCTGCTGAAGGCGGCAAAGGCGCTGAAGGTGCTCTACCGCGCCCGTCCGAAAGACAAGCTGCTGGTGGTGACCACCCTGCGCGATAACGGCGAGGTGGTGGCGGTGACCGGCGACGGGACCAACGACGCCCCGGCGCTGAACTTCGCCAACGTCGGGCTGGCGATGGGGTCCGGCACGGACATCGCCAAGGAAGCGAGCGACATTGTGCTGCTGGATGATTCGTTCGGCAGCATAGTCAGCGCGGTGATGTGGGGGCGGTCGCTGTATCGCAATATCCAGCGCTTCATCCTCTTCCAGCTGACGATCAACGTCGCCGCGCTGGGGATCGCGCTGCTCGGTCCGTTCATCGGCGTGGAATTCCCGCTGACGGTGATTCAGATGTTGTGGGTCAATCTGATCATGGATACCTTCGCTTCGCTGGCGCTGGCGACCGAGCCGGCGCGCCGCGACGTGCTGAACGACAAGCCGCGCCGTTCGACCGATTTCATCATCACGCCGGATATCGGGCTGCGCATCCTGCTGATGGGAGGGGCGTTCATCGTCGCCCTGGTCGCCGCGCTGCTGCTGATGCAGACCGACGGCGCGGTGACGACGCACGAGCTGTCGCTGTTCTACGCCGGGTTCATCCTGCTGCAGTTCTGGAACCTGTTCAACGCCCGCATCCTCTTCCGCAACGTCTCGCTGCTGGACGGGATCAAGGAGAATCAGGCGTTCATCGCCATCGCCGCCGCCATCCTGGTCGGCACGATCCTGATCGTCACTTTCGGCGGCGACATCTTCCGCACCGAGCCGCTGAGCGTGCTGGAGTGGGCGGCGCTGCTGGCGCTGACTGCGCCGGTGCTGCTGTTCGGGTCGGTCATGCGCCGGCTGCGCCCGCAGAAGTAGCTCGCGAAACAAGACCTCACCGCAGTCCCTCTCTGTACGAGCAACGCCGTATGGAAGAGCGGCGGCGGTGAGGTCGGTTCGACAGAACCGTCATGGTGATTGTCATAGACGCCTTGACTCCACTATACTGAGTCACAGAGCTTCAATCTGAAAGAGGCAAATATGATGAGAACCTTACTGCGTGTCTCCCTCGTGGCAACCCTGGCGGCGCTGCTGCTGATCCCGATGGTCACCCAGGCAGCCGGGGATCAATACCGGCGCTGGCTGAACGACGGCAAGACTTACACCTGCACGCAGGGCGTGGGCAGCGTGCAGGTCGGGCTGAGCCAGCAAAACGTTGAATTCAACAACCTACCGGCGGACGCCCAGTTCACCATCAACTACATCAGCAATGGCGTGATCCAGACCGACGGACCGTATACCGTCGAGCAGACGAGCGGCACGAAAAACTACGGAGCTTTCGCCATTTCGTTTCCATCCTACCCGCTGACCTTCGAGTTCCGCCTCGACACGCTGATCAATGGCGTGGTGGTCTATGAGAGCAGCCTTCTCATCAACTGCTCTGCCGACACTGCAGCCCCACAGCCGGTTACGATCTCCAATATCGCGCCGGGCGTCGAGTCTTACCGCCGCTGGCTGGACGATGGAAAGGTCTTCACCTGTACGCAGGGCGTGGGCAGCGTGCAGGTCAGCCTGAACAACCAGAACGTCGAATTCAGCAACCTGCCGGTGGACGCGCAGTTCACCATCAACTACATCAGGAATGGCGTGATCCAGACCGACGGACCGTACACGGTCGAGCAGACGAGCGGCACGAAAAACTACGGAGCTTTCGCCGATTCGTTCCCAGCCTACCCGCTGACCTTCGAGTTCCGCCTCGACACGCTGATCGACGGTTTGGTGGTCTACGAGAGCAGCATTAGCGTCTCATGCGCTGCGGACGCCGTCGTGCCGGTGATCCCGGTCAATGGCGTCCCCGTGCCAGACGCGCCGGTGGCACAGGATTGCACGGCAGGCATTCCCGGCGGATCGGTGCAGGGGCGGCTGCTGGAGACGGTGAGCGCGTTGTACGCGCCGGTAGGCGGGGCGGCGACGACCATCACCCTGGCGGCGGGCACTTCGTGGTGGATCATCGACGCGGAAGGCGGCTACTATAAGCTGTGGATCGCCTGTCAGGCGGCTCCGCTGTGGGTGCCGGCAGGCGCGATGGGTCCGAACTACGACAACGGCGGCGCGGCGCTGCCGGACGCAGGGGCGTAGAGCGAGACTCGGACTGCAAACCTCACACCCAGCCCTCTCCGTGCGAGCAAGCTCGCCTGGGAGAGGGCTTATTCCTTCAGAGATGAGGTCAGCGCGACGTGTAAGGTTTCACCCCATCCGCCCTCGGACGATCACCGCACCAGCCGACCCCGTTCCAGGGTCCAGCGGTCGCCGCCGAAGCGCTCCAGAAAGCGCCGGTCGTGCGACGCCGCGATCACCGGACCGGGGAAGGCGCGGATGGCGTCCTCCAGCGCTTCCAGCACGTCGAAGCTGACGTAGTTGGTCGGCTCATCCAGGATCAGCAGGTTCGCCCCGCCGGCGATCAAGCGCGCGATCTGAACCTTGCGCCGCTGACCGCCGCTCAGCTCGCGCACCTTCTTGTGTACGTCAGCGTAGCGGAACAGCCCGGAACGCAGCAGGATGGTCATGAGCGCCTGCTCTTCACGGTCGATTCCCTGGCGGTACGCCTCGAACAGCGTCGCCTTCGGCGGCAGGTCCGCCGATTCCTGGTCGATGAAGCCGACCTGCACGGCGGGGTTGTAAACCACCTCGCCGGCGTCGGGCGTTTCCTGACCGGTGAGCAGGCGGATCAGCGTGGTCTTGCCCGCGCCGTTGGGGGCGACCAGCGCGATTCGCGCATCGACACCCACCTCGAAAGAGACCTCCTCCAGGATCAGCCGGTCGCCGTAGCGTTTGCTCAGCCCCCGGGCGATGAGCGGCAGCCGCCCGCGCAGCGCCGCCGGGTCGAGCCGTCCATCAAAGCACAGGTCTTCCGGCGGCTGGGGAATCGGATCTTCCTCGATGCGCCGCAGACGTTCTTCGGCGCTGCGCACCCGTTTGGCGACGGTGCGGTCGTGAGTCTGTTCCTTCTTGAACTTCAGGAACTTGTCGCCGTCGGGGGGTGGACGATAGTTGTCGTTGTTGCGCGCCCGCACCGCGACATCGTAGCGCAGCGCCTTGATCTCCTCCTGCTGGCGGGCGTAGTCCTCCTGCCACCGGCGGCGCTCGATTTCCTTGGCGCGCAGGTAGGCGTCATAGTCGCCGCCGTAGCGCTTCGCCGTGTGACGGTGTTCGTCGATCTCGATGATGGCGTTGACCGTTCGGTTCAGGAACGCCCGGTCGTGCGACACGACCAGCACGCCGCCGGGGTACGCTGTCAGAGTCGCCTCCAGCCAGTCGAGGCTCTGCGCATCCAGGTGATTGGTCGGCTCATCGAGCAGGAGCAGGTCTGGAGCGTTGAGCAGCAGCAGCGCCAGCGCCGTCCGCTCCTTTTCACCGCCGCTGAGCGTCGAAAACAGGCGGTCGCGGTGGAGTTGACCGACCCCCAGCCCCGCCAGCGTGGCGTCGATGCGATGATCGAGGTCATAGCCGCCACCCCGTTCGAAGGCATCCGCCGCCGCGCCGTAGTCGTGCAGCACTGTCGCCAGCGCTTCGCCCGCCGCCGCCGTCATGGCAGCTTCCAGCCGGCGCATGTCGCCTTCGGCGGCGCGCACCCCGGCGACGGCGCGGTCGATCATGTCGCTGACGGTCCTGCCGTCGATGTCCAGCATCATCTGCTGCAAATAGCCGACCCGGACGCCGGCAGGGATGCTCACCGTGCCGGAATCAGGCGCAAGCTCGCCGGCGATCACGCGCAGCAGCGTCGTCTTGCCGGACCCGTTCGCGCCGACCAGCCCGATGCGGTCGCCGTCGTTGAGCGCGAGAGAAACGTCGGTCAGCACGGTGTGCAGCCCGAAAATCTTATGGAGGTGGGAGGCTGTAGCTAACATAGCGCCGCCTTCTGTTGGTCGCGGATAGGACGTGGACCCTCGCCCGGCGCATCCGGGGTGGAGGGCGAATCGGGAGATGTGGCGGAGCCTGCCCGGCAAAGCCTGGGGAATCAAAAACGCCGCCAGCGGACGAAGCCGGGCGGCGCCTGGAAATCAAACGAAGGAATCGAAAGCGCGCGGGACCGGGGGCGTCCTCAGGAACGAGAAGGGTACAGCGCGTCCGTCGTCATCTGAACCTGCCTGAATCGGGTCAGCAAAAGACCGGGGGGAGAGTCCGCGTACGGAACCTCCGCCACAATCGTGATCAGCGTAATGCAAGGCGCAAGACTTTGTCAAGGGGGGTGGTATGCGCCGGGTGCATTTCAGATTATTGGGGATACGGCGGACAACGCGGGCGGGACAACGCCCGCGTTGTCCCTACAAAATGGTCCTCCGTAGGGACGATGCCTGCATCGTCCGTTGAAGTATCCGAAATATTGAAATGCACCCTATGCGGCTGCGGTATGCGCCTGTGAGACTCCGCGCTAGAATGGGCAGCGCTGCCGCATCCACCGCGCCCTGATCACGCGGGAGGGTCGGAACTTACCCGAAACGAGGAGAACCCGCCATGTTCAGACGCCTGCTGTTCACCGCTGCCTGCCTGGTCCTGCTGAGCGGGGCGATCCACGCGCAGACCGACGCGGCGCATCCCCACCTGTGGGTGACCGCCGAGGATCTGCCGCGCCTGCGCGAATGGGCGTCGCAGGGCAACCCGATGTACCGTGAACTGGCGTGGCTGGCGAACGCGGCAGCGCACCAGATGGACGAGGGGATCATCCCGGCGCAGGACAGCGGCGGCTACGCTTATGAAGAATACCCGACGGAGTCCTATGCGCTGCTGTTCGCCTTCATGTCGCTGATCGAAAGCAGTGAGACGGCGCGGCAGAATCATGCCGAACGGGCGCGAGCGCTGCTGATGAACGTGATCGATCAGGCGGCGGCGGGCGTGGCGGACGATCAGCCGTTTCGCCATAGCGAATTCGCCACCAGCGACCGGTCGCGCTGGTACGGCGTGAGCTTTCCCCTGACGGTGGATTGGATTTACCCCATCCTTTCGGCAGAGGACAAGGCGGCGATTCGCGCGGTCTTTCTGCGCTGGTGCGAGGAGAACCTGAACGCCTACACGACCAACCACAACCACCCGGAGCCGATCGGCGTGATCAATGACCCGATCCTGGTCAACGACCCGACGCTGGTTCGCTGGGCAGGCAACAACTACTATGCGGCGCACATGCGCAACATGGGCATGATGGCGCTCGCCTTTGACGCGGCGGACGACCCCGACGGCGCGCTGCGGGCGTACCTGGAAAATGCCACCGGCGCGTGGCTGTACGTGATCGATCACCTGCTGCGCACCGATGCGCGCGGCGGGTTCGGCACGGAGGGCTTCGAATACAGCCCACAGGCGCTCGGCTACGTGGCGCAGTTCATGCTGGCGCTGGCGACGGCAGGGGCGAATGACACAGCGCGGTGGGGCAGACAGGTCGATTTTGCGTCGAACCCCTTCTGGGACGACGCTCTGCGCGCCTTCGCCCATTCGATGAGTCCGGCGACGGACGTGAGTGACGACGCGGGCGTGGTCTACCTGCCGGCGTGGTACGGGTCGGGGCAGAACTACTGGCTGCCCGACTATATCGAGCTGTTCGGGGCGCTCGGCGCTTACGATGTTTTCAGCGGCGGGGATGCGGCGCGCCTGGAAGCGCTGCGCTGGATGCAGCTGCACACGCCGCCCGGCGGGGAGTTCACCCTGAGCGAACGGGTGGCGGAAGCCGACGCCGCCCACAAGGCGATCCTGTACTATCTGCTATTCGATCCTTCCAGCCCGACCCCCGCTGACCCTCGAACGGGATACGGCACGTCGTGGTACGCGCCGGGGATGCGCCGGCTGCTCGCCCGCACCGACTGGGGCGAAGACGCCGCCTGGTTCACCTATAACCTGAGCTGGGATGAGGTCGATCACCAGAGCGGCAACGGCAACGGCATCGAGTTCTATCGCGGCGGAGAATGGCTGACGAAAATCCGCGTCGGTTACGATTTCGACTATCACACGTCCGACAATTTCAATACGCTGACGGTGCAGAACGCGCTGCCCGACCGCGACGACTTCCGGCTGATGATCGGGCAGCGCGGCTCGCAGTGGCTGCTTTCGGCGGGCGACCCGCCGCAGCCGACGATCAGCGTGACCGACGACTACGTCTACGCCTTCGGCGATGCCACCGCCCTGTACAACTCCGAATACGAAGGCGTGACCGCCGTCGATCACGTCAGCCGGTCGGTGATCTGGCTGAAGCCAGATGTGATCGTGGTCTACGACCGTGCCGCCACCCGCGCCGAAAACCCGGTCAGCCGCTTCTGGCTCAACTTCCCGGCGGAGGGCGTGGTCGATGGCAGAGTCACGCGCATGAGCACCGAGCGCGGGCAGACTCTCACTGTCGAGACGCTGCTGCCCGCCGCAGCGCAGATCACGGTGTCGCCGCTGGTTGATGAAGCCAGCAGCGCGCCTGCCGCCAACGAGTCGATGCGCTACCGCCTGCGGGTCGAAGCCGCCGCGCCAGAGACGCGCTTCCTGAACGTGCTGCGCGGGAGCGACGCCGGAGCCGAATTCGCCCCCAGCGCCTTAGTCGAGAGCCTGGACGGTGCAGCCTATCAGGGCGCAGTGGTGGGGGACGTGGCGGTGCTGTTCCCGGTCGATGCTGATGCCGAGGTCGATTCGCTGACCCTCAGCGCGGCGGTGGCGACCCACCTGATCGCCGGTCTGACGCCGAACGCCGGTTACGACGTGGCGTCAGACGGCGGCGTGATACGGATCACGCCGGGGACGCAACTCAGCGCCGACGCCGGGGGCGTGCTGGTGGTGCGGCGGTAGAGAAGGTCCTCACCCTTCCGTCCCCTCAGCCATCGTGATGGAGAGGGGACGGAGGCGAATTCAAAGCACAAGAAGCGCTTGACGCGCCCTAACGGGCGACAGCATTCGCCGGGATGTAGACGGGGTCCGCCTGGCAGGCGATCCACACCTTGGCAAAATCACCCTCGAAGGCGGAGATGTACCAGGTTCCCGCCGGCAGATTGAAGTCGGTCTGGGTGTCCAGGCTGGCGGCGTAGAAGGTCGGCGCGCCGGCTGGGACCGAGTAGACGGTAGAGCCTGCCGGGAGCGGGTTCGGGCAGTCGCCGCCGACCAGCGACACGCTGCCCGGTCCGGTGATCGACAGGCTGTATGCCATGCCATCCTGGGCGAAGGTGTCTTCAATGACGACCACCTGATAGACCGTCCCTGCGGTCAGCGCGTACGTCAGAGCGATCGGGTTGGAGTTGCTCGCCGCCGCGCAGTTCTGGACGGGATTTGCCGGATCGAAGCCGCCGCTGTACAGGTACACGGCGCTTTCGGTGCCGGGTTCAGCGATGGTGTAGACGCCGCTGGCATCCACCGTGAACGAATACGACGCATAGAGGACCGAGAACACGACGGTGGCTCCGGTGCAGTTCGGAGTGACGATCTGGGCGACCAGCGTCTCCTGCGGACCTCCTGGCGTCAGAGTGCCGGAGAGCGTCAGGCTGCCGGCGAAGGCGGCGGAGACCAGGACAAAAGCGAGGACGGAGAGCAGCAGGGCGAGACGGATAAGCGGCTTCATCGGTAAATTCCTTTCGGGGTGTTGAGGAAAAAACAAGTTGCCCCACCCCTAATTGTATGCCCCATCCGGCGTTCTAGACAGCGCCGCCGGTTATGTCCACTCCGCCGGCATTCGGGTCCGGGATCGCACGACGAAGGCTGGCTGCAACCTGCCTGGCTGACCTGCCCGGTGATCCATTTGCCTTATGACGTTGACCGCAAGCCCTCACGCCCGTTATAATCGAATCTGCATTAGATTATTTCGGGCAAGGATTTGATTTTGGCGCGTAAGCCTGCCGATCAGTCGGTTAACCGCGAAGAGATCATCACCGCCGCAGCCGATGTACTCAGCCGGCGGGGCTATGAGACCGCCACCATGAAGGACATCGCTGCGGCGGTCAACCTGACTGCCGCCAGCCTCTATCACCATTTCCGCAACAAGGACGCGCTCCTCCTCGCCGTCCTGGAGATGGGGCTGGAATTCACCATCAACCGCATCCAGCCGATCACCTGCCAGCGCGGGTTGAGCGCTGAGGAACGGCTGCGCGCCATGATCCGCGAGCATATCGTCGGCGTGGCGGACAACCCCGCCGTCGGCGCGGCGATGGTCTTCGAGATACACGCGCTTTCCAACGCCAAGCCGCCTACCCGGCGCGCCAAGCCGGAAGACCTTCAAGCGTTCGAGGCGTTTCTGACGCAGCGCGACGCCTTCTTTCGCCGGCGCGACGCCTTCGAACATCTTTTCCGCGCGGTGGTACAGGAGGGGGTGCGCAGCGGCGAATTTCACCCGGTAGATGTGCCGATCTTCGTCAAGGCGCTGCTCGGAGCCAACAACTGGGTCGGCGTGTGGTATCGCCCGGACGGACGGCTCTCCGGCGAAGCCATCGCCACCGAAATTACCAGCTACTTCCTGCCGGCGTTACTGATGCGAAAGTGAGCGCGGGGTGGACTGGTTTGACGTGATTGGAAAAATCCTGGATGCCATTGTCGCCGACCGCAACGCCACGCCGGAGGAACGCCAGCGTTCGCGGCGGCTGATGGTCATCACCTTCGTCGCGGTCGGCGGCGCGGCGGTCGTCGTCCTGGCGTTGGTCGCCATCTTCGGACCTCCGGCGTAACCGCTGGGCGCGCCGGACGAGGACCGGGGGAGCCTCGTCCGCCTCATGTGCGCGACCGCCTCATCCCTCCCTCGCTTTTGTTCTGATACGCGAATTCAGCAAGGACAGTGTTCATGAGATTACTCGAAGGCAAGACCGCCATCATCACCGGCAGCGGGCGCGGCATCGGCGCGGCGGCTGCCCGGCTGTTCGCGGCGCACGGCGCGAATGTCGTCGTCAGCGACATCGACCCGGTTCCGGCGAATGAGACCGCCTCGGCGATTCACGGCGCGGGCGGCAGCGCGCTGGTCGTCCCGGCGGATGTGACCCGTGACGGCGACATCGAAGAGCTGATCGGGCAGACGGTCAGCGCCTATGGCGGCATCGACATCCTGGTCAACAACGCTGGCTACACCTGGGATGGCATGATGCACAAGATGAGCGATGAGCAGTGGGAGGCGATGCTGCGCATCCACCTGACCGCGCCGTTCAAAATCATCCGCGCTGCCATCCCTTACATGCGCGAGGTCGCCAAGGCGGAACAGGAAGACGGCGGCGCGGCGAAAGCCCGCAAGATCGTCAATGTGAGCAGCACCACCGGCACGCGCGGCAATATCGGGCAGACCAACTACGCGGCGGGCAAAGCCGGCATCATCGGCTTGACGCGGACGCTGGCGAAGGAGTGGGGGGCATTCAACATCCAGGTCAACGCCGTCGCCTTCGGCTTTATCGAGACGCGCTTGACCCAGAGTGACGCGGAGGGTGACTTCACCGAACGCGACGGGCAGCGCATCAAGCTGGGTATGCCGGACAAGGTGCGCGACGTGATCTTCAACCAGATTCCCATGCGCCGCCCTGGCACAGTCGAAGAGGCGGCGGGCGCGCTGCTCTTCTTTGCCAGCCCGCTCTCGAACTACGTCAGCGGGCAGGTCTTGGAAGTGGCGGGCGGCTGGTAGCAGGTGGATGAACGTCTGGGCGCGTGTTTCGCGCCCAGCTTGGTGGGCATTATTGGTGAAAGGCAAAATACGTGATTTCCTTTACGCCTACAGAAGAACAGGGGCAGTTGGTCGAGGTCATCCGGCGCTATGCGGTCAACGATGTGCAGCCGGTGGCGCACGAAGCGGACGAACACGAGCGCGTTCCTGGCGACATCGTGCGCACCGGGTGGGAGATCGGGCTGGTTCCGACGGCGATCCCCGAAGCGATGGGGGGGCTAGGCGAGATGAGCGCCATCACCAACGTGCTCGCCGCCGAAGAATTCGCCTATGGCGATCTGGCGACGGCGTTTCAGGTGCTTTCGCCGGCGCTGTTCGCCTATCCGCTCGTGCTGTACGGGACCGAGGCGCAAAAACAGCATTATCAGACGCAGTTCCTCGACGAACGCCCGGCGCATTA
>JAEURA010000011.1 GCA_016789005.1 Anaerolineae bacterium
GAGCCTACCGCGTCCTTATGCGCAGGTGTACAGAGATGCCAGCCTGTGGGAGAAAATCAAGCCGCTGGCACGGCAAATGCGGCGCGAGCCGACAGAGGCGGAGTCCATCCTATGGCAGGCGCTGCGTGGGCGGCAGTTGGGCAGTTACAAGTTCCGCCGCCAGCATCCCATTGACCGTTTCATCGTCGATTTCTATTGTGCGGAAGCGCACTTGGTGATCGAAGTCGATGGTGAAATTCACGATTACAGTGCCGACGAGGATGCAGCCCGCCAGGAATTCATCGAAAGTCGCGGGCTGCGCGTGCTGCGTTTCAAGAATCAGCAGGTTCAGGGCGATCTTCCTAGCGTTCTCACTGCGATCCACGCTGCTCTGCCCCCCCCTCTCCATGCAATGGAGAGGGGGTTGGGGGGTGAGGAAAACTCACTGGCGACGACCAGGGGGTTGGGGGGTGAGGAAAACTCACTGGCGACGACCAGGAGGTTGGGGGGTGAGGAAAACTCACTGGCGACGACCAGGGGGTTGGGGGGTGAGAACCATCCCGCTTCAGGTGTTGAGAAAACAACCCTCGATCACCAAGCCGAAACCCTGTTTTATCACACGCTGGCGGTGCTGCACTCGCCCGCCTACCGTGTTGAAAATGCCGGGGCGCTCCGCCAAGACTGGCCTCGCGTGCCGCTGCCGAAAACACGGAATGCGCTCGAAGCGTCGGCGGCACTCGGTCGGCAGGTTGCCGCGCTGCTTGATGTCGAAACACCTGTTCCCGGCGTCACGCAAGGTGATCCGCGCCCTGAACTGCGCTCTATCGCTATGCTGACCACCAGCGGCGGCGCACCTGATTTCACGATCAATGTCAATTGGGGGTATTTCGGCGCGGGCAGCGCGGTCATGCCCGGTCGCGGGCGCGCCGTCGAAGCCGATGGACTGATCGACGTGTACCTGAACGCATCAACCTACTGGAAAGGCATTCCGTTAGCCGTGTGGGAATACACGCTTGGCGGGTATCAGGTGCTCAAGAAGTGGTTGAGCTACCGCGAAACGGTGGTTTTGGGTCGCCCGCTTAAGTCAGAGGAAGCGCGCGAGTTCATGCACATCGCCCGCCGCATCGCCGCGCTGCTGACGTTGGATACCGTGCTAGACGGAAACTTCCGTGCCGTAACCAGGTGAAGATACGAACCCTGGGCGCTCAAAATCAACTTAAAGCAAGACGAGGGGCTGACCCATGACTACCCGTGACCCTGTGATCACCACCGAGGAGTTCGAGGCGTTCATCGCACGCGAAGAGCAGCATGAGCGGCGCTTCGAGCTGATCAATGGGGAGATTGTCGAGAAAACGATGCCTACGGAAGAGCATGGCGCTATCGCCGCCTTGACGCTGACGCGATTCGTAACCTACTTTGAGATGCACCCTGTCGCCGGGCGGGTGGTCGCCGAGGGACTGTACCGCCCGTCAGGCGACAAGCGCAATGCCCGCATGCCGGACATCGGCGTCGTGCTGGGGGATCGCCCACTGACCACCCAGGGGACGGCGGATTTCATCCCCGACATCTGCATCGAGATCCTCTCTCCCGGCGACCGTCTGAAACAGGCGCGAGAGAAGATGCAGTTTTATCTGGCGCATGGCGCGAAGTTCGCCCTGCTGCTGCGTCCCCGCCGCCGCGTCGTCGAACTCTACCCGGCGGACGGCGACTACGAGTTTCTGACCGCCGAGGACACACTGACGTTTGGCGATCTGCTGCCGGGGTTCGCCGTGCCGGTTGCCCGTCTGTTCCCGGCGTGAGCGTGTTCAGGCAAAGTGAACACGGTGTGTATCGTCCGCTACACGTAACCCACTACGAACGGCTGCCCTGATCGGCGAACATGTCGCGCAGCATCGTCACGAACACGCCGGCGACCGGCGTCAGCGGCGCGCTGCTGTCGTAGATCACTTTCAGGCGGCGGATCAGCGGCGCGCCGGCGATCCGCACCGTCCGCAGCGTCCCCTGTTCCACTTCGCTCTGCACTGCATACACCGGCATGATCGTCAGACACATCCCACTGCCCACCGCCCGCTTGATGGCTTCGATCTGGTCGAACTCGGCGGCGATCATCGGCTGCACTCCGGCGGATTTGAGCGCGGCGTCCAGCCAGGCGCGCGTCTGGCTGCCCGGCGTGCGCGCGATCAGCGAGGCGCGGTCCAGCGCCGAAAGCGGCACTTCTTCGGCGCCCCACAGCGGATGTTTGCGCCCGACCACCACCACCTGCTCCACCTCTTGCAGCGTCTCGACCGCCAGGCGCGGATCAGGCAGCGGGTCGAGTTCCCCCTCGATCAGTCCGATGTCGATGCGCCCGCCCAGCACCGCCTGAAGGATCTCGCGCGTCACGCCGGTTTGCAGCGCCACGCTCAGATGAGGGTAGCGCCCGCGAAACCGGGTGATCCAGTCGGGCGCGAGATAAATGGCAATGCCCGGCGTCGCGCCGAGGGCGACCCTGCCCTCGGTGATGCGCGATACATCGGTCAGGGCGGCTTCGGCTTCGCCGACCAGCGCGAAGATGCGTTCGGCGTACTCCGCGAGCCGCTGACCGTGCGGAGTCAGGCTGACGCCGCGCCGTCCGCGCACGAACAGCGTTCGTCCCAGCAGCGCTTCCAGGTCGCCGACATGCTGGCTGACGGCGGGCTGCGTGACGTAGAGACGCTCGGCGGCGGCGCTGAAGCTGCCGGCGCGGGCGGCGGTCAGGAAGACCTGAAGCTTGTAGAGATCGAGCATGGCATCGCCGTTCCTATAAGCGCAAACTAATGTCTATTATAAGACGTTCGGGCTGAGAGCGCACGCCGATTCCGCATATGCTGAGGCGTATCACCTGACGACGTGGAAAAGACAGCGAAGCCTATGAACTTCTTCAGGAGCCTGCTGGGCGGGGCTGGCGCGTCCAGCCTGAGCGCCCAGGACGCCAAAGCGCGCCTGGACGGCGGAAACCCGCCCTTCATCCTCGACGTGCGCCAGCCGGACGAGTATCGCCAGGGGCACATCCCGAACGCCGTCCTGGTCCCACTCGATCAGCTTTCCGGTGCGCTGAAGAAGCTGCCCAAAGATGCCGACATCCTGTGCGTCTGCCGTTCCGGGGCGCGCAGCGGACAGGCGGCGCGGCTGTTGAACGGCGCGGGTTACCAGACGATCAACCTGCGCGGCGGCATGATCGCCTGGCAGGCGGCGGGCTACCCGGTCAAGCGGGGCGGCTAGCAAAACGCTCATGACACCTTCGGCTTTCGCCCTGGAAACCGCCCTCGGCTTCGGCATCGGCTTGTCGCTCGGCTTGCTCGGCGGCGGCGGCTCGATTTTGACCGTGCCGGCGCTGGTCTATCTGCTGGGGCAGACGCCGCAGACGGCGGTGACGACTTCCCTCGCCATCGTCGGAGCCAACAGCGCGCTGGGAGCGTTCTTCCATCGGACACAGGGGACGCTCAACGCGCACGTCGCCCTGCTCTTCGGCGGCAGTGGTATGATCGTCTCGTATGCGGCGGCGGACCTCTCGAAGCGCCTGCCGCCTTCGCTGCTGATGGTCGCCTTCGCCGGGCTGATGCTGCTGATCGGCGCGCTGCTGATCGTGCAGAAGACGCCGAATCGCGCCGACGAGGGGGCGACGCCGCAGGTCTGGAAGTCGCTTGCCGGCGGGGCAGTTGTCGGCTTGGTGACGGGCATCCTGGGCGTCGGCGGCGGGTTTCTGATCGTCCCGGCGCTGGTCATGCTGGTCGGGCTGCCCTTTCACAGCGCCGTCGGCACCTCGCTGATGATCATCGCCATGAACAGCCTCGCCGGGTTTGCCGGACATCTGACCGGGGTGGTCATCGACCCCACGCTGATCCTGGTCTTCGTCGTCGCCGGCATCGTCGGGACGCGGGTGGGATCGCGGCTGGCGCGGCGCTTGCAGCCGGTGATGCTGCGGCGGGCGTTCGCCCTGTTCGTGGTGGCGCTGGCGATCTTTCTGCTGATCGACAACCTGCCCAAGCTGGCGGTCGATCTGGCGTCGGCGGCGAATTCCGCCGCCGCGCTGTCTTAACAAACATCCGGTACAACAGTGCGGGGTTACGCTGCACCCGCTGTCAGAAGAAGGGAAAGTCATGTACATCGAGCAGTTTTTCGTCGAAGGTTTGGGCTGCGCCTCGTACATCGTCGGCTGCGAAGGCGCAGGCGTCGCGGCGGTGGTGGACCCCGATCGCGACGTGCGCAAGTATCTGAACGCGGCTGCCGCGCGTGGGCTGAAGATCACCCACATCGTCGAAACGCACCTGCACGCCGATCACGTCTCCGGCAACAGCGATCTCGCCGCGCTGACTGGCGCATCGGTTTACGTCCACGAGTCGGCGGGCGCCGGTTTTGCTCACGAGACGCTGCGGCACGGCGACGAACTGCACCTGGGCAACGTCCTGCTCAAAGTCCGCCACACGCCGGGGCACACCCCGGAGAGCATCACCCTGCTGGTGGTCGATACCACGCGCAGCGATCAGCCCTGGATGGCGCTGACCGGCGACACGCTCTTCGTGGGCGACGCCGGGCGTCCCGATCTGGTCGGCGTCGAGGCGGCGCGCGGGCTGGCGGGGCAGATGCACGATACGCTGACCCACGAATACCTGACCCTTTCCGACGGCGTGATGATCCTGCCCGGTCACGGGGCGGGGTCGCTGTGCGGCAAATCGATCGGCTCGGTGCTGAGCACGACGATGGGCTATGAACGCGACACCAACCCGGCGCTTCAGCCGCGCAGCCGCGACCAATACATCGAGTTCGCCGTCGAAGGTCTGCCGGAACAGCCGGGCAATCACAAGCGCATCAAGCAGATCAACCGGCAGGGTCCGCGCCCGCTCGGCGAAGTCGCCCCCAAGCCGCTGAGCATCCAGGACGCCGTGCGCATCTTCCAGCGCGGCGCGGCGATGCTCGACATGCGCAGCAAGGAAGCCTTCAAAGCGAAACACGTGCCCGGCGCGGCGCACGTCGAAAACGACACCCAGCTGAGCAACCGGATCGGCTTCATCCTGCCACCGGACATCACCATCGTGCTGCTGCTGAGCGACCCGGCGGAATATGCCGAGGCGGTCTACCGGCTGGCGCGCGTCGGCTATGATCAGGTGGCGGGCTACCTGGCGGAGTCACTGGACGCCTGGGAGGCGCTCGGTCTGCCGGTCACGGCGGGCGACGTGCGCGACATCGACGCCGCCGAACTGCGCGATCTGATCGAACATGGCAACGGCAGCAAACCGCTGGTGCTGGACGTGCGCGAGTCCTGGGAATATGCCCAGGGGCACGTCGCCGGGGCGCAGTTGATCCCGCTCGGCGAATTGTCGCGGCGGCTCGCCGAACTGAATCAGGCGCAGCCGGTGGCAGTCATCTGCGCCTCAGGGTCGCGCAGCCAGTCGGCGGCGGCGCTGCTGGGCAGGCAGGGGTTTGCCACCGTCTACAACGTGGTCGGCGGCATGAGCGGCTGGATGCGCCAGGGCTTCCCGGTCGAACGCGGGGGGTTATGACTCGTCGCCCTCGTCGTAGGGCAGCGGCTCGACGCGCTCCGCCAGCGCGACCAGCACGTTGTAGATGATCGGGCAGGTGGACGCGCCCTCGATGGTGTCCTCCAGGTTGTAGCGGAAATCCGGCGTGAACTGGGGATACAGCCGGCAGGCGTGCGGACGATCCGCGTAGATCGTGCAGAGCGTGCCGCCCAGAAATGGACAGGGGTGTTCCGGCACGACCGCCCATTCCTCCTGCGCCGCGCCGCGTTCCCGGTCGGCATAGCGGGTCATCACGTCGTCCGGCGCGATCAGCAGCGCTGAAGCCAGCCGGGGGATGTCGTCGGGGACCAGACAGACATCCAGCGAGCGGCAGCAGTTGGCGCACTGGGTGCAGTCCACCACCGCGATGATCGGCGCGGCGAGCGACTCCACCAGGGCGTCGAGGGCGTCGTCGTTCAGCGCGCCGTCAAACTCGATGGCTTCGCGCATCGCCTCGAATTCGGCGCGGCGTTCGGCTGCCAGGCGGGGCAGCAGGGTGTAGTCGGCGATGATCGGCGTCGGCATGGCGTTCGTGTCCCAGCTTCAAGAGGGGATCGACCGGGCAGCGCGCAGGGGTTCCAGCGCTGCATCGAGATCGGCGATCAGGTCGTCGGCGTCCTCGATGCCGACCGAGAAGCGCACCAGGTTGTCTTTGATGCCCAGCGCCGCCCGCTCCTCCGGCGACTTGTCGAAGTGGCTCATGATCGCCGGCTGCTGGATCAGGCTTTCCACCCCGCCCAGGCTCGCTGCCAGATGGGGAATCGTCAGCCGGTCGATGAATCCCGCCGTCGCGTCCAGGCTGCCGCGCAGCTCGAAGGTCACGACGCCGCCGAAACCGCGCATCTGCGCCTCCGCGATGGCGTGATCCGGGTGCGAGGGCAGACCGGGGTACCACACCCGCTCAACTGCCGGATGCCCTTCCAGATGTTCGGCGATGCGCTGCGCCGAGGCATTGTGCTGCGCCACCCGCAGGGCGACCGTCTTCATGCCGCGCTCCAGCAGATACGCCGGCTGTGGATCGACGATGCCGCCGAGCAGCAGGCGGCTGTCGCGCAGCGCGGCGATTCGGTCCTTGCGCCCGATGACCACCCCGGCGAGCAGATCGTTGTGCCCTGCCAGATACTTGGTGGCGCTGTGAACGACGAAGTCGATGCCGAATGCCAGCGGACGCTGGTTGATCGGCGTGGCGAACGTGCTGTCGATCAGCGTGAGCAGGCGGTGCTTCTTCGCCGTCCTGACCAGGGCGTCCAGGTCTGCCACGCGCAGATAGGGATTGGTCGGGCTTTCGCTGATGACCAGGCGCGTCTTCTTCGGGATGACCGCCGCTTCCAGCGCCGCCATGTCGTTGAACGGCACGACGGTCGTCTCGATCTGATACTTTCTGAGGAAGTTCAGGCAGAATTCCAGGGTATGCCGGTAGCAGTCGTCGGTGATGATGACGTGCGTTTCGGGGCGCAGGATGGTGAGCAGCACCGAGGTGAGCGCCGCCATGCCGGAAGGATAGAGCAGCGCGTCGTCGCCGCCTTCCAGCGCTGCCAGCTTCTTTTCGACGGCGTCCACCGTCGGGCTGCCGAAGCGGGCGTACTCCTCGTAATCGACCGCGCCGCCCGCCGCTTTGCGCTTGAGGTAGGCGATCAGGTCCGCCGTGCTGGCGAAGGTGAAGGTGGCGGACTGGATGATCGGCGTGGTGACCGACCCATACGGATTCTGCGCAGCGCCGGCGCCGTGTACAGCGCGGGTGCTGTCTCCCCGTGCCGGGGGACAGTCATTAGGCGGTTCGTGGCTCATCGGGCATCCTTCAGCTTGTGCATTCAAGGTATCACACCGCCCCCGGCATGGCAAGCACCGCGCCGGTTGTGTGGAATGCGAACAAATGAACCATTTCCCAAAAGTTGTAGTACATTGAATCAGCAAACATGTTCTGTTCAGGAGGATTCTCATGGCAGGTGCGAATGATTCGGCTGCCCAAACCGCCAACATGATCGTCAATCTGGAGAAAGCGACCGGCAGGTCCATGCCGCAGTGGGTGCAGATCGCCAAAGGCAGTGGGCTGAGCAAGCATGGTGAGATGGTCAAATACCTGCAAAACGAGCACGGGCTGACCTACGGCTATGCCAACCTCGTCGTGCATACCGCCAACCAGAGCGCCGCTGTCACCACCGACGACCGCGCCGCCCTGATCGATGCGCAGTATGCCAAAGGCAAGGAGCATCTGCGCCCGATCTACGACCGGCTGGTCGAGGTGATCGCCGGGTTCGGCGGGGATGTCGAATTCGTGCCGATGAAAGCCTACGTCAGCGTCCGGCGGGGCAAGCAGTTTGCCTGTATCGGACCCGCCACCAAGAGCCGCTTCGAGGTCGGGATCAAACTGCCCAAAGGCACGCCGGCGACCGAGCGTCTGCAGGAGGGCGGCTTCAACGGCATGGTCTCGCATCTGGTCAAGGTGACGGACCCCGCCGAACTGGACGCGGAGCTGTTCGCCTGGCTGAAGGAGGCGTACGACTTGGCATAGCGGCAGAATGGCGCATTCTGTCAAGTCTACCGCTGCTATAATGAGTGCAGTTTGGGATAGGAGTTTCACATGTCCTCCATACGAGCGATCTATCACAAGGGACAGCTTCGCCTGATGGAGAAGGTCGATCTGGCTGAGGGTCAGGAAGTCCAGATTCAGATTCTGGAACGCCCTCACCGGTTCTCGGACGCCATCCGTGATCTGCTCATCGGCATGGAGGACATGACTGAAGAAATAGCAGCATACGACGACGAAGCGATCCAGCGCAGCCTCGATGAGGCATTACAGGGCAAAGGACCCCTGTCGGAGATCATTATTGCGGATCGCCATGAGGGATAATGGCAAACTACTTCATCGACAGCAGCGCCCTCGTCAAGCGCTATACACTTGAGATCGGCACTTCATGGGTGCGCAATATCACCGCGCCGCGTTCGGGGCATACCATCATGATTGCCCAAATCACCCTGGTCGAGATGATCTCGGCGCTTGCTCGACAGTATCACGATGGAAAAGCCACGCTGAATATGCTGCAGACCTTTCGACGGCAGGTCGAGTATCACGCGCGCACCCAGTACACACTGACAGGGTTGAACCGCCAAATCATCGCAGGGGCACTGAGTCTGCATGAAAGGTACCGTTTGCGTGCCTATGATTCTGTTCAACTTGCAACTGCCGTCGAACTGCATAAACGCGCGGTTTCGATTGCTCAGATCGTAATCTTCATCGCGTCCGACGCCCGTCTACTGCAAGCTGCTGTTGGCGAAGGATTGAACACAGACAATCCAAATGATCACGCCTGAGCTTGTCGAAATCACTTTTTGACGATGCTGTCTATTGTGGCTACACCCACGTAAGTATGTCCCTCCCCACTCCATCGGTTGACCCGATTCCCGCGAACCTCCTATAATGTCCATATCGCACGTCGGGTTCGCCGCCCGCAAGCCGACAGGATTCCCCTCATGGACAAGCGCATGGTCAATTTCATCCGCGCCCTACGCGCCGCCGGTGTGCGCATTTCGCTGGCGGAAAGCCTGGATGCGCTGAACGGCGTCCAGCAGGTCGGGATCGGCGAACGCGACTTCTTCCGCGCGGCGATGAAGACCACCCTGGTCAAAGAGGCGCGCGACCAGGGCAAATTCGAGCAGTACTTCCCGCTGTTCTTCGGCGCGAACCGCCCGCCGATGGAAGACATCCTGGACAACCTCACGCCGGAACAGCAGCAGCAGCTTCAGCAGGCGCTCGAGGCGCTCCAGGGCAGCCCGCAGGCGCTGCGTGACCTGCTGCGCCAGCTCCTCGAAGGCAGACCCTTCGACCAGGATCAGCTCGATCAGGCGGGGCAGCAGGCGGGGCTGAGCAGCGCCGACGACATGAATCAGCGCCGCTGGTTCGAGCGCCGCGTCGAACGGCAGATGAACATGCAGCAGCTTCAGCAGGCAATCGAGGAACTGCTGGAGATGCTGGCGCAGATGGGCATGAGCCGTGAAGATTTGCAGCAGCTGCGCGAGATGCTGGAGCAGAACGCTCAGGGACTCAGCGATCAGGTGTCGAACTTCGTCGGCGCGAACATCGCCGAGCGCATGGCGGAGAAAGAGCCGGAGCCGAAGCCCGACCTGATGGATGTGCCGTTCAGCCGGCTGAGCGACGACGATGTCGAGGCGATCCGCGACGAGATTCGCCGTCTGGCTGCCAAGCTGCGCAGCCGCGCGGCGCTGCGCCAGCGGCGCGACCGGACCGGCACGCTCGACCCGCGCAAGACCATGCGCGCCAACATGCGTTATGGCGGCGTGCCAATGGAGCTGAAATTCCAGACGCATCACGTCAAGCCGTGCCTGGTGCTGATCTGCGATGTCAGCACGTCGATGCGCCACTGTGCCGAATTCCTGCTGACGCTGATCTACGAACTACAGGACCAGGTCGCCAAGACCGACAGCTTCATCTTCATCAGCGATCTGACCGACATCAGCATGACTTTCAGCGAGCTGGAGCCGATGGCGGCGGTGGAAAAGGTCCTGAACGATAACCGCCCCGGCTACTACAACACCGACCTGGGCAACAGCCTGAACACCTTCCAGCGCGACCACATCGGCAAGGTGACGAGCCGGACGACGGTGGTCATCCTGGGCGATGGACGAAACAACTACAACAACCCCCGCCTGGATGTCATCTCCGACATGATGCGCAAGAGCCGGCGTCTGCTGTGGTTCAACCCGGAACCGCCGTCACAGTGGGGGACGGGCGACAGCGACATGCTGCAATATGCGCCGCTGTCGCACGGCGTCTACAAGGTGAGCAATCTGCGCGAACTGGCTGCGGCGGTGGACAAGATTCTGGCGGACGGGTGAGAATCAAGGTGCTTCGGTCTTGCTGAAGTTCTACAGCGATGTTCATATCGCCAGGCAGGTCTCAATCCAACTTCGGCGTCGTGGTATCGATGCTGTCCATTGCGGGGAAGTCGGTATGGAGAATGCGCCAGATATTGAGCATCTACAGCGCGCCACAAGCGAAGGGCGCGTAATTATCACGCTCGATCAGGATTTTGCTCGGCTCGACAAGCAGTGGAAAGATGCGGGCAAAATTCACGGCGGGATTTTCCTTTGCCTACCTCACCTCCAGGGTGAAGGATCGATTGGACGGATTGTAGAATTATGCGTGACCTACTGCGAATTGATCGCGGGGGGCGCAGGAACTTACCAGGATGATGTCGCCGATCGAATCACGTTTCTGGGTTGAGGGATAATCATGCAAGCTGTACAGCATCTGGAAATCCGCGATGAAAAGGTGTTTATCGTCGGAACGGCGCTGAAGGCGGAGATTGTCGCCGCCGGGCATGTTCTCGCAGGAATGTCCGTTGAAGCGGTCGCTGCGCACTATCATATTTCGCT
This sequence comes from Anaerolineae bacterium, assembly GCA_016789005.1. GTDB lineage: Bacteria > Chloroflexota > Anaerolineae > Aggregatilineales > Phototrophicaceae > Flexifilum. The sequence continues at coordinate 10,911 of JAEURA010000011.1, forward strand.
CGCTGACGTGTACGCCGCGCTGACCTATTTCTATGACAACCGCGAGGCTATTGAGCGGAAGTTCGCCGAAGCAGAAGCGTATGTTCGGGATGCAGGCATTGACGCAGACCGCAAGATCGCAGAAATGCGCGAACGGCTGCGCCGTGAAAGCCCCTAACTCGCTGAAGCGCCTGTGCCTCTCTTTCACCCCAGCGCCAGCGCGACCAGCCCGCTGAGCATGACCACCGCCGCGATCAACCGCCGGCGCGAGGCGTCTTCCGAAAGCAGGCGCACCCCCATGAACGTGCCGATCAGGATGCTCGTCTGCCGCAGCGGCGCCAGCAGACTGACGCTGCCCACGCTGAGCGCGATCAGGAACAGGATGTACGAGAGCGAATCCAGGGTGCTGATGCCGAGGATGGCGCGGCGGTGGTCGCGCCAGGCAGCGCGGAGGGTTGCTCGTTCCCGGTAGGCTGCCGGGGCGAGCACGACCGCCTGCGCCAGATTGCCCGCCCAGGTCAGGAACAGCGGTGGGATGAGCAGCGCGCTGACCGCCTGCTTGTCCCACAGCGTATAGGCGGCGATGGACAGCCCACACAGCAGCCCATAGGCGATGGCGGCGCGGTTATCGCCCTGGCGCAGCGCCGTCGGGCTGCCCAGCAGGATGAACACCCCGGCGCTGACCAGCGCCGCCCCGGCGAGCGCCCCCAGCGCCGGCGTTTCCTTCAGCAGCAGGATCGCCCCGATCACCGAGAGCATCGGACCGGTGCCGCGCGCCAGCGGGTAGACCAGCGACAGATCGCCCGCCTTGTAGCCCCGCTGAAGCAGGAAGTAGTAGGCGATGTGCAGCAGGATCGAGCCGCCCAGGAAGAGCAATTCGCGCAGCCCCAGCGTAGGCTGCTGGGTGACCAGGATGGCGACGGCGAACGGCAGATAGATCACCGTCGCCAGCGTGCTGTACAGCCAGATCGCCGCCATGCCGCCGCCGACCCGCTTCGCCAGCAGGTTCCAGGTCGCGTGCATCACGGCGGATGTGCCCACCAGGGCGAATGCCAGTACGGTCATGTTTCGAAATCTTCAGGCGTAAAAGATGCGCCAGCCTCAACCCGAGACGGCGCATCTGTTAGCTGCCCGCACCATTAAGAAATCATGATCCGATTATAGAGGGTTTCGCCTGCCCCAGTCAATCGAATGTTAAGAATTGATGAACTTGCCGGCGCTTCACGCCCCGGCGAAAGCCTCGCGCGCCAGCGCCGAATCGATGAACGGACCGGCTTCACCCTCGGTGGCGAACTTGTACAGCGACGCCTGGAAGACGCCGTTGATCGCCCCGTTGATCAGGCTGAGGATGGCAATTGCCAGCACCACCAGCAGCACCGCGCCGAGGATCAGGACGATATTGCCCGTGCTGATCGCCAGGAAGATGATCGCCCCACCCACCACGATGATCGCCAGCCAGACCAGGCAGGAAGCGATGCCGATGGCGGTGCTGCCAACGAAGCTTTCGCCCCAGGTGCGCTTGAACAGCTCCAGGCTGCGCCGCATGCTGTCCATCACGCTGACATCTTCCGCCACGATAATCGGGATGGCGAAGAAGACCAGCAGGTTCCATGCCCCCTGGAGGAGCGCGCCGATGATCGCCGCGATGATCATCAGCACGACGTTCTTCGAGTCCCGCCCGCTCTCGCGGATCATGCGGGCGAGGACGCCGACGGTCGCGCTGATCAGGGCGTAGATCAGGATTTTGCCCAGGCGCGCCGAGGCGATGTTCACCCCGTCGCGCACGGTCGCCGGCTCGCCGCGCATCAGTTTGAAGACCGCGCCGACCAGCGCCACGTTGGAGAAGATGATCACGGTGTAGGTGGCGAAATAGTACAGGAACAGCACCACCACTGTGCCGAAATTGACCGAACCGTTCTCACCGATCAGGTTTTCCGGGTTGGAGCCGCCAATGGCTGCCAGCGGCACGAAAAAGAGGATCGAGACGATGATCAAGCCGATGGTCGAGATGACCGGGAACATCAACAACTGGGGATTTTGGCGCAGCGCGTGCCAGCTCTGGCTGGCAAGCTGCGCCCCGTTGGCGATCTTCTTTCTCATGGCTGCCTCTCCTCTCCAGGAGTTGCTACAGTGCACCGGCGAAGAGTGTATATGAGCCGGGAGCGCCGCGCTACACACTCGCCGCGTTGATTCGCCTCCTGCGTTCCGCCTATAATGTCTGTAGAAATCTGAGGAGAGTGATGGACTGGCGAAGATGAGCGAGGCGCTACACGAGATCGAGGCGTTAATCGGTGAGCTTTCGCGGGCAGAGAAAGCGATGGTCTTGCAATGGATTGTGCGCGATCTTGGAGATGCTTTTCCAGGGATCACGCAGGATCCGGACGTGGTTGGGGGCGACGCTCGCATTGTGCGGACGCGGATTCCGGTTTGGACGTTGGTGCATTCGCGCCGGTTAGGCATGAGCGAAGCGGATCTGCTGGTCAGCTATCCGACGCTGCGCGCCGAGGATCTTGCCAATGCCTGGGCGTATGCGCGGCTGCACGCCGAGGAAATCGAAGCGGAAATTCGAGAAAATGACGCGGTGTAGATAATGGCGCGGTTTCTGGCTGACGAGAATTTTCCTGATCCGGCTTGTGAAATCCTCGCGCAGTTGGGACACGATGTGCTTACCTGGGCGCAGACCGGACAAGCGAATCTGTCAATTGACGACGCTTCCGTTCTGGCACTGGCTGCCCAAACAAACCGCGTTTTGCTCACGCTCAATCGGAAACACTTCAAAGAATTACACAGGATCAACCCGATTCGTGCCGGTATTGTCGTGTGTACAGTTGACCTGGATTTCCCTCGTCTCGCACGGCGAATTCACGAAGTGATCACTTCAGAACCAGATTCCGCCGGCAGGTTGTTCAGCGTCACCAGACCAGGGTCCTGATCCATTACTGTCTTGGGATTTCACGCCAGACAGTTCACCGCGCGAGACCCTGCGCCGCCAGCCATGCCGCCGACGGCAGAATATCCTCCATCTGCTCCATCTCGATGATCAGGCGCGGCTGCGCGTCGATCTGCCTCAGCGCTGCAAATACCGCGTGAAATTTCACATCCCCTGTGCCGAGCCGCCAGTGCCGATCGGTGTAGCCGTCGGTATCCTGCAAATGCACATGCCCCAGCAGCGCCCCGGCATGGAAAATCCAATGATCCGGCGGCGGCGCGCCCAGCTTGTGGTTGATGAAGATGTGCCCCACGTCGATGCTGGCGCGCAGATACGGCGATTGGAAGTGGCGGATCATCTCGATCCAGGGCAGCGGCTCGCGGTCGTAGACCGTCTCGATGACCAGCGCGCAGCCGACGCTCGCCGCCCGCGCCACTACCGGATCGAACAGCGCATGGATCGTCTCCACCGGGTCCAGGTAGTGCGTCCTGGCGAAAGTGTCGAAGGGCGTTCCCAGATTGGCAATCGGGCTGTGCAGCACCATGTGCGTCGCGCCCAGTTCGGCGCAGTAGTCGAGCGCCTCGTACAGCCGGTCGAGCGTTGCGGCGCGGATTTTGCGGTCGGGGGTGAACAGCGGCACGCCGACGAAAGGACCATGCACGCCCAGTCGCCCGCTGTAGCCGTCCAGCACCATGCGCAGCGCCTTGACCAGCCCGCGCCAGTCGCCGTCGAACAGATTCGGCAGTGCCGGGTCCTGAATTTCCAGGTCGCGCTGATCCTCGATCAGCCAGTCGCGGAATTCATAGACGCTCAGCGAAGGCATCGCCGCGCCGACCACCGGAAGAGCTTGCTGTGTTTGCGTCGTCATCCAGCCATCCTACTTATCCTGCGTCAGGGAAAAGCCGTTCATGAACTGCCGGTGCAGCGCCACGAACAGGATCAGCGGCGGCAGCGACGCCGCCACGCCGGCGGTCATCAGCAGCCCGAAATCGGTTTGCAGCCCGGCGGACATCGTCTGCTTCACGCCGACCTGGATCATCTGCTGCGCCGGGTCGCTCACGATCAGCAGGGACCAGAGGTACTGATTCCAGCTGGCGATGAACTGCACCAGCAGGTGCGCCCCGATCACATTCCACGACATCGGGATCAGCACCGCCAGCAGAAAGCGCAGCGGAGCCGCTCCGTCGATCTGCGCTGCCTCCGCCAGCTCGCGCGGGATGTTGCTGAAGTGCTGGCGGAACAGGAACGTCCCGGCGGCGGTCGCCAGGAAGGGCACGGTCAGCGCCAGCCGGGGGTGCGCTTCGCCCCAACCGAGGTCGGACATCATGCGGAACAGCGGCAGCAGGATGATCTCGGTCGGCAGCAGCAGCGTAAACAGCACGGCGAAGAACAGGACCGTCTTGCCGGGAAAGCGAAAATAGACGAACGCCAGCGCCGCCAGCAGCCCCAGACTCGTCTTGCCGAGGGCGACCACCAGCGCCACCAGCGTCGTGTTGACCAGCATTGTACCGAAGTTCTGCCGCTGAAACAGCGCCGTGAGATTCGCCAGCAGATCGCCGCCGGGCGGGAAGACCTGAGGCGGCGCGACCATCGTCTGGGCGAAGGTCAGCGTCGCCATCTGGACGGCGTAGAGCGCCGGCAGGGCGACCAGCGCGCAGACGGCGATCAGCGCCAGATGCACGCCCCAGCGGGTCTTCGTTCGCTTAGCCGCCATAGGTCACCCGCCTTTCGACCCGCCCGAACTGGAGCAGAGTCAGCCCGGCGACCAGGATGAACAGCACCACCGCCTGCGCCGCCGCCAGCCCGACCGGCGATCCTGGGCTGAAGGCGTCCTGGTAGAGCTTGTAGATCAGCATGTCGGTCGCGCCGCCCAGCTGTCCTGCTGCACCCAGGGGCGGACCCCCCTGGGTGAGCGCATCGACCGCGCCGTACACGCCGTAGAAGCCGTAGGTCACGTTGGCGACCAGCAGGAAGAAGGTGTAGGGCGAAAGCAGTGGCAGGGTGACGCGGAAGAAGCGCTGCCAGCGGTTCGCGCCGTCGATCTGCGCCGCCTCCAGCAGGTCTTGCGGCACGTTTTGCAGCCCGGCGAGGTAGAACAGGATGTTGAAGCCGAGGATGTTCCAGACCGATGCCGCCACGATCACCCAGCGGGCGATGGACGGATCGCGCAGCCAGTTGGGCGCGCCGCCGAACAGCCCAATCAGCAGGGCGCTCAGCACGCCGCTCGATCCTTCGCGGAAGAGCGCCAGGAAGATGACGCCGGAGACCACCGGCGAGAGGGCGAAAGGGGCGATCAGCACGGCGCGGTAGACGGCGATGAAGCGCACTTTCTGCGACGCCAGCACGGCGATCCCCAGCGCCGCCGTCAGGCTGATCGCCACGATGGCGGCGGTGATCGCCAGGGTGGTCACGAAGCTGTTCTGATAGATCGGGTCCGCCGTCAGCGCCGCATAGTTGCCCAGGCAGACGAAGCGCTCCTGCGGCAGGGGGAAGCGGCGCAGGCTGAGCGACAGCGCCGCCGTCTGGATGCCTGGCAGATAGAGGAACAAGCCCAGGCTGAGCAGGGTAGGCGCGAGCAGCAGATACGCCGTCCCTGGGCGGCGGAACATCCCCGCCGCGCCGCCGGTCCAGCCGCGCATCAGCGTCCAGGCGGGGAGCAGCAGCGCCAGCGCGCTGAGGGCGGTCAGGGCGACACCGGCGATCTGCTCGCCCGGCGGCGCTTCGGGCGCGTAGGTGCAGTGACGCAGACCGGCGGTGAGCATCTGCCCGCTGAGCGCGCCCAACCCCGCGCCGATCAGGGCGTGGCGGGAGCGGTGCACGCCGGGCACGGCGAACCAGGTCGCCGCCGCGCCGACTCCGCCGCCGATGAGCAGCGGGATGAGCAGCATGGCGGGCGTGAGCGCGGCATAATGGGCGAGGACTGCCTCGACCGCCGCCGGCAGCCCGGCGATACCGTTCGCCAGCCACTCGCCCAGGCGGATCAGCCCGCTGAATTCGGCGGCGAAGAAGCCGACAATCAGGACGGTGGAGAAGATCGCCGCCGCTCGCGTCCACCAGCGTTCAAAGCGCAGGTCGGTGTCTGTAGGCATGACTTTCGCACCCCGAAGGTTGCAGCGCGTCGCGCTTGGCGGGCGGTCAAAGCATGGCGGTCAGCGGTCCAGGGAGCGGATCAGCGACTCAAACCGGGAAAATCCAGCAGCATCACTTCCAGCGCCAGGCGCAGGTTGATGTTCGTGCCCAGGCGTTCGATCACCCGGTTGGTCGCCTCCATCGCCCGCAGCGCCTCGTCGGGCGTCAGCGCGGCGGCGAGCTGATCCAGCGCCTCCTGGCGGTCGATGTTCGCCGGGTCCACCGGCGCATCGTGGCAGCGCAGCAGCAGGTCGCGCCAGAACGACTGCCAGAGCGCCAGCAGCGTCCCCAGCGCGGCTTTGTCGCGGTCCTTGCCCAGGTCGGCGGCGAGTTCGAAGCGCTGCGCCCGGCTGCCGTTCATCGCCTGCATCAGCAGGTCCAGCCCGGCGCTGCGCTGCTTCAGCGCTTCGGAGTCGTTCAGCGCGCGAATCGCCCAGCCGATGCGCCCGCCGCTCAGATGCGCCAGCAGCGCCGCCATCTCGGCGTCCGCGCCGCGCTGCTCCTGCAGAACGGTCCGTACCGCTTCCAGCGAGGCGGGGCGCAGGTGAAGGATCTGCGACCGGCTGGTGATCGTCGGCAGGATCGGCTCGATGGAGCGCGCCAGCAGGATCAGGATGGCGTGCGGCGCAGGTTCTTCCAGCGTCTTGAGCAGCGCATCCTGCGCCAGCGGGCGCACCTGATCGAAATCGGGGAAGATGCCGAAGCGGTAGCGCCCCTCGAAGGGCTTCAGCGCCAGCCGCCCGATCTGCGCGCGAATGGCGTCGATGCTCAGCGTCGTCTCGTCTTCGCCGCGCACCGTGTAGAGCACATCGGGGTGATTGCCGCTGGCGATGCGCTGGCAGGAGGGGCAGACGCCGCATGGACGCCGGTCGGGGTCGGCGTCGGTGCAGAGCAGCGCGGCGGCGAAGGCGCGGGCGAGCGCATCCTTGCCAACGGATTCCGCGCCGACCATCAGATAGGCGTGGCGCACCCGCCCGTGACCGATGCTCTGGCGCAGGTGATCCACCGCCCAGGCATGACCATAGACTCCCCAGGGCGCGCTCGGCGCGCGCAGTTCGTTCTGTTTCACGGTATGACCTCGAAAACCGCCATCGGCGACCAGGGGCTTTCGCCCAGCGCGCTGTCCCACGCCTGCACCCACCAGCGGTGCGCGCCGGGCTTGAGCGGAAAATAAGACTCGAACGCGCAGACGACAGCATCACACAACACTGTCGGGTCGAGCCAGACGTTGAGGATTTTCGTCCCGTCGGCGTGGCTCAGCCAGAAGTAGTAGGCGTCGCTGCCGGCGACCGGCGTCCAGGTGAAGATCGGCGTCGTCCCTGTGACGGCGCGGTCCAGCGGCGCGATCTGCGTCGGGGTGGGCAGCAGCGTCAGGACGCTTTCCACTGCCGCCAGGGCGTTCACCTGCCGGTATTCGAAGGCGCTGCGCGGATCGTCGATCAGCGCTCCGGTCGCCTTCAGCGTCGCCTCGAGGACGTCGGGCGAAAGCGCCGGGCGCGCCTGAAGCATCAGCGCCGCCACCCCGGCGGCGGTCGGTGCTGCCTGTGACGTGCCGGCGTAGCGCGCTGTGCCGCCGCCCAAGCCGGCGCTGGTGATGTAGGCTCCGGGCGCGACCACATCGACCGCGCCGCCGCCGTTGGTGAAGCAGGTCAGCACGGCGATGCCGGTCGGGTCATCGAAACAGGTGGGCCAGCTTCCGCCGAATTTCGTCCGCCAGGTCCCGCTGTCTGGCTCGCGTCCCAGGGCGCTGTCGTAGGTCGCGCCGACGGCGATCACGCTGCTGATGCAGGCGGGCGCAGCAGTCATGTAGGGTTCGCCCTGGTTGCCGGTGGCGGCAAACGTCGGCACGCCCCAGTAAGAGCGCAGCAGGTTGACGGCGCTCGCCATCGACGGATGTTCGGCGTCGCAGTTCGGGGCGTAGGCGATGAACGATCCCAGGCTCATGTTGACCACATCGACGTGCAGCGTCTCCTGATTGGCGCTCAGCCAATCCAGCGCCGCCGTCCAGTCGGACAGCCAGCCGGAGCCGAACGAATCCAGCACGCGCACCGCCACGATCTCGGCGTCGGGCGCGAAACCGACCGGGGCGACCACCCCGCCCGCCGTGATGATGCCGGTGACGTTGGTCCCGTGCCCGTTGGCATCCTCGGCGCTCGTACCGGTGGTGGTATTGCCCGGCGGGCAGGCTCCCAGCGCCGGCGTGCCGCCGCCGGTGAAACACGCCTGCGCCACCAGGTCGTCCGCCAGATCGGGGTGATCGGTATCGACGCCGCTGTCCAGGACCGCCGCGCGCACGCCCGAGCCGGTCAGTCCATACAGGCTGTGGACGGTGTTCGCGCCCAGTGCCGGCACGCTTTCGGCGGTCGCCGCGCCGCCCGCTTCGTCCGCCTGCACATAGAGGACGCGCGGATCGTCCATCAGCGCCGGCAGGGCGGCGGCGTCGATTTCGGCGACGAAGCCGGGGACCAGGCTGAAGCGCCGCAGGATCACCCCGCCGGATGCCGTCAGCGCCTCGAACACGGCATCCTGCGCCGCTGCCACCCGCCCGCGCCGTTCGGCGGGCGGCGCATCTGCCGCCGCCGGGTCGCGCAGCGTGACGATCACTCTGGCGCGTTCGCCCTGCGCCAGGGCGGTGAAGGTGCTGGTGGCGATGACAGACGACTGCGCGTCCAGCCCTCCGACGAGGGCGGCGCAGAACGTCAGGATGACAACGATGCGCAACGCGCGAACCATGTCCGTGTTCTTCTCTTCAATCAGACGTAAATAGTGTACATTAGAATGAAGGCTTGCAGGGTGGGTCTGCGGTGGATGCGCGGACCCCACCAGCCCCTATCGATCCAGCACACAGGGAAATTCAATTATGCCCCGCCGGCGCACCGAACTGCTCACGCCCGAAACGTACATCAACCGTGAATTGAGCTGGCTCAGTTTCAATCGCCGGGTGCTGGCGCAGGCGATGGACGAATCGCTGCCCCTGCTGGAACGGCTGAAGTTCGTCGCCATCTTCAGCTCAAATACCGACGAATTCTTCATGGTCCGGGTGGCGACCATTCACGACAAGATCAAGCTGGGGCTGCCCTCCACCCGCCCGGACGGCGTCCCCTTCACGGTGCTGATGAGCGAGATTCGCGGGCAGGTCGTGGAGATGATGCAGCAGCAGCGCGAACTGATGCGCGAGCTGATCGCCCGGCTTTCCGATCTGGGCGTGTGCATCGCCGACTACGACAGCCTGTCCGGCGCCGAACAGTCGGCGCTCAGCCGCTACTTCGCCGACAATCTCTACCCGGTGCTGACGCCGCTGGCAGTCGACCACGCCCGCCCCTTCCCTTTCATCTCCAACCTCAGCCTGAACCTGGCGATCCTGCTGCGCCGCGAAGACTCGGCAGCCGACGAACTGGAATTCGTCCGCCTCAAGCTGCCCGACACCAACCCGCGCCTGATCAACGTCAACGAGGTGATGCGCTCCTACGGCATGGATGTCCCGGAGCGGCGGACGCTGGTCTGGATCGAAGAGGTGATCGGCAGAAATCTGGATCTGCTCTTCCCCGGCATGCGCACCGTCGAATATGCCCCGTTCCGCGTCACCCGCAATGCCGACATCGACTACGAGCACGAACTGGACGACCCGGCGGCGAATATCAGCAATGTGATCGAAGAAAGCCTGCGCGAACGCCGCTTCGGCAGCATCGTCCGGCTCGCCGTGCCGGAAAGCATCGGCGAGGAGACGCTGGGAAGGCTGCTGACCTATCTGCCGGTGGACCGCGACCGCGATGTCTACTACGTCAACGGCGCGCTCGGCGGCGCCAGCCTGTTCGAGCTGATGGGCGTGGACGCTCCCGACCTCAAGTACCCGGCGTATCTGCCGCGCGTGCCGGAAGGGTTCAGCGACGGCGACGACATCTTCGCCACCATCCGCGCCGGCGACCGACTCGTGCATCATCCCTACGACTCGTTCATCACCGTCGAACGTTTCTTCCAGAGCGCCGCCCGCGACCCGAACGTCCTGGCGATCAAGGCGACGCTGTACCGGGTGGGGCGCAACTCTCCCATCGTCAACGCGCTGATGGAAGCCCGCGATCACGGCAAGCAGGTCGCCGTCCTGGTCGAACTCAAAGCCCGCTTCGACGAAGAGAACAACCTGACCTGGGCGCGCCAGCTGGAAGAGAAGGGCGTCCACGTCACTTACGGCGTCGAGGAGCTGCCGGTCAAGACTCATGCCAAGATCGCCCTGGTGGTGCGCCAGGAGGGCGATCAGGTGCGGCGCTACGTCCACCTGGGGACCGGCAACTACAACAGCGGCACAGCGCGCCTGTACACCGATTTCGGTCTGTTCACCTGTGATCGCGCCATCGCCGATGACGCCTCGCGCCTGTTCAACCGGCTGACCGGCTTCGCCCCGGCGACCGCCTACCAGCGCCTCCTGGTCGCGCCGGAATTTCTGCTGCCGACCATCATCGCCTTGATCGACGGCGAGATCGCCGCTGCCCGCGCCGGCGCGCCCGCCCGCATCATCATGAAGATGAACCAGCTTGAAGAGGATGCCATCATCGCCAAGCTCTATGAGGCGTCGATGGCGGGGGTGCAGATCGACCTGCTGGTGCGCGGCATCTGCTGTCTGCGCCCCGGCGTCCCCGGTCTCAGCAGCACCATCCGCGTGATCAGCATCGTCGGGCGCTACCTGGAACACAGCCGCATCTTCACCTTCCACAACGCCCCGGCGGACAAGCGGGTCTACATGGGCAGCGCCGACATGATGCGCCGCAACCTCTACAACCGAGTCGAGGTGGTCTTCCCGGTCCTCGACGAGCGTTTGCAGCTTTCGGTGATGCGCGCCCTGGCGACGCAGCTGGCGGATAACCTCGATGCCTGGGAGATGCAGTCCGACGGCGGGTATATCCGCCGCAAGCCCGCCGCCGGCGAAAAAACGCTCCGCAGCCAGAATGAGTACATGCGCGACAGTTTTGGCATCGGCGCCATGCCGTAAGGGAGAGCGTGTCTGGTCTTCACACTCGGCTTAGAGACTGTTTGCAAACTGCTCACCTCACCCCGTTTCGCTGCGCTCAACCGCCCCTCTCCAATTGGAGAGGGGCAGGGGGTGAGGTTGGGGTGAGGTTGTGTGAAAACCGGCTTTTCAAACAGTCTCTTAACCAAGCTAATATCCCCGCCGCGTGAACAACGGCGGGGAAACGCCTGACATTCGTCGTTTTCCACTTTTCCGCCTCGGCGTTAAGCTGTTGAAAGGAATGACCGTTCATTCTGCTTTCAGCAAGCGAGGACGCCATGCGTTTGAGAAAAGTGCGTTTCTGGATTCCGCTGCTCGCCGCCCTGCCCCTGGCGCTGACCGCCCTGGCGCAGGACTTCACGCCTATCGATATTACTGAAATACCCCCCCCCGATAACAGAGCCGCCTGATACGCCCACCCCGCCGCCCCTCCTGCCGACGCTGCCGGGGATGCCGACTCCACCGGTCATCGCTACCCCCGTGGCAATCGACTCGGAGTCCATGCCTGCTGTCATCGATGAATCAGCGGTGGGCACGCTTCCGCCTCCTGCGGACGTTCAGCCGCTCGATATAGCGCAAGAGGAGCCGCCGCTGTTTCTCGCCTATCATGACGATTTCTCGATGCCCGACGCCACCTCGCTTCAGTATGCCGGACTGCGGCGCGATTTCGACGACATTCCGGGCTTGGGCGGAGTCCTCACCCTGCGTGAAGCGAGTCAGACGGTGCGGCTGCGTCATTACACTCTGGCGGATGTGGCGGTCGAAGTCCGATTCTTGCTGAACGGCGGCATCGGTCGGCTGTCGCTGCGCATGACGGCGAGCGACTCCTACGGCGCGCGCATCGCCGCCTCAGGGCTGGTCGAACTGTATCGCGGCGATCAGCTTCTTTCCTGGGCACAGCTCGCCCCCGGCGACGAGCGGCGGCTTCGCCTCTCTGCGATGGGCGAGCATCTCTCCGTATCGGTCGATGACGTGGTCATCCTGACGGCGGACGACCCTGCGCCCCTGCCTGCGGGATGGGTTGGGATGACTGCGGACAGCAGCCTCGAACCCGGTGTATTGGTCGATGCGCTGGACCTGTGGACGACCGACCCCGCCGCTGCGGCGCAGACCGCGCTGTTCGCGCCGCTCGACGTGACTCCTGCGCCGTTCTTTCTCGCCGCTCCTGTCGGGCTGCCCGACTACACCAGCCTCCTGCCTTCGGCTGCCGAGGCGTTCTACGTCCTGGGGCGCGATGGCAGGAATGACCCGCTGCGCACCCTGGACCGCAGCGGCATCGAACAAACGCTCCCCCTGGACTGGAATTCGCAGACGGTGACCGATCTCTGGTCCTCGTTTCTGTCCATATCGCCAGACGGGGAGTGGGCGGCGAAGTCCTGCAAGTACCAGGGCGGACCCAACAGCGGCTACGACCTCTGCATCATCGCCCTGACCGGTCCCCATGCCGGCTATCTCAGACCGCTGATCGTCAACCCGAACTCTACCGATGCCGGCTCCGACCGTCAGCTCGCCTGGTTCACCCATCCCAACGGCGAACGCTGGGTCCTCTTCAACAGCTTCGAATACTACACCCGCGATGATGGTTTCCGCGCCGTCTTCCTCCCTCCCGCTCCACAAGACTGGTCAAACCCGAACGTCTCGATCCTGACCACGCCGCAGCCGCTCGCCCTGGACCGCTGCAATCCCATCGCCGCAGCCGGTGATGCCTTGTTCTGCATCGATCGCGGCGCAGACCTGACCCGACGGGTGGAGCGCTTCGATCCGCTGTCCGGGACCCGGACAGCGGCGTTCACTGCGGCGGAGGTTCCAGAGCCTGTCGCCTATCTGGATGCGGTGAAGACTGCCGAAGGCGACCTCGTCATCACCTACATCGTGAGCTTCGACACCTGCGACATTCCCGGACAGGGCTGCGCGGTGGGCTGGTCGCGTTTTCCATCGGGCGGCGGCGCAGCGTCTCATCAGCGAACCCCGATGCAGGATGACGCCCTGCTGATGCATCCGCAGATCAGCCCGGACGGCAGCCGCGTCGCGGTCAAACGCGCCCATTGGCTCGGTGGGACGAGCTACAGCTACGACGAGGTCGTCTATGACCTGACGCAGCCAAACCCGCCTCCGATCCTCATCTCGACGGTTCAGTCGTATGGCAAAGGGTTTGACTGGGGACTCCGTCCGCCGTGTTCACTGGGAGAGAGCGGTCAGGGCGGAACGCAGCTATCTGCGATCTGCCTACCTGATCCACAGACATACTACGATACGTTCATCGGCATCATGTTCTGGGCAATCTTCAACGAGACGAATGAAGATCAGCAAACACCATTAAGTGCAGCCCTGCCCGGCACTCTTCCTGATATTCCGCGCGTTGTCACCGATGACCATCGCTACCTCATGGCGCGCGTCATGCTCGATAACATCCCCCTGAACGATGCGGCAGCCGGCGTCGCCTACATGAGGAGTTGGGCAGGATC
>JAEURA010000013.1 GCA_016789005.1 Anaerolineae bacterium
CTGCTGAACATTCCCCCCCCGGAAGAAGCGGTCGAAGATGCGCGGCAGGTCGGCAGCGGCGATGCCGATGCCCGTGTCCTGCACGATCAGGCTGACCTGATCGTCATCGACCTGGGTGCGCACGCTGACCCTGCCGTACGGCGGCGTGTAGCGAATGGCGTTGTTGATCAGATTCGCCGCCACGCGCCGCACATCCGTCGGCATGCCGCGCACCGGCGTCGGGCGGTCGCACAGACTGACTTCCAGCGCGATATGCTTGCTCGCCGCCAGCGCCTCCACCTCGCGGCATACGTCCCGGCAGGCGTCGTTGAGCATGACGACATCGGGCAGTGCGCCGGAATGGCTGCCTTCGCGGAGGAGCGCGAAGAACTGATCGAGCATCTGACCGAGCTGCTCGGTCTGGCGCTTGAGATCGTCCAGGTATTTTTTCTGCCGCTCCGGGCGGTCCTGAACCCGCTCCAGCAGATCGACCTTCAGGGTGATGGCGCTGATCGGCGACTGGATGTCGTGCGAAATCTCGCGCGCCATGTCGTGCAGCAGGCGAATCTTGTCGCGCTCCCGCTCGATAGCCAGGATCAGCTCCTGGCGCTGCTTCTGCGCCGTCACATCCTCGGTAATGCCGATGACCCGATCGAACTGATCGCCGGGTTCATCGATGGGATAGGTACGGTCGCGCATCCAGCGAATTTCGCCATTCTCTCTCAGCAGGCGAAATTCGATTTCGCGGCGGCGTTCGGTGAAGGTCAGCCAGTCGGTCACAGCGGGGCGGTCATCGGGATGGATTAGCGTTGCGATGCACTGCGGGTCCAGGTAATACTGCCGGCGCGGCAGCCCCAGTATGTTCTCGAAGGCTGGGCTGACGAAATAGGCGTGATCATCGCCGCGCGCGGCGATCCACAGCATCTCCGGCAGATTGCTGACCACCTCGCGGGTGTTCATTTCGTTTTCCCGCAGTTCCGCCTCCAGACGGGCGATGGTCCCATACCACCTGCCGAAGACGTTGTGCACGATGTCGAAGGTAGGGCGGCGCATGCTCACGCCCCGCGTCGGCAGGCGCGGCGCAAAATGGTCCAGATAGATCGCCGCCAGCGGCGTGATCATCAGCGCCGTGATGCTCTTGGCGACGATATCGCCCGGAATCAGTTCCACGAACCCGCCGCGCCCGACTGACGAAATCAGATTGAACACGATGGCATCGGTCCACAGCGATCCCAGCAGCGCCGCGCCCACCATGACCAGGGTATGCGGCTTGCGCAGCGTGTTGTGGACGCCCTGGTAGACGATTGTCACCACGAACATGTCGGCGAGGAAGGCGATCACGCCGGCGACCATCATCTGCGGGTCGAGCTTCAGCGCGTTGGCGAATGCCTCGGCTTCCAGGGTGATCACCGTCGTCGGAAGCGCTGCATGCAGGCGGGTGATGGCGGCGCTCGCCATGATCAGCAGCTGGATCAGGGCGATTCCGAAAATGATGATCCGCGCCACCGCCGTGCCATCCACGGCGTAGAGGATGAGGATGATCATCAGGATGACGGGGACGAGTACGTCCGCCGGGATGGTGAAGACGATGCCGGGGATCGGTTCACTGTAGACGATGCCGGTGTTGGAATAGGTGAGCAAGCCGACGATGGCGGCGGTGTACATCAACAGCGGCGAGATGCCGTAGCGGGGATTGGCGTAGTGCATCGTCAGGGCGATTCCTGCCAGCGCAGTGACGGACAGCAGGAGCATGAGAATGCTCAACATAAGGCTAAACATAGAAGCATTAACCTGTGTCGGCGCAAAAAATCGCTGGGTGCGCGGATCATCGTGTCGCGAGGAGCAGGAACAGGAGGAGGATGCCACACACTGCTTCGATTATATGCCTGTTCGCACATAATGCGATTCGCTGGCGTCCCTGTCCGAATCTGCCCGCGCAATGTCGCCGTGAATAGGATACGATCATCCTGGCGACCTACAGCCCATTACGAGGAATACCTGCCCTGGATCGACGCCATCGCCGCCGGCGCATCGTGACCTGCCAGCGGCGAGGAACCCAAAGGGCGACAACAACATCCTCACCCCCGACCCCCTCTCCATGTAATGGGAGGCGATTTAGGGGTGGGGACACGTTTTCGTGGTTCGTCGATTTTGCAGACGCATACTGATTGACATGGCTTTTTGAGCATATTCGGGGGGCAAAAATGAGCGTCGATGTTCGAATCCGTGACCTGATCGCGCACGCCTACGCCAACGCGCCGACCGTCCGGCAGATGATGGACGAGCGCGGGCTGACGCCGGCAGATATTCAGAGCGCCGCCGACCTGCCCAGGCTGCCGGTCATGCCCAAAGACCGCCTGGTCGAGCTTCAGCAGCAGCAGCCCCCGTTCGGCGGGCTGCTGACCTGTGACCCCGCCGATCTGCCGCGCATCTACATCTCGCCCGGTCCGATCTACGATCCGCAGCCGCCGAGCGATGACCCGGCAGCGCTGCTGGCTCCTTTCCAGAT
Source organism: Anaerolineae bacterium (assembly GCA_016789005.1). GTDB lineage: Bacteria > Chloroflexota > Anaerolineae > Aggregatilineales > Phototrophicaceae > Flexifilum. The sequence continues at coordinate 2,489 of JAEURA010000013.1, forward strand.
CGCCGGTTTCGGCAGGGGCGACCGGGTCCTGAACACTTTCATGTACCATCTGACGCCGGCGGGGCTGCTGCTGGACGAGGCGCTGCGGGCGCTCGGCGCGACGGTCATCCCGACCGGACCGGGCAACACCGAGCTTCAGGTCATGATGATGAACAGCCTGAAGGTGACGGGCTACGTCGGCACGCCGAGCTTCCTGGCGATCCTGCTCGACAAAGCCGGCGAGATGGGCATCCCCAAAGAGGCGGTGAGTATCAAGAAGGCGCTGTTCTCCGCCGAGCCGTACACACCGTCGCAGCGGGCGCGCTTCGAGGGCGACTACGGCATGACCACCGTCTCCGCCTATGGCACGGCGGACCTGGGTCTGTTCGGCTACACCGCGCCGGGGGTGACCGGCTTCTGTGTCACGGCTTCGGTCTACGTCGAGATCGTCGATCCAGAGACCGGACAGCCGGTCGAACCGGGCACGGCAGGTGAGATCGTCGTCACCACCTTCAACCGGAATTACCCGCTGATCCGCTTCGGGACCGGCGATCTGGGGGCGCTCGCCCCACAGCCTGACTCCAACTGCCTGGGGGAACAGCAGCTCCTCGGCTTGTTCGGGCGCAGCGGCGACGCCATCAAGGTGCGCGGCATGTTCCTGCACCCGAACCAACTGCTGGCGGTCAAGGCGCGCGTGCCCCAGGTCAAGCATCTGCGCGCGCGCATCACCCGGCAGGACAACCGCGACGTGGTGACCGTGCAGGTGGAACTGCACCCCGACCATGCCGGGGCGGAGGTCTCCGAGCCGGTCAAAGCCGTGCTGAACGGTGTGGCGCGGCTGCGCGTCGATGCCGTCGAGGTGGTCGAGGCGGGGGTGATCGACCCGGCGCAGCGGGCGATCCTCGACGAGCGCAAATGGGAGTGAGAGTCCGCTGTTCAGGAAACCCAGTGATTCACGGATTCCGCAGTCTCGCCCCGTTTCGCTGCGCTCAACCGCCCCTCGCCGCGCGGCGAGGGGCAGGGAATGAGGTTGGGGTGAGGTTTCCACAACAAATATGGATGACCACCAAATTCGGTAGAACCCAGGGTGCATTTCAGATTATTGGGGATACGGGCGGACAACGCGGGCGTTGTCCCTACAAAATGGTCCTCCGTAGGGACGATGCAGGCATCGTCCGTTGAAGGACCCAAAATATTGAAATGCACCCGTAGAACCCAGGAAACTGTTGACATCGTTGTGAATGGGTTATAATCTGTAATAAGTTTTGCATGTCTTCAATTGAGCGTCTGACCGGAACAGGGGCGGCATTTTGACCGCCCCTGTTC
>JAEURA010000021.1 GCA_016789005.1 Anaerolineae bacterium
ATCTCAACCTCGTAGACGCCGGCATCCAGAAGAACGGTCGCCGTCAGGATCGCCAGTCCGCCGGCGTTTGGCTCTTCGAAGACCACCACCGGTTGGCGGCGGAGCGTCAGCGTCGGCTGAACAGTGTCGCCAAATACCTGAAATACGACGCTGCTCCTTCCCGCCAGGACGTAGCTGAACAGCGTCCGCTGCCCGGCAGTGAAGGGAACCGCCGCCGGCTGTCCTACGCTGAGCGTGCCGGCGAACTGCTGCGCCTGGACGGCGACAGGCAGACCGCTACACAATGCCAGCAGCAGCGTGAATATCCACTTTCTGTACGTCGTCATTGAACTTCCTCTGTGTCTTGAACCCAGTGCCATGATCATTATAGGAGGATTTGCCATCCTCGCCGGTTTCACCTGACGCTCACCACTCGTTCATCCAATGTTCTGTTGAAGCCCACGCCCTGGTGGGCTATAATCGAACATCTGTACTCCACAACACCCCTCAGTCAGAAAGAAGCGATGCGTCATGACTCAGGACAAGATCGTCGTTCGCGGTGCGCGTGAACACAACCTGAAGAACATCGACGTTGAAATCCCGCGCAACAAGATGGTGGTCATCACGGGGCTGTCCGGTTCGGGCAAGTCCTCGCTGGCGTTCGATACGATATTTGCCGAAGGGCAGCGGCGCTACGTCGAGAGCCTGAGCGCCTACGCCCGGCAGTTTCTCGGACAGATGGAGAAGCCCGATGTCGATCAGATCGAAGGGCTAAGCCCGGCGGTCTCCATCGATCAGAAGGGAGTGAGCCACAACCCCCGTTCGACAGTCGGCACTGTCACGGAGATCTACGACTATCTGCGTCTGCTCTACGCCCGCGTCGGCGTGCCACACTGCCCCGTCTGCGGCGCGAAGGTCGAGGCGCAGACCGCGCAGCAGATTGTGGACGAAGTGAAGCTGCTGCCCGATGGCGCGCGTGTACAGGTCCTTGCCCCGCTGATCAAAGGGCGCAAGGGGACGCACGAAAAGGTCTTCGAAGATGCGCGCAAAGCCGGTTTCGCCCGCGTGCGCGTCGATGGCGAGGTGCGCGAGCTGGAAGAAGAGATCAAGCTCGACCGCTACAAGATTCATAACATCGAACTGGTGGTGGATCGTCTGGTCATCCGCCGCTATGCCGATGTCAAGTCGGAAGAAGCCCGCAACGCCGAGACCCGCCTGACCGACAGCATCGAGACGGCGCTGGAGATGGGCGACGGCGTGATGATCATCAACAACATCAGCCTGGACCCGCCCGCCGACACCGTCTACAGCGAGCTGCTGGCGTGCGTCAACGGTCATGGCAGCCTGCCGGAGATCGAACCACGTACCTTCAGCTTCAACACGCCGACAGGAGCCTGTCCCGCCTGCCAGGGCTTAGGGTTTCGCCTGCAGATCGATCCCGATCTGGTCGTGCCGAACCCCGATCTCACGCTCGCCGAAGGGGCGATCAGCGGCAACGGCTGGAACACCGACGACGCGAACTCCTGGTCGGGCAGCCTGACCCGCGCCGTCGCCGACGCCTACAACGTCCCCTTCGACACGCCCTGGCGCGACCTCACCCAGGAACAGCGCGACATCTTCCTGTACGGCACGGGCAAGAACCGCGTGCGCGTGCGCTACACGAACCAGAACGGCGACTGGCGCGAGTACATGACCACCTACGAGGGCGTGGTCAACAACCTGGAACGCCGCTATAAAGAGACGACCAGCGACTACATCCGCGAGCAGATCGAGATGGTCATGGCACAGGTCCCCTGCGCCACCTGCGACGGCAACCGGCTTCGTCCAGAGGCGCTGGCGGTCACGGTGGCGGACAACGCCATCAACGCCGTCACCGCCCTGCCCGTCTCCAACCTGGTCGAATGGGTCAACGCCCTGCGCGGCAGAAATGGGACTCCGCCGCTGCTCAACGAGCGGGATCGACAGATCGCCCATCAGATCCTCAACGAGATCGAAGCCCGCGTCAACTTCCTGAACAACGTCGGTCTCGGTTATCTGAGCCTGGCGCGCTCGGCGGCGACGCTGAGCGGCGGCGAAGCCCAGCGCATCCGGCTGGCGACGCAGATCGGCAGCCGGCTGACCGGCGTGCTGTACGTCCTGGACGAGCCGAGCATCGGGCTGCACCAGCGCGACAATGCCAAGCTGATCCACACCCTGATGGAACTGCGCGACCTGGGCAACACGCTGCTGGTGGTCGAGCACGACGAAGAGACGATGCGCTGCGCCGACTGGCTGATCGACCTGGGACCGGGCGCGGGCGAACATGGCGGGCACGTGATCGCCGCCGGCACGCCGGACGAGGTGATGCAGGTCGAAGACAGCCTGACCGGAGCTTACCTTTCCGGGCGGCTGCGCATCGACATCCCGCCCACCCGCCGTCCGGGCAGCGGCAAGGCGCTGGTGGTGCGCGGCGCGCGCGAGAACAACCTGAAGAACATCAATGTCAGTTTCCCGCTCGGCAAGTTCGTCTGCATCACCGGGGTGAGCGGCAGCGGCAAGAGCACGCTCATGGTGGATATCCTCTACCGCCGGCTGGCGCAGATCATCAACGGCAGCCGCGAACGTCCCGGCGCGCACGACGCCCTGGACGGCATCGAGCACATTGACAAGATCATCAATATCGACCAGTCGCCCATCGGGCGGACGCCGCGCAGCAACCCCGCCACCTACACCAAGCTCTTCGACCAGATTCGCACGCTCTACAGCGAACTGCCGGAAAGCAAGGTGCGCGGTTACAGCGCCGGGCGCTTCTCCTTCAACATCAAGGGTGGGCGCTGCGAAAAGTGCGAGGGTCAGGGACAGCTCAAGATCGAGATGCAGTTCCTGCCCGACATCTACGTGCCCTGCGATGTCTGTCATGGCTCGCGCTACAACCGCGAGACGCTACAGGTGCACTACAAGGGCAAGAGCATCGCCGAGGTGCTGGACATGACGGTGAGTGAGGGCGTGGAGTTCTTCGCCAACATCCCCAGCATCGTCGTCAAGCTGGAGACTCTGGAAGAGGTCGGTCTGGGCTACATCCACATCGGTCAGCCCGCGACCACCCTCAGCGGCGGCGAGGCGCAGCGCATCAAGCTGAGCCGTGAACTGAGCAAGCGAGCGACCGGGCAGACGCTCTACATCCTGGACGAGCCATCCACCGGCTTACACGCGGCGGACGTGAAGCGGCTGATCGCCGTGTTACAGCAGCTCGCCGACGCCGGCAACACCGTGCTGGTGATCGAACACAACCTCGACATCATCAAAGTGGCGGATCATCTGATCGACATGGGACCGGAAGGCGGCGACGGCGGCGGCTTGGTGATCGCCGAGGGGACGCCGGAGGAAGTGGCGCAGATCGAGATGAGCCACACGGGGCAGTTCCTGCGGCACGTCCTGGGCGTGACCGTCTAGCCCTCTTCGACGGGGAGATCAGGGAAGAGAGTCCTGACCTGGACGCGGAAGCCGGGCAGGACCTCTTCTCCGTCGAGCCAGTCGTCACCGCTCAGCGTGCGCACCAGGACTGCCCCGTCCGCCTGCATCCGGTGAACCCTCACGGTCTTGTGTTCCGGGTACATCAGAATGACCAGTCGAGACCCATAACGCAGGTATTTTTCGACCTTCTCCACCATCTCGGCGGCGGTTTTGCCGGGCGAGATCACCTCGACGGCGATATCTGGCGCACCTCGGAAATGTTTCACCAGCTTGGGCAGACGATGTCGAGCGATGAACGACACGTCGGGCTTGTAGATCAGCCCCGGTGCCAGAACATAGTCGTTAGAGTCACCAAAAACGAATCCGATGGGATGATCGCGAACGAACAGCATGAAAACGAACAGCGTTTGAGCAGCGACTAGTCCGTGCAGTTGGCTTGGCGAAGGCATGTCGAGGATCACTCCATCGTGCAGTTCCAGGTTGCGCAGCGCGTTCTCAGGGAGTTCAGCATAGGCGAAGAATGCTTCCGCCGTCATCGTCGCATCTTTGAGGGTCATCGTCAGGATCTCCACTCTTTGCAACCAGTATATCACTCGGCGGGGGCGTCCCAGCTTCGCCCATAGTTGACCTTCAGCTTGTCCATCACCGCCTGTCCCAGGTCCACGCCGCTGATGCTGGCGAGCTGCAGCAGATAGAGCATCACATCGGCAAGCTCAGCGGGCAGGTCTTCGGGGTGGCGCGCTTGATCGTCCCACTGAAAGTGTTCCAGCACCTCGGCTGCTTCCAGCGCGAGCGAGATGGCGAGGTTGCGCGGCGTCTGCGGACGGGCGGAGTCGGCGGCATACCAGCCTTTGCTCTCCACGAAGGCGTGCATGGCGTCGGTCAGGGTTTTTAGGTCCATATGGTCCGGCTCAATAAGCGTTCTGATCGCGGCGCAGGACGGTGTTGAGGATGGTGCGAATGACGATCTTGATGTCCAGCCAGAGCGACCAGTTCTCGATGTACCACAGATCATAGACGGTGCGTTCGCTGATGCTGGTATCGCCGCGCAGTCCGTTGACCTGCGCCCATCCGGTCATGCCGGCTTTTTCGCGGTGGCGTTCCATGTAGCGCGGAATCTGCTCGCGGAACTGCTGCACGTACACCGGGCGTTCCGGACGTGGACCGACCAGGCTCATTTCACCGATCAGCACATTGATCAGCTGCGGGAACTCGTCGAGGTTGGTCTTACGCAGAAAGCGCCCGGAACGGGTGACGCGCGGATCATTCTCCACCGTCCATCCGGGTCCGGTCACTTCGGCGTCGATGCGCATCGAGCGGAACTTGATCATCTCGAAGGGGCGCTCGTCCAAGCCCATGCGGGTCTGCGTGTAGAAGACCGGTCCCGGCGACTCCAGCTTGATCAGGATGGCGGTCAGGAGCATGAAGGGCGACAGGAAGATCAGCCCGACCATCGCGCCGACGAAGTCCATGCCGCGCTTGAAGCTGAGCCGCCAGCCGCGCATGGCGACATCGCGCACCGTGACCAGCGGTGTGCCGCCCAGGTCATCGACGGATAGATCGCGGGCGATGTAGGCGAACATGTCCGGGTAAATCTTGATATCCACCCGACCGCGCCGGCAGAACGAGATCAGCTCGACCAGTTCATCGCGGTGGGCGTCGGGGACGGCGATGATCACCTGCTCGACATTGTGCTGGTCGATCAGATACGCCAGTTCAGGGTAATGCCCCAGGATCGGCGCGCCAAGGTCCCGGCTCTTCTGATCGGAACGCACGGTGACCACGCCGACCAGATGATAGCCGAGTTCCGGGCTGCCCTCGATCTTGCGGATGATCTCGCGGGCGATCTTGCCCATGCCCACGACGATCAGGTTGGCTTTCTCGATACCGCGCCGGCGCAGGAAGCGCCGCACCGCCGCGTTGATCTCCCGTCCCAGCACGACCAGCACGACGCTGAAAATCCAGACGTAGAAGAACATGCTGCGCGGATAATCGACCGGTTCCAGGAGGGTGTTCTTGAAGACCAGCTCCTGGATGCCGTTGACCATCAGCGCGCCGACCGTGACCGCTCCGAAGATGTTGCGCGCATGGTCGATGCGGCTGATCGCCCGGCGCAGATGATACATCTGTGTGAGATAGAAGATGATGACGATGGTGCCGACATGGAGCAGCAGAGTCGGCACGTATTTTTCAAAGGCGGGCTGCGCCGGCGGCGCGGTGAACAGCGGCAGGTTCTCGCGCGCCCAGTAGCCCAGGATGAACGCCGCCGTCAGCGCGGCAATATCGGTGGCGATCAGCAGGATGCCGAGCAGCGCCTTGGCGAAGTCGGTACGACGCGAGGGGGAGTTGACCGGCTCCGGCGGTTCGTTCAGCGACGCCGGTTCGATCATCCGGTCGGTTTCGGCAGAGCGGTCGGTCGGCGCATCTCCGTCCACAGCGGACGCCCGCCTTTCAGCAGTAACCCGCCGAGGATCAGCGTATGCAGCCACAGGGGGGTGGTGCGGCGATAGTGCTTTTGGTAGAACAGCAGCATAGCGCGCCAGAACTCGAACTGCGCCCGCTTGCTTTGCCGACTTGCCGCCCTTTTGACGTGCTTCACGACGACCTGCGGATGGTACATAACGCGCCAGCCGGCGCTTTTTATCCTGAACGCCCAATCGATATCCTCTCCATACATGAAAAATGTTTCGTCCAGCAGCCCGGCATCGCGGATCGCTTCGCGGCGCACCTGCATGTATGCTCCGACGACGGAGTCGACCTCCGCCTCTTCGTCAGCGGGAAGATGGGTCATATTATAACGACCAAAACGCGGACTGCGAGGAAACGCCTTCGCCAGCCCGCTGAAGTGATAGAGCGAGACCATCGGCGTGGGGAAGCCGCGCCGGCACGCTTTATCCAGGCTGCCGTCTGGCAGCACCAGCCGGGGACCGGCGACGCCGACCGAAGCGTTGGCGTCCATGTAGGCGACCATGTCCGCCAGCGCCGTCGGCGGAACTTCGGTATCGGGGTTCAGCAGCAGGGCGTAGCGCGGCGCGCCGGCGTCGATCTTGCCCGCGCCATGAAACCCCAGATGGCGCAGCCCGACGTTGTTGCCCGCCGGGTAGCCGAGGTTCTGATCCAGGGCGATCAGCGCGGTCTGCGGGAATTCGGTACGCACCATCTCGGCGCTGCCATCGTCTGAAGCGTTGTCCACCAGGACGACGCGGAAGGTGAAATCGCCCTGGCTGGCGTACACCGTTTGCAGGCATTTGCGCAGCAGATCGCGCGTGTTCCAGTTGACGATGACGATTCCCAGATCGACCATGTGCCTTCCCTCATCGGCGTGTATTCACCGACTGGCGATTCTAAACACGAATCGCGCTGACGCGAAGGGCGAGGCTCACGACCGGGGATCGAGCGCGCGGATCGCCACCTCGATGTCGGCTTCCGCCGCCGTGCCCAGGACGATCCATTCCAGCCCGAAACGATGATCCGCGCCCGTACCGCCAAACTGAGTCACGCGCGCGGCGTAAAGCGTCCCTTCCGAGAGATCGTCCGGGCGCGCCGCCACGAAGCGAAACAGCATGACGTTCGAGCCGTCGTCGCTCAGGTAGACCGTCCGCCGGTCGCCTGCCACAGCGGCGTTCTCGTGGCTGAAGCGTCCCATCGCGAAACGCTTGACCACCCGATCGCCCCCACCATCCGGCGCCAGCTCGACGATCCAGCCGTAATCGTAGGGGTTGGCGGCGCGCCCCAGATTCTCGCTCATGACGGCGACGCTGTTGTAATCACCGGCATAGGGTTCATATTCCTCGGAGGTCAGTCCCGTATTCCAGGGCGTGACGCTCGATCCGCAGTTGTGCCAGGTCCCGTTCACACCGCCGAAGTCGATCATCTGCCCGTCGATCACCCGCCAGCCCGCCGGTGTGCGCTCCAGGTTCAGTCTCGCCGCGCCGCCGGGGATGCCTTCGTAATTGACGTAGAGCACGCCGGTTTCACCGTGCGGCAGCCACATCACGCCGTCCGGCGAGCCGCTGATGTGCTGGATCGAGCCATCGAAGCGGCTAACCGCGCCGAAGACCTCGCCCTGGGCGTCCCCTGGAATCGGATCGCCGGAGCGGGCGATCACCTGGACTTCGCCGGCTGCGATGGACAGCGTGCGCTGTCGGTCGCCTTCCGGGGCGGGCAGCGGGTCAAAATCGTCGGCGTTGGCGTCGAAATCGGAGACCCCCACCACCACGCCGGCGTTGAACGGAGGCTGGCTGGCTCCGTCCGGGTGCTGGCTGGTGAAGAACAGCATGCCATCGCCGGTGATGTACGGTCCGCTGAGTTCCGCGCCGACGGGGGCGGCGGCGAAACGGCGGAGCGACTCCTCCGCCGGGTCAAACACCCACAAGGCGGCGTTGATATGGCTGCCGGTGTCTTCGGCGATCCACAGCCGACCGCGCGCATCCACCGCCAGCCCGTCGGGGTTGGCGATGTGGTCCACATCGCAGTGATTCGCCGCCTCGGCATCGTAGGGTCCGCCGATCACCAGCGGGCGCAGCTCACGAATCGAATCGTCCGCCTCCAGGTCCGCCACGTAGACGATGCCGCAGGGGTTGGCGTCTATGGCAATGTCGCCCGCGCCGTCGGACATCGCCTCGCTGATCTCGCTCATCGACAGGTACAGGCGGCGGCGGGCAGGGTCGATGACCACCCACTCCATCTTGCGGAATTCGGCAGTCGCGCCCAGCGCAGCGCCAAAAGCGCGGCTTTCCAGAAAGGCGGCATAAGGATGATCGAGTTCAACCCGGTTGCCGGCATCCTGGGTGAAGAACAGACGATGTCCTCCCAGCAGGACGACGGCGAACAGCAGCGCGAGCGTCAATGGGCGAAGCAGCATGTCAGGCTAGGATCATGGACGGCGTGGGGTGATCAATACGGCTCGACCGCCAGCGCGCCAAGCAGCGGAGCAAGGTGTTTGAGGTTGCGGGTGAACAGCGGGATTTGCAGCCGCGCGCTGGTCGAAGCGATCAGACAGTCGGCATAGCCCACGCCGTGGCTAAGTCTGAATCGTGTAAGATGCTGCATCGACCATTCCAAATCGATCCGCAAGTGGTAGATCATTGCGAACTGCCCCATCAGTTGTTGAGCAGCCTGTTGGCGCAGCTTGTCGATGGAACCACTGATGACCTCCATCCAGACGATGGGGTTAACGGCAAACCGCGAGTCCGCTGCGCCGGCGAACCAGGCAACTGCGGGTTCATGATTTCTCAGCAGATCGATGATCACCGCCGTATCCAGGATGGCGTCTACCATGTATAGCGATCCCTGCGCGCTCGACGATGTGCCTCAACCCACTCTGCAGCGTCACCGCCTCCCCACGAGTCAGTGCCTTCGCAACTGCCGATCAGCCCAGACGCCAGGATGTCCTCAGCACTCTTACCGGAGAAGACCATCGACTCGGCAGACTCATCTGCAACGTCTTCACTTTCCACCGCGTCAAACGTGATCGTGACGAGTACATTGACTGACTTGAGAGCCAAAGGCTGTTCCAGTTCGAGTTGGCCAGCGTCGTCAATATGCCCTTTGAGAGTCACTGTCTTCATCATGGCTCAGTTCCTTACTTCATGCCTTCCAAGTGTATCACGCTTTCGCCGTCGGCAGCGTGCGCGGCGGGTCTCCCTGAATCGCCGCCCGCAGCGCCGCCCGATCATCCCAGGGGTATTCTGTCGCGCCGAACGCCATGCTCTGCTCGTGCCCCTTGCCACAGGCGATCACCACGTCGCCGGGGCGCGCCATCTGACAGGCGGCGTGCAGCGCTGCGCCGCGATCCGGGACGCGGATGAACGTCTGACCTTCCGTGCCGCCCGCCGCTTCCGCCGCCGCCGCCATCGTCGCCAGGATGTGGTCCAGCGGCTCGCTGCGCGGGTCTTCGGCGGTCATGACGGTGAAATCGGCGAGCTGCGCGGCGGCTTCCGGCATCAGACGGCGCTTCTCGCGGTCGCGCAGCCCGGCGCAGCCGAACACGGCGATCACCCGCCCGCCTTCGCCGGTCAATTCGCGGGCGGCGACCAGCGCCGTCGCCAGCGCGTTGGGGGTATGAGCAAAATCGACCACCGCCAGATACGGCTGCCCGGCGTCGATGCGCTCCATGCGTCCGGGAATCGACGGCGTCGAGACCACACCCTGTTGCAGCGTCTCGCGCAGCACGCCCAGCCCGCGCGCCGTCGTGATCGCCGCCAGGGCGTTGCGCACGTTGTAGCTGCCGACCAGCGGCAGATGAAACAGTCCATCGATGCCCTGCCCCCGCGCCACAAACTGCGTAGTGCCGGGGCGGTGGGCCACATCCGAGCCGTGCACGTCGGCGGGGTGGTCCAGCCCGTAGGTCAGGCGCAGATCGGAGGGAAAAGCGGCGAAGTAGTCGGCGCTGGGGTCATCGGCGTTGATCACCGCCAGTTTGCGGATGTTCGGCTTGCGCGCCGACTCGCCGAGCATGGCGAACAGCCGCCCCTTGGCGGCGCGATACGCCTCGAACGTGCCGTGATAATCCAGGTGCTCATGCGTGACATTGGTCATCACGGCGGCATCGACCGCCACGCCGTTCAGCCTCCCCTGTGCCAGCCCATGACTGGTCATCTCCAGGACGACGTGGGTCAGCCCGGCGGCGACCATCCGCCCCAGCAGGGCATGGACGAGCGGCGCGCCCGGCGTCGTCACGTGCAGCCCGGTATCCAGCGTCTCGTCGCCGATCACGGCGCTGACCGTGCTGATCAGTCCGCATCTGCCGCCGGTCGCCGCCTGCATGATGCTATGCAGGATGGTGCTGGTGGTGGTTTTGCCGTCTGTGCCGGTGACGCCAATCACCACCAGGCGGCGCGACGGATGACCATGATAAGCTGACGCCAGCCAGCCGACAGACTCCATCGCGTTCTCGACGCGCACGTAGGGCACGAGCAGGCTGCCGAGCGCCGCCGGATCGCGCTGCCCGACAACAGCTGCCGCGCCGCGTTCGACGGCGCGGGCGATGAAGTCGTGTCCATCGACCGACGCGCCGGGGCGGGCGACGAACACCCCGCCGGGCTGCACCTCGTCGGCAGATTCGACGACCGGCGCGGTGATCGACGCGCCGTCGCCACCGGTGAGGTCGTACTGCTGAGGCAGGTCAGAGAGCAGTTCTTTCAGAGGTGGCATGGGCGGAACTCGCTGATTTCTGATAAAGCCAAGCGCGCGAGCCGCGCAGGTCGGCGGGCAGACGCTTTACGATTATACTCGGCGGCGCTGCGCCTCATGCGGTGGATCAAAAAAGGACGGTCGCGGGACCGTCCTATTGATGGATCTGAGGTTGGGCGGATGGCGGTTAGCGCAGCGAGCCGACCATGCTGCTCAGGTTGCTGCGGACGCTGCCATCGACCACGCGCTCTTCGCTGCGCAGGATCAGCCCGCCGAGGATCGACGGATCGACCACGAAGGTCAGGCTGTCGGCTTTCACCTGCTTCTTGACTGACGACTGTTCGGCATCGCTCAAAGGCATGGCGCTGACGACCTCGACGCTGCCGCCGAGCGCCTTGGCTGCATCCGGGACCTTGGCGAAGAAGTCGCTGATCAGCGCAGACTGGCGCTTCTCGTCGAGCGTCTCGCCGATGATGCGCTGGGACATCGCCGCCGCAATCGCCACGACCTGACCGCGCAGGTCGGCAAGCTGACGGTTGCGCTCGTCTTCCGCGCGGGAGCGGGCATCGGCGCGGATGGAGTCGGCTTCGCTGCGGGCTTCGGTTTCGACGCCGCGCGCCACTTCTTCACCACGACCGCGCGCTTCTTCGACGATGCGCGCCGCTTCCGCCCGCGCCGCCGCCAGCACCTTGTCGGCGTCGGCTTCGGCATCACGACGGGCACGCGCCGCCTCGGCGGCATCTTCCAGACCCTTCTGGACGGTCGTCGCGCGGTTGTCCAGCATGTTCATCAGCGGTCCCCAAACCAGTCGGCTCAGAAGAACGAAGATGAGCAGGAAGTTGACGATCTGCGCCAGCAGAAAGCCGGTGTTGATGCCGAGCGGCACGAGCGGGTTGGTGGATGCCTCGGCGGCAGCCGCTTCGCCTTCGGCGGGGGCTGCTTCACTATGTTCCGCTTCCGCCGCCGCCGTCGCTTCGGCAGCGCCTTCTTGGGCGGATGCGGTGAAGCTCACCGCCAGGCTGAGGATCAGCGCCAGCGCCAGGATCACCCGTATGAGGGTTGCACGTTTCTGCATGAGACTCGCTCCTCGTACGCGCTAGAGCACGAACAGGATGATGAGCGCGACGACGAGCGCGTAAATCGCGATAGCTTCAGTGAACACGATGCCGAGGATCATGTTCGTCTGGATGGTGTTGGCGGCGTCGGGATTGCGCCCGATACCCTGCATCGCGCCCTGCACCAGCAAACCGATGCCGATGCCAGGACCGAATGCGCCGACCATCGCGAGACCCGCGCCAATTGCCTTCAGACCGTTTTCGAGTTCCATCTGTTATTTCTCTCCCCGTTGTATGTTATCTCGACTTGCAGAGTTGACCCAGTTGGTGAGGTCTGGCGTGTCGGCATCATGCCGGCAGCGCAGACCTGTGTTGTGCGCTGTTTAGTGCGCTGTTTAGTGCGCCGCCTCATGCGCCGCCTCATGCGCCGCCTCATGCGCCTCGTCATGATGCTCGTCGCCGCCGTGACCTTCCATCGCCTGAGCGGAGAAGACCAGCGTCAGCACAGCAAACACGTACGCCTGGATCGTCGTCACGATCAGTTCCAGACCGATGAACAACGCCGGGACGATCATCGCCACCAGGAACGCCATGACGATCAGCAGGATGCCGCCTGCGAACATGTTGCCGAAAAGACGGAAGGCAAGACTGATGATCTTACCGATCTCAGAGATGATTTCGATGAGACCAACGATGAAGTCAATCGCCCCCAGCGGCTTCTTGCTCATGTTGCCCAGCGCGCGCAGGTTGATGTACTTCTGGAAGTAGTTCGGTCCCTGCCCGATGACGCCGAAGACCTGGATGGCGACGACCGATATCAGCGCCATGCCGATGGTCAGGTTCAGGTCGGTGGACGCGCCGCGCACGTAAGGCGTGACGACGAACTTGTAGGGGACCGCGCCCGCCTTCAGGTCTTCCGCCGGAAGCCCGTAGGAAGCGTGGGCATAGAGCTGCTCAGTCATCTCCAGACGGAGTGTCGCCACCGCCGCGTCGATGTCTTCCTGCGCCGCGCCCTCTGCCGTCATGGTCTCGACCAGATGGGCTTCTTCTTCCGCCAGAGCTGCGGCAACAGAGTCGATCTGTTCCTGAGCCGGCTTCAGCGACGCATCATGCTTGTAGTGTTCGCAGTTCTCGTACTCTTCATGGGTCGTCGAGGTGCCGCCGTTCAGCGGGGCGTCGACGTAAAGCTGGTACGCGCCGCCGCCAATCTGCACCATCGGATAGCCGTTGAAGCCCTCTTCAGCGCAGTGCAGGACACCGACGCTTTCCACGCCCGGCATCAGCTTCATCCAGTTGACCGCCAGCAGGAAGACGAAGATCGAAGCGACCAGGGGGAAGAGTGTGCGGGCGTTCTTGCCCGCCATCTGCTTCGCCTGCCCGTAAAGGAAGCCGCCCAGCAGTTCCACCCACGCCTGGAAGCGACCGGGGACCTGCTTCGTCCAGCCCTTCGAGGAACGCCACGCCAGCAGGGCGAAGACGATGGTGGCGATGCTCGCCAGCGCCGTCGCCGTCAGGGTGTTCGTCCAGCGGAAGGACTCAACCGGCAGAGTCGGGTCATACGGTTCGCCCGGAACCATGATCACCGGGATGGCGACGCCGACATTCAAACCGGGCATCACGACGAAGGTGATCACCGCACAGGCGACCAGAAAGGCGATGAGGATCAGGAACACGATGAAACCGCGCGATGTCGCGTTCATGCGGGCGCTCCTTTGTTCCGATAAATCAGACCGCGTTGGTTCAACGATTCTCCTCCTCTGTACCGTGTGTTCCGTGCCGCGTTTCATTGTTTGGCTTTGGGGGACGAATGTTGCCAACTGCCCCCAACGCAATGCGCACCATCACAAACAAACTGAATGGAATGCTGAAGAGCAGCAAACCGATGGTGAACGGTCCCCGCGTCCCTGCCCGCGCGTCAAGCCAGATGCCCACCAGCAGCGCGATGATGATGATCGCGATGGTGAAGCAGCCCGCCTGCCCGGCAATCGCCGCATAACCGAGGTTGGCAGCGCGCGTGATCGGCTCGTCGGGTGGGCGGGTCGGGTTGGGCGGCGGACTGCCTATGGTCATGTTCGCTCAGCATTCGATAGTTCGCGCATTCTATCACAAATAAAGCTCAAAGCAAAAAGTGAATCTCCTCCCACCTTTGTTCATCATCCCCGCCCTGCTGTCGGGGCGACCCGGTGGGTCGCCCCTCTGGAGCGTTTACCCCTGCACGATGCGGAACAGCGCTTCCGCGCCGCGCGCCGCCCACTCGAAGAAGGGCGTGGTCAGGATGGTTCCGAGCAGCACGACCGCCAGCGAAGCGACCGCCAGCACTGCCCCACCCGCCCGCGAGACCGGGATTTCCATCTCTTCATAGTCGCCGTGATCGACGTACATCACCTTGATGACGACCAGGTAGTAGTACAGCGCCACAATCGCGTTCAGCACGCCGATGATCGCCAGCCAGGTCAGGTTGGCTTCGACTGCCGCCTGGAACAGAAAGAATTTGCCGAAGAAGCCGGCTGCCGGCGGGATGCCCGCCAGCGACAGCAGGGCGATGGTGAACGCCAGCGCCAGCATCGGGTTGCGTCGACTCAGCCCGGCGAGGTCGCGGATGTTCTCGCTGCCCGTCGCCTCGCTGAAGTAGACGATCACCCCGAACGCCAGCAGGTTGGTGAAGGTGTACATGAACAGGTAGAAGCCGATGGCGGCGACGCTCGTGCCGCTTTCGGTGCTCAGCGCGGCGACGCCCATCAGGATGTAGCCCGCCTGGGCGATGCTGGAATATGCCAGCAGGCGCTTGATGTTCTTCTGCCAAAGCGCGAGCAGATTGCCGAAGGTCATCGAGATGACCGCCAGCGCGGCGACCGTCTGTATCCAGAAGCTGCTGATCGTCAGCCCGTCGATCACCAGACCGAGCGGGAAGACCGCCAGGAAGAAACGCACCAGCAGCGAAAAGCTGGCGGCTTTGCTGGCGACGCTCAGGAATGCCGTCACCGGGGTGGGCGCGCCTTCGTAAACGTCCGGCGTCCAGAAGTGGAAGGGCACGGCGCTGATCTTGAAGCCGAAGCCGGTGATGATCAGCGCAATGCTGATCAGGACGGGCACGGCGTTGCTGGAGAAGGCTTCGGTTCCCAGGAAGGCGGCGATGTCGTAGAGGTTGGTGTGCCCGGTGAACCCGTACAGCAGACTGATGCCGTAGAGCAGGATCGCCGAGGCGAACGAACCGAACAGGAAATACTTCATGCCCGATTCGGCGCTGCGCGTGTCGTCACGGCGGAAGGCGGCGAGGACGTAGAGCGGGATGGTCGTCGTCTCCAGCGCCAGGATGACCATGATCAGGTCGGTCGCGCCTGCCATCAGCGTCGCGCCAAGCGAGCTGACGATGATGATCAGGAAGAATTCGCCGCGCCGCGCCAGACTCTTGGCATCGACCCCGATGAAGCAGGTGATTGCGCCGGCGATCAGCACCATGATCTTGAAGATCTCCGCCAGCGTATCGTGACGGATGTTGCCGCCCCAGTACAAGCCCTGCGTCTCAAGCGTTGGCGCCCACAGGAAGAAATACGCCGCCGCCGTCGCCAGCATGCCGAACCCGGCGACGAAACCGACATTCCGCCGCTTGCTTTCCGGCAGGTAGACATCGAGCAGGAGGACAACGACCGCCATGACGGTCAAGCCGATCTCCGGGGCGATGGCAGGCAGACTTTGCAGGAAATTGAATTCCATAGTGGGTTATGCCCCTCCCAGCAGCGCGAGTACCGGACGCAGACCGGTCTCCAGCATGGGCGCCATGATGAACGGCAGCGTTCCGAGCAAGACCAGCGGCGTGCCGAGGAAAATCAGCACGAAGCGTTCACGGACGGTGATGTCATCGACATCCGGGTATTTCTGACGGTCGAAGTCGCCAAAGAACACCTGACTGGTGACCCGCAGCACGTACGCCGCCGTGATGATGATGCCCAGCGCCGCGATGATCACCATGATCGAGTAGTAGTTCGAGAGGTTGAACGGTCCCAGCGACAGGCTGACGGACTCGCTGGCGCGCCACATCCCCTGGAAGATCGGGAATTCCGAGATGAAGCCGCTCAAGCCCGGCATACCCATGCTGGTCAGACCGCCGACGATGAAGGCGAAGCCGACCCAGGGCATGATCTTGATGAAACCGCCGAGCGACGGGATGTCGCGGGTGTGCGCCCGGTCGTAGACCATGCCGACGCAGCCGAAGAACAGCGCCGTCATCGCGCCGTGACTGAACATCTGCAAGCCCGCGCCGGTCATACCGGTCAGATTCATGGTCGCGAAGCCCATGCTGACCAGCCCCATGTGGCTCACCGAAGAGAAGCCGATAACGTACTTGAAGTCGCGCTGGCGGAAGGCGATGAACGCGCCGTACACCACGTTGACCAGCGTCAGGAAGACGATCCAGGGCAGATGCACCTCCGCGCCCTGCGGCAGAAGCTGCACGCCCGACCGCAGCGCGGCGTAAGCGCCGAGCTTCATCAGCACGCCGGCGTGGATCATCGACACCGCCGTCGGGGCAGCGACGTGTCCATCAGGACTCCAGTTGTGGAACGGGAAGACGCCGGCGAGCACGCCGAAGCCGATGAAGATGAAGGGGAACCACAGCTTGGCGAAGGTCAGCGACTCGACGCCGGCATACCCGGCGACGTTGAACGCGCCATTTTCGGCTGCCAGCGTGATCTGCGTCATGCTGAAGCTGAGTTCGCTGGCGCTCTGCGGCAGGATGCCGGCGTCTTTCGCCGTCGCGAAGACCGCCGCACCCTCGTTCAGGAAGTAATTCTGCGCCACCAGCACCATGGCGATCACGCCGACCAGCGCGACCACCGAGCCGATCAGGATGTAGAGGGTCAGCTTCATCGCCGCATATTCGCGAAGCTGCGCCCACCCCCAGGTGGCGATCAGCAGGTACATCGGGAAGATGGCGAGTTCGTAGAAGAAGAAGAGCAGGAACATGTCGATGGCGACGAAGACGCCGTAGACGCCCGCCACCAGCAGCAGGAAGAACGCCATGAATTCGCGGGTGCGGTCGGTGATCCGCCAGGAGACCAGCACCCCGGCGACGGCGACCATGCCGGTCAGCAGCACCATCGGCGCGTTCAGCCCGTCCACGCCGACGTGGTAGCTGATGCCGAGCGCGGGCAGCCATTCGACGCGCTCCTGAAACGCCAGCCCGTCGTGGAACATCTGCGTCCCGGTCATGCTCTGACCCGCCAGCACGGACGCCGACTGCGACGAAACTGCGAGGTTGAGTTGAAGCAGTTCGGAGTCGCGTCCCGCTTCGCTGAGCAGCGCTGCCTGGTTGGCGCTGATGTCGTCCACCCGTGCATTGTAGTTCAGGTAGACGAACAGACTGAGCGCGAACACTGACGCCGCCGCCGTGATGGCGATCCCCTTGATGAGATCGCCCTGCTCGCGCGGGATGAACAGGATGATCACCGCCGCGACGATGGGGATGAAGATGATCAGACTGATGACCGGAAAACCGATAGCTTCCATAAATGCGTCCTCAACCGCCGTTGCTCAACATGCCCGTGACCGAGGCGTTGATGACCGATAAGATCCAGTTCGGGACGATGCCGGTGATGACCATGAGTACCACCAGGGGGGCAATCGCCACGAACTCCCGCAGGTCAATCTCCAGGTGCGTATCGCGCCAGCGCAGGTTGAAGGGTCCGTGCAGCACGCCGCGAATGCCCTTCAGGATGTAGCCGCCGGTGAACAGCAGACCGAGCATGGCGACGACGGTCAGCGTCGTGTAGACGGGCCACGCGCCGCGCACCACCAGGAACTCGCTGACGAAGCCGTTCAGACCCGGCAGTCCGAGGCTCGCCATGCTGGTGAAGATGAAGATGCCGCCATAGATCGGCGCGCGCACCCACAGCCCGCCATACTCGCGCATGTCGCGGGTATGCGTCTTGTGGTAGATCGCCCCGGCGAGCAAAAACATGCCGGCGCTGGACAGCCCGTGATTGAACATCTGCAGGACCGCGCCGTTGGTGGCGATGATGGCGTCCTGGGCGAATTCGCTTGTGCCGCTGAAGTAGTTCTGCGCGTATGCCAGCGCCGTCACCGCCAAGCCCATCGCCACGAAACCCATGTGGTTGACCGAGCTGTAGGCGACCAGCCGTTTGATGTCGGTTTGACCGAAGGCGGCGAACGCGCCCAGGACGATGCCGAGCATCGCCAGGAAGGCGAACAGGCTGGAGACCGTGCCGGTGATGCCCAGGATGTGGAATTCACTGATCCAGACATCCGGGAAGAGCGGGATCACCAGGCGCAGGAAGCCATACGCGCCGAGCTTGAGCATGACCCCCGCCAGCAGCATTGACCCGGCGGTCGGTGCTTCGCTGTGCGCGTCGGGCAGCCAGGTGTGGAAGGGCCAGACCGGGACCTTGATGCAGAAGGCGACGAAGAAGCCCAGGAACGCCGCCGCCTTGACCACCTCGACGCTGACGCCGAGGAACAAGCCGTCCGGTCGGTTGAGCTGTATCCATAACTCCGGTTGGGTGGTCAGCGCGCCGATGTCGAACGTGCCCGCCGTCCAACCCATGAGCTGGGTGGCGAGCAGCATGCCGAGCGTGCCGCCCATCGAGTAGATGAAGAACTTGTTCGA
>JAEURA010000043.1 GCA_016789005.1 Anaerolineae bacterium
CGAGCAAGGCTCGCCTTGGGGTGTGGGTAACTCCTGCCGCAGATGTTAATAAGAGCCGCTGGAGAGTATTTTATAATTAATCAACGCTCTCGTCGGCGCGGCTCGGGAGCCGCCCGCGCTGCCTGAAAGATCGTCACGGTCACGGCGGGCGCGTCGCGACGCGCCCCTACCAAGGGCAATTTTCAAACAGCCTCTAGCGGGTGACGCCGGTCAGCCTGATTGCGCGCGCCTCGACGATAGACTCCTGAGCAGGATCAGCTCACGCCTGCTTCTCGCGCTGTCACCGAACAGGTTTCCTGCGTGTAGCCATCCGCTTCGGCATCGGGTCCGAGCGCCGGGCGGTCGTCATCGTGGACGGTCATCAGCAACGAGCGATAACCCTCGCGGTACGCCCAATCGCGGACGGCGCTGACCACCTGCACGCTGAGCGGTTTCGGAGACCAGACCGCCACTTCCGCCATACGGGGATCATACATCCCCTGCTGAATGTGCAGATAAGCTTCCTGACCGGCGACGCTCAGATACAGCCGCTGCGTCTTGCGGGCGGCGATCTCGGCGATGGAGTCGAACATGCGGGTGTAGAGCATCTCCCAGCCGGTGCGCGCGCTGGCGACTCTGCCGATGGGCATCGCCCATCCGGCGATCTGCGCTGCGTCGCTGTTGGGGTGATCGACGGCGCGGAAGAAGACCTGCCCCTGGCGCGCCGAGATGGAGTACCGTCGCAGCAGAGCGATAGGGGCGAGATCGGCGAAGTCGGCGTAAGGGTTGTCTCCGCCAATGCGGGCGACCGTGAGCCGCTGGCAGCGGAGCGCCCTGGTGTCCTGCGCCAGCTGCGCCAGCAGGGCGCGGCGAACCGCCGGGGACCCCGCCAGCAGATGATGAATGTGCAGCACTCTGCCGAACGGCTCCGGCTCGTTTCCGACGAAGGCTTCGGCATAGCCGACGATGATCCCGGAGGCGTTGAGGGCGACGCGCGCCAGTCCCGCTCCCAGGAGCAGATGATTAAGCCAGACCGACGCCGTCTCTATCGACATCCACGCGCCGCCGTGCAGCCAGCGCTGGTAGATGGTGAGGAGATCGTGGGGCACGGTTTCGACGCGCCCGTCGCCGCCGATTCGCTGCCAGATGTCGATTTGCGCGCAGAACGCCGCGCTGATCGCGCCCGCATCGTCGAGTACTGCCGGTCTGATGGTGAGGCTCATTTTGTCTTCGCCGCTGATTTCTGCCGGTGTGGTGAAAAGTTGTGCCGCGTGAATCATACGTCCCTGTCGGGAGTTTCGCAACGTGGGGCGAGATCTGTTTCAGGTGCAGGATGCGCTGAAGGCGCGGCGCGCCATCGAAAAACAGGGTAGAATCTTCTCGCACGGCGCACAGAGAGAACCTCCTTCATGGTCGAGAATCTTCTCGCGATTGACATCGGCAACACCAACATCCATTTCGGATTCTATCGTCAGGGCGGCTGGCTGTTCAGCTGGCGGGCGCGCACCGTGCCCGACAAAATGCCGGACGAATACGCCGTGCTGCTGGGCAGCTTTCTGGAGAGCGCTTCGCTGCGCTATCAGGACATCTCTGGCGTGGCGATCGGCAGCGTCGTCCCTCGCCTGACCAGCGCCTTCGTCGAGCTGGCGGAACGCTACATCGGCTGTGCGCCGGTCGTGGTCACGCACCGGACCGATACCGGCGTGCGGGTCGCCATCGACCAGCCAGAACAGGCAGGCGCCGACCGCATCATCAACGCGGCGGCGGTGGTCGCGCTGTACGGCGCGCCGGCAATCGTCATCGACTTCGGCACGGCGACCACCTTCGATGTGGTCGATGCCGATGGCGCTTACCGGGGCGGGGCGATTGCGCCGGGCATCGACGTTTCGCAGGAGGCGCTGGTCAGCCACGCCGCCCGGCTGCATAAGGTCGATCTACAACCGCCGCCGAGCGCCATCGGGACCAATACCATTCACGCCATGCAGTCCGGCATCTTTCTGGGGTACGTCGCCATGATCGAGGGCATGGTCCGCCGGATCAAAGCCGCACTGGGACAGCCCGGCGTCAAGGTCATCGCTACCGGTGGGCTTTCGGCGCTGTTCAGCGCCAATACCGACGCCTTTGACCTGATCGCGCCGGAATTGACGCTGGAAGGGCTGCGCATCATCTTCGAGCGCGTCTCGCGCGGCTCAGGCTCATGACGGAAGCGGCGGCAGTCTGATCGGCAGCATTACCAGGACGCGCCCTGGCTTGTCGGCGCATCATGCAGAGTTATGCAGGAGAACGCACCATGCGCAGTCGTTTGATCCTCCTTCTCGTCACCCTGGCGCTGCTGCCCCTGACGGCGGCGGCGCAGGACATCAGTTTCTACTGGGAAAGCTGGAACGCCTCGATCAACGTCAGCGAAGCCGAGCAAACCCTGACCATCGCCGAATCGCAGACCTTCGTCATGGAGAGCGGATCGGTCGCACGCGCCAGTCGGGTCTGGTTCGACCCGGTGACGATCAACACGGTCTACCTGAACACGCCCCAGGGCGATCTGGTGGAGCTGAGGCGCGCCGCTTCCGGCGAGACGCCCGGAACCTATACCGTGTCGGCAACCAGCGATCAGACGACGGTGCGCTATTTCTTCCCGGAGCCGGTCGAAGGCGGTGACACTTTCCTGGTGCAGTTCAATTACACCGCGCCGCTGGTGACCGAGAATCTGCTGGACTGGTACGTCATCCCGGAAGACCACGCCGCGCCGGTCAACAGCAGCACCGTGCAGATCAATTTTCTGGACTCCGACGCGCCGCCGGAAGGGCTGGCGCGCGTGGTCTCGAACAACGCCGTGGTGACCGTGCAGGGGCAGACGGTATCCATCATGATCCCGGATGCGCTGGAGGTCGATGAGCCGCTCTACGTTCAGATGCCCTTTGGCGCGGGGGTCGGCGCGGCGTCGAACAACCAGAGCGGGGGCATTCTGACCGAGCCGACCGCCGTCCGGGTTCAGCCGACCGCCGTGCGCACCCAGCCCAGAGACAGCGGCAGCGAGGGTCTGTTCGGCATGTCGTTCGACAGCCTGCTGCCGATCCTGTGCATCATCCTTGTCGTCGTGGTGGTTATCAGCGGACGGGGCGGCGGCGGGCTGATCAATCTGCTGCTTAACCTCTTTCTGAGCGGTCGGGGTGGTTCCGGCGGCGGGTTCTTCGGCGGTGGGGGCAGCTATGGCGGTGGGGGCAGCTATGGCGGCGGTTCCAGCCGGGGTTCGGGCGGCAGCTCCAACCGCCCCTCGGGGGGCAGTTCCGGCGGCGGCTTCCGGCGCAGCGGCAATCAGAGCCGCAGCGTGCCCAGCGTGCGCAGCCGCAAGGGCGGCGGCAGTTCCGGGTTGGGGTAGGCGCATCATGCTGGAGAGAACCCACATGTTTCGAAGAAAATCGCTGTTCGGCAGCCTGATCCTGGCGCTGCTGGTGGTCGGCGCGTTCCAGGCGGCGGCGCAGGACACCCTGCGGATGCTGCGCTATGGCGAGCCGGCTGAGGAAATACTGGCGGCGGGCGAATCGGTGCAATTTCTGTTCACGGCAGAGGCGGGCGACCGCCTGATCCTCGTCGCCAACGCCAAAGGCGGAGAGATCGACCCCGTCCTGCGTTTATATACGTCGGAAGGCGCGCTGGTGACGGAAGACGACGATGGCGGGGGTAAGCGCAACGCCCGCCTTGAAGGAGTCACCGCGCCCGCCGCCGCCACCTACACGGTGACCGTCTTCAACGCGGCGCGCAGCGGAAGCGGCGCGGTCGCCGTGATCGTCAACGACGAAGCGCAGCTGATCGCCTATCACGGCGGCGGCGTGGATTCGCCGTTCTCGGCAGACCCCGGCTATGTCGGCTATCAGCTTTCCGAACCCTGGCGCACCACCGACCTGACCTACGCGATCCGCAACGTCGTCTCCGGCTTCCCCGACGGCGCCATCGAGCAGGTGATCGCCGAGTCTTTCCAGGCGTGGTCGGACAACACCCCGCTGCGCGTCACGCGCGTCAGCGACCAGAATGCC
>JAEURA010000044.1 GCA_016789005.1 Anaerolineae bacterium
GGCGACCGCCTGATCAAGTGCTGGCGCTGGCGCGAGATCGCCTCTGGCGCGCTGGTCATCGACACCACGCCGAAGCAGGGCGCGGGCGATGCCCCTCCGCGCGATGGCTACGTGCTGACCGCCGAAGCGATGTTCAAGGCGTTCGACCCGCCGACACTCCTCGACCGCCTGCTGATGACCGGGCGGCGACCGCTGCGCGCCGTCGATGGCGCCAGTCTGCGGGTGCGGGCGCGTTCGACGCTGGGGCTGGTCGGCGAATCGGGGAGCGGCAAAACCACGCTGGCGCGGCTGATCGTCGGGTTAGAGACGGCGAACGCCGGCGCGCTGGCACTGCTCGACATGCCGCTCGATCCCCGCCTGAACCGCCGCCCACGCTCGGCGCTGCGCGAACTCCAGATGGTCTTCCAGAACCCCAACGATGCGCTCAACCCGTATCTGAGCGTTGGCGAGCAGCTGGGGCGCGCCGTCCGCTGGCTTTCCGATGAACGTCTGAGCCGCGATACCGTGCGCGAACGGGTGCGCGCCCTGCTGACGGCGGTGCGCCTGCCGGAGGCTTTCGCCGAGCGTTATCCAGTCGAGCTGAGCGGCGGCGAAAAGCAGCGCGTCGCCATCGCCCGCGCCTTCGCCGCCGATCCGGCGCTGGTGGTCGCCGACGAGCCGACCTCGGCGCTCGATGTCTCGGTGCAGTCGGTGATCCTCAACCTGCTCAAGGACCTGCGGGCGCTCAAGGGCGCGTCGTACCTGCTGATCTCGCACAACTTGGATGCCATCGCCTTCCTCGCCGACTGGATCGTCGTGATGTACCTCGGCGAGATCGTCGAACAGGGATCGGTGGCGCAGGTCTACAGCGCGCCGTCGCATCCCTATACCGAAGCGCTGATCAGCGCCATCCCGGTCGCCGATCCGGCGGCGCAGCGCAAGCACATTCGGCTGGAGGGCGAGCTGCCCAGCCCGCGCGACCTGCCGACCGGCTGCCGTTTTCACACCCGATGTCCCCGCAAGATCGGCGCGATCTGCGAACACGACGCGCCGCCGATCCACGAAGCCGGAGACGGGCACTTCATCCGCTGTCACATTCTGGTCGAAGACCTCGCCCGCCTGCAGGCGGGGGACTCCGCCGCGCGCCACCACGAGGCAGGCTGATGCTGCGCTTTCTGACGCGCCGGCTGGCGCTGCTCGCCCTGACCCTGTTTCTGACCTCGATCCTGGTCTTCGCCTCCACGCAAATCCTACCCGGCGATGTCGCCCGGCTGATCCTGGGGCGCGAAGCTCAGGAGCAGGCGCTGCAAGACCTGCGTGAAGACCTGGGGCTGAACCAGCCTCTTCCGGTGCAGTACACCGCCTGGCTGACCGGTTTCGTGAGCGGCGACTGGGGGCGCGCCTTCACCGGCGGCAGACCGCCGATCCGCCCGCTGGTTATGGAGCGCCTGGGCAGGTCGATGCAGCTGGCGCTGGTCACGCTGATCCTCACCGTCCCGCTGTCCGTCACGCTCGGCGTGATCGCCGGGCTGCGCGAAAACACCTGGATCGACAGCCTGATCAACATCCTGACGCTGGCGGTCGTCGGCTTGCCGGAATTCGTCACCGGTCTGGTGCTGATCAACGTCTTCGCGCTCGGCTTGGGCTGGTTTCCGACCGGCGCAACCCTCTCGGCAGATGCCCCGCTGGGCGAACTCCTGCGCCAGATGATCCTGCCCGCCGTCGCCGCCGGCTTCGTCATGATGGCGTACATCGTCCGCATGACCCGCGCCGGGGTGATTGACGAGATGAAGAAGACCTATGTGCGCACCGCCGTCCTCAAAGGGCTGCCCCGCCGGCAGGTGATCCTGCGGCATGTGCTGCGCAACGCCCTGCTGCCCACCGTCACGGTGATCGCGCTGTCGGTCGGCTGGCTGATCGGCGGGCTGATCGTGATCGAAAACGTCTTCAATTACCCCGGTCTGGGACGCCTGATGACCGCCGCCGTCGAGGACAAGGATATCCCACTGATGCAGGCGACGGTCATGGTGGTGGTATTCTTCTTCGCGCTGGCGAACCTCGCCGCCGACGTGGTCTACGCCCTGCTCAACCCGCGCATCCGCCTGGAATAGCGCTTACCGCCCGCATCACTGCGCCAGGTCCCCGCCGAACTGAGCCAGTCGTGCCGAAACATCGGCATTGAGGATCACCTGCTCGACCTCCCAGGTCGCCCAGGGTTCGGCATCGTTCCACTGCGTCTGAGAGCGCACAGGGACGCGCATACCATCGACCACCCCCCATTCGAGGATGCGATTGAACCAGCGCCAGCGTTCTGGACGTGCCTCATCCTGGTAGCGCTGCGTCTCGATCTCCGAAATCAGCCCGGTCTGCGGGTCGAAGCGCACCGTGAACGCTTCCTCGGCGTCCAGCCCCGGCAGATGCAGGCGCGCCGTCGCGGCGTCTACCGTCTCCCAGCGCAGGCGCGGATCGGTCAGCGCAATCGATGGGACCCACGCCAGCACTTCGCTCCAGTAACCCTGGATTCCGGCGCGATTGGTCTTTGGTTGGTCTTCCACCTTGCCGAGCAGCGATAGATCTAGCATGACGTGCCCCTCCAGGTTGCGCTCGTGGATGCGCATAAAGGGCAGGTTGAACCAGGTCACCTGAATCTCATGGTAGTGGCTGCTGCGCGCCGCGTCGTAGTAGAAGCGGAATCGCGCCGGCATTGGCATGCCGGTCGGCGCGAGCTGGGCGCGCCCCAGGACCATCGCCGAACTGACTTCGGGGAGTTCCTCTCCGAAGACCGCGCGGGCGAAGCGTTCCACCGGCTCCGGCAGGTCGGCGGGGATCGCCACCTTGCTCGGAGCGGACGAGAAGGGAACCAGCGCAAAACTCGAGGCTTTCACCTGAAATCCCGCCCATCCGGCTGCCAGAAGCAGTCCGAGCAGGACGGCGATGATCAGGACGATACGGATGAACATTGGCATTGCTGCACCTCACATAAAGCGACTAGACGCAGAGGGGGAAAGCGGGCCTCGAAATAGCAGTGGTCCGAGCGGCAGCAGGCTGCATTCACCGCTCGCCCTGCGCCATCGTGCCCTGGATGAACACTCTGGCGAGCGCCTCCAGCGCGTCATCGGTCGGCACTGCGGGAGCGGCTCCCATGAAATGCTGGAAAAGCACGCTGAAGGAAAACAGGCTGTCGAAGGCATTTGCCAGGATCACCGGATCGACATCCGCCCGCACGATGCCCGCTTCGATCTGCCGCTGAAAATAGCCCGCCAGGCGCGCCCGATTGTCGCCTGCGCCCAGGAGCATCGCTTCCTGCAGGTCGGAGACAGCCTGCGCATCACACAGAAACAGGCGCAGCACGCCCACCCGCTGTGCGATATCTGCCCGCTGCAAGCGCGCCATACGGCGAATGTCTTCGGCATAGTCGCCGGTCAGATGATCGGCGAAGGTCTGTGCGAAACCCTGCTGATTGCTCGTCCCGACGCACGCCATCAGCAGGCTCTTCTTGCTGCCGAAATGGCGGAAGATGGTCACTTCGTTGACTCCGGCGCGCTCAGCAATCGCCCGCGTCGTCGCCCGCGCATAGCCGACCTCGCTAAAGAGCGCCAGCGCCGCATCGATGATGCGCTGGCGGGTGTCCTCCGCGCCGGAATCTGGGAACATGCTGCCTCCTCCTGTACTGCATGCAAGCACTTACTTACACTGCCAATCGTATACCGGCACAATATACAAGCAAGTGATTACTTACACCCATGAGATATGATCTTTGTCCTGCGCGTTTAGCACAGGGCAAACGCATCAAATATCCCGATGGGGTCACCACAGACATGATGGGTTTTGTAGGGGCGGTTCGCGAACCGCCCGTGAACCGCCTGTGAACCGCCCGCGATTTCGGGCGCATCGCGATGCGCCCCTACGACACGTTCTGGATGCTTATGAGCCAACAGCCGATTTTGATGCGTTTGCCCTGGCGTTTAGCATTTTTGTTCTTTTTCACAAGGTCTGCTACCATTTCATCTCAATGAGAGCATGTTGGGCAACGCCAGGAGGAGATCATGCCGGAATCGCTGCGTCTCGCGCTCGACTTTCTGCGCGACCTGAATCGCAACAACGACCGCGAATGGTTCAAGGCGAATAAAAAGCGTTACGACGCCGCTCGCGCCGCCCACGAAATATTCATCGCCGAGGTCCTCGCCCGTTTCGATGAGGTGGAAGATGTCGGACCGCTGACGCCGCCGGAGACGCTGTACCGCATCCACCGCGACATCCGCTTTTCGCCGGACAAGACGCCCTACAAGCCCTGGATGGGTGCGCTGATCGGTCCCCAGGGTCGCAAGACGCTGGGCAGCGCCTACTACATCCAGATTCAGCCGGGCGGCAGCATGATCGCCGGGGGACTCTACATGCCTAGTTCCGAGGCGCTTCAGGCGATTCGCGAGAGCATCGCGGCGGATGCCCGTCCGTTGAAAGCCGTCCTCGCCTCAGAGTCCTTCGTCCGCTCCTTCGGCAGCATCGAGGGCGAACAGCTCAAGACGGCGCCGAAAGGCTTCAGCAAAGATCACCCGGAGATCGCGCTGCTGCGCTACAAGCAGTTTCTCGCAGTCCACAACATCAGCGACGAGGACGTGGTGAAAGACGATCTGGTAGACCGGGTGATCACGGTCTGTAAGGCGCTCAAGCCGTTTTCCGACTACTTCTACGACCGCATCGACCCGGCGATTTTGGAAAAGATGGCGCGTCCGGGATAAAGTCACAGGCGACCATCACTCATCGGAGGACCGCCATGCCCCTGTACGACTACCGCTGCGCCAACGGACACGCCTTCGAAGCGCGCCACAGCATGAATAGCCCTGCGCCCGCCTGCCCGGTCTGCGGCGCAGCGCAGGTGCAGCGGGTGATCACCGCCGCCCCGCGCCGTCTGT
>JAEURA010000088.1 GCA_016789005.1 Anaerolineae bacterium
CTCTGCCTGATCGACATCGGGCGCATGCTGGGTGGAAATGACGATGGTATCGACGCGCTTCGGCTTGCCATAGGCGTATTCGACGGTCACCTGGCTCTTGGCGTCGGGGCGAAGCCAGCTGATCTCGCCCGCCTTACGCGCCTCCGCCAGACGCCGCACCAGCTTGTGCGCCAGCGCGATGGTCAGCGGCATGAGTTCCGGGGTTTCGTCGCAGGCGAAACCGATCATCATGCCCTGGTCGCCTGCGCCGGTCGCCTCGATCTGCTCATCGCTCATCGCGCCTTCGCGGGCTTCCAGCGCCTTGTCAACGCCCTGGGCGATGTCGGACGACTGCTCCTTGATCGCCACCATCACGCCGCAGGTCTCGTAATCGAAGCCGTACTTGCCGCGCGTATAGCCGATGTCGCGGACGGTCTCGCGGACCAGCTTTTCGATGTCAACATAAGCGGACGTGGTGATTTCGCCGAAGACGAAGACGATGCCGGTGGTCGTGGAGGTCTCGCAGGCGACGCGCGCGTTGGCATCCTGTTCGAGAATCGCGTCCAGCACGGCATCCGATACCTGATCGCACAGCTTGTCGGGATGTCCCTCGGAAACCGATTCAGACGTGAAGAAGTAGCTTGGAGAGGTCATGAAAGTGCTGCTGACTTGCCGCTGCGGGTTCTGTGTCATGTGTCGCATCCTCCTGTTGTGTCGCTTTATGGCGAACATGATGGATAAAAAAAGCGCCTCTCAGGGATGAGAGGCGCACGACAATCGATCAGCTTGCTGCTCATCTCCCAGAGTGTGAAACTCTGTCGGAATTGGCACCTTTCCGGCGCTCCGGGGGTTGCCGCGGTTTCACAGAGCCGAATCTCTCCACCGCTCTTGATGATAGATTGTTCAGCCCGAATATCAGGCTGCATCGCACCGTACTTTAGCACCCGCCCTGGCGTCATTGCAAGGGTGGAATTGCGCCGTGTGTCAGCGCCGTCTCACGCCATCGACAAAGCCGGGTATTTTGACGCCAGGGCGGCGGCGGTGAACTGCGCCAGCGCACTGAAGATGTCTTCCATCTGCGCCGCCTGTTGATCGGCGGGCAGCGCAAAATGCGCCTCCAGCCTGCGGCGGTGGGCTTCGAGCAGCGCCGCGTCGGCATAGGGCGTAAGGTGGTCGAGCAGCAGGCGATACCCGCCCTTGCGCTCCAGCGCCTCGAAGCCGTCGATGATCTGGCGGTGCGGCGGACCCTCCCAGATGTTGAGGATCATCGCCTCGCGCAGATGCCGCTCCACGCCGAACTCCGCCAGCGTGCCCATGCCGCCGTTGACCTCCATCGCCCACTTCGCCGCCTGAACGGCAAGCTCCGCCGTCCAGTATTTCGCCAGATGGACGAGGACGCGAAAGCATTGGAATCGCTCGGAATAGCGCGGCGCAGGTTCTCGCCAAACTTCCTCTGCGATCCGCACCGGCTCCCACGCCAGGGCAAAGGCGGCGCGCAGATCGGCGATCTTCTGGGTGATCTGATGACGCATCAGCGGCTGATCGATCAGTTTCGTGCCGAAGATTTCGCGTCCGGTGGCGAACGAACAGGCGTCTGCCAGCGCCCGCTGCATTAGGGCGACCGCACCGACGCTGTTGGAGACGCGCGACAGGTTGAGCACTTCCAGGATATGGTAGATGCCGTGACCCGGCTCGCCCAGGAAGTAGGCTTCGCTGCGGTCCAGTTCGACTTCACCGGTCGGCACGGAGCGCGTGGCGATCTTGTCCTTCAGCCTCCGCACATGGTAGTTCAGCGTGCCGTCGCTGCGAAGGCGCGGCGTCAGAAAGAGCGCCAGCCCACGCACGCCGGGGGGAGCGCCTTCCGGTCGCGCTGCCACTACCGCCAGTTCCGCGCCGACATTGCTGCAAAAGTACTTGTCGCCGGTCAGCCGCCATCCGTCAGGGGTCTGCTGCGCCAGAGTCTCGACCGTCGCGCCCAGGTCGCTGCCGCCGCGCGCTTCAGTCATCCAGGTTGCGCCCTGCCAGACAGCATCGTTACGGCGGAGCAGCGCCGGCAGGAATCGTTCTCGCACCTCCGGCGCGGCGTACTTGGCGACGGCGGCGGCGGTTCCCAGCGAGACGGTGTGCGGGCAGTACAAGCCGACATCGTAATAGCAGGTGAGATAGCCAATAGCATAGGCGGCAGGCATGGATTCTTCCAGTGCCCGCCAGACCGCGCCTGCCCGGTAACTGGTGTGCAGCATCGTCCAATAGGCGGGCGGAAAGAGGAGTTCGTCAATGCGCCCGCCGAACCGGTCGAACTGACGCACCCAGGGCGTCCCGGCACGGTCGAGCGCGGCAGAAGTCGCCAATCCTTCGCGCTGCCAGTATGCCTCAAAGGGTTCCGCGACGCCGTCGGGGATGCCAACGTCCATCGCCCGCAGAAACGCGCTGGGAGAAGACAGGAATTCGAGCATGACGACATCCTTTTGCAGACTGGTTGAAGCCTAGAGCCTGTTATGAACTTTTCTCCCCTCAACCCCCCAGCCCCCTTCTCCCACAAAACGGGGAGAAGGGGGAGTCATGCCCCCTCGCCCCGCGCGCGTGGGAGAGGGGATACAGGGGTGAGGGGAACTCCTGCTGTAGAAGTTCATAACAGTCTCTAGGAGTCTCTGGCGTGCATCCGCGCGCTCACTTCATACAGAATGACCACCAGGATCGCCGCACCGAATAGAAAGGGCGGGATGACTTCCAGCGTCGTGCGTTGCGCCACCACGCCGATCAGCGCCGGGATTGCGGCGATGCCCACGCCTGCGCCGGCGACCTGGAAACCGATGGCGTTAGGCGCATTGCGTGCGCCCACACGCCCCAGCGTTTGCGAGATGAAGACCGGGAACATCGGCGCCTGCGCAAAACCGAAGATCGCCAATCCCAGGAAGCCGACATCCGGCGTCGGACTCCACCAGATCAACCCCGCGCCGACCAAAGTTCCGGCGAGGCACAGCCGCATCAGGAGATGAGTTGGGATGTAGCTGATGATCGCCCCGAAGAAGATACGACCGATGGTGAAACTTCCCCAGTAGAAACTGACCCAGAAGCCGGCGGTCGCCTCAGGGATGCCGCGCGACTGGTTGTACAGCGGGAACATCCACTGACCCGGCGATGTCTCCATGCCGGCATACAAAAAGAACAGCCCTACCCCCAACCAGACTGCCGGGACGCGCAGGGTATCG
>JAEURA010000102.1 GCA_016789005.1 Anaerolineae bacterium
AGTCAGCTCAGACATCAGCGTCACCACGCAATCCGAGACATCGCGCAGTTCACCCGGCAGATTCTGCGCCATGATGTACCCGGCGGAACGCAGATGCTGCCACAGGTCAAGCCAACCGTCATAATTGACCGAAAACACGCCGTCCTCGTTGGGCGAAGGGCGAAAGATCGTCTCGTCCCCGGCATCCGGGAAGGTCACGGTGAAGAAACGTCCGCTGACAGGCGACTGAAATCTCTCCTGTTTCATGAGAACTTGTCGCAGGTCCGTCCACACTTCATCAAAGGGCAGGTTCTGGGGTTCACTGTTGAGCCAGCGCTTCATCCGCTCGATGTCGCGATGCTCCGGCTGCGCTTCATCATCTGGACGATAAATATGAATGTAACAATTGATAGGGAGTTCTCGCAGATAACGTTCCATCATTGGGCGGACCTGCGATTCCCAATCTAGTTCACCATTGCCACAACCCAGCATCGGAAACGAGATCGAGGTGATTCCTTTCTCTAGGTAAGTCGCGGCGAACTTCTCTAGACCGAGCCGGACGTACTCCGGTTTTGACGGGTTGCGCCAGTGTTTTTTGGTTGGGAAGTTCAACACCCACTTGTAGGGTGTTTTGAAAAGCCAGAGCTGCCCAACATTGAACAGACCTTGTTCACACAACGACTGATATTTTGCAAACATGTCGGGGTAGATCAGCTTGAAGTCGCGGGCAATGCCCTTGCCCATCACCCCGACCGTATTGACCGTGTTGACCAGAACTTGAGCCGGACTTTCGAACAGATCACCTACTACATAAGTGATGGTCATGGAACACATCCTCTAATGTGATCTCTATTTTATCCAGAAAACTTGTTCGTCTCAAAGTTCGTCATGCCGCCCAGGGCTTACGCGTCAAGATACCACGTCTCAGTTAGCCCTCTTCACCTCACACCTACTACCCTGCCCAATTTATAGAGAGAGCTTTCCTGACCCGTTCTGCGCCCCATCTTCATTCGGAAATGGGGATCGGCGTGAAGCAAATGAGACTCATATCCTTATGCGTTAACCCTGTCATGCCGCCACCGTTACCTGGTCTCCAAATCCGGCGGGTCCTCCGGACAGCCCGCCCGATACCAGCGGATCGTCCGCCGCGCCCCCTCGCGGAAATCCGTCGGAGCGAAGCCCAGCTCGCGCCGCGCCTTGGCGTTGGAGACGCGCCAGTAGTTGTAGACGTAAGACTTGAGGTTGTAGGGGTAGAACGGCTCTCGCCCGGTCAGACGCGCGAAGGCTTCCAGCAGGCGCGAAAAGGCGACCCCCGCCCAACCGGGAAACCCCAGGCGCGGCAGCCACAGCCCCGCCTCGGCATAGACGATGTCGAACGCCTCGCGGTGGGTGATCCAGCCGCCGCACAGGTGATACGTCTCGCCGACCCGCCCGCCTTCCAGAGCCAGGGCGATCCCCTGCGCTACGTCGGCGATGTACGCCGGGAAGATGATGTAGCGCCCACCGCTGATCTGCATGGCGATGCCGCGCAGCGGGTCGCGGAAGAACAGCCGGTTGAAGCCGTACTCGCCCAGGGGACCGTAGAACGCGCCGGGGCGCAGGACGACGGCGGGCAGACCGCGCTCCCGCCAGGCGTCGAGCACGATCTGCTCGCCCTGCAGCTTGCTGCGCTGGTAGGCGTCTGCCGGCTGTGGGGAGTAAGTCTCGTCGATGATCTGCGCCGGGTCGGGCGTGCCGATCACGGCGATGGTCGAGATGTGCAGGAAACGTTCGACGCCCGCCGCCAGCGCCGCCTCGACGACGCTGCGCGTGCCTTCGGCGTTGGTCGCCATGAAGGCGGCTTCGTCGCCCCAGAAGCGGAATCTGCCGCCGGCGTGGATGACGAATCGGCAGCCCTGCGCCGCCCGCCGCAGCAGGTCACCATCCGCCAGGTCGCCCTCGACGACCTCCAGGTCGGGCAGCGCCGCCAGCCAGGGGTGATCTGCCGCGCGCCGAGTCAGCAGGCGCAGCGGGTAGCCCCGCCGGCGCAGTTCCGCGACCAGATACCGCCCCAGGAAGCCTGTCCCGCCGGTGAGGAAGATCATCCCCGCTTCAGCAGAAAGCGCAGCGCATCAGGCAGCCGCCGCGCCCATGCCGCCTCGGTATGTTCGCCGTCGTGCTCGACCACGTATTTCAGGTCCACATCGCGCCGGTAGCCCTTGGCGAGCAGCAGCGCGCTCATGCGTCGGGCACTGCTTTCGCGCGTGCCATTATCCAGGTAAACCCGTCCAGGGTTGACCGGCGCTTCGGTGACCGTGCCGTAAATCGCCCCGCCGCCGATCCACAGCGAGGGACTCATCGCCCCCGCCATGCCGAAGACCTGCGGGTGCGTGAAGAAAGCGTACAGGCTGATCAAGCCGCCCATCGACGAGCCAAAGACTCCAGTGTGCGCCGGGTCGGGCAGGGTGCGAAACTCAGCATCCACCACCGGCTTGAGCGTCTCGGTCAGGAAGCGCAGATAGTCCGCGCCGCGCCCATTCCAGAAGTGGGCATAAGGGTTGTATTCGGCGACCCGCCGCTCGCCGCCGTGTTCGACGCCGACGATCAGCGCCTCGATGCCCTCCGCCGCGAGCGCCTGCATCGTCTCATCGACGCGCCAGTCGTGCCCGCCAAAGCTGACCCGTTCGTCGAAGAGGTTCTGCCCATCCTGCATGTACATCACCGGGTAGCGCCGGTCGGGCTGCGAGTCGTAAGAGGGCGGCAGCAGGATGTGTATATCGCGAAGATTATCCAACTGTGGGCTGGTGACATCCACCCGCGTGAGCAGCCGTCCGGCGATGTGCGGGGTGTGCCAGACCTGCCGCGCCGGATAGGGTTTCCAGGGGGCGGCGCTGTGCGCGGCGGCGGTGCGGGCGGCAGGGTCGGCGATAGCGGTCGTCATGCGGGCTCCTTGCGCCGGGTCATCCCGGCTGGGTATCGATCTGCCCGTCGCTGACGCGCCAGATGGCGGCGCGCTCCAGGAAATCGGGCGTGAAAATATCCATCTCGGTGGTGGTCATCAAAGTTTGCGTCGCGCCGTCGATGCGTTCCAGCAGATAGGCGCGGCGGCGGGCGTCCAGTTCGGCAGCCACCTCGTCAAGCAGCAGCAGGGGCCACTCGCCGATGCGTTCACGCATCCACACCAGCTCCGCCAGCTTGAATGCCAGCACGGTGGTGCGCGACTGCCCCCGGCTGCCATACTGCCCCACGTCGCGCTCGTTGATCAGCAGACGCAGCTCGTCGCGGTGGGGACCGCTCTGGGTCATGCCGCGAAAAATCTCTTCCTGGCGGTCGACTTTGAGGCGGTCGGCGAACTGCGGCGCGATCTGCTCCGGCGTCAGTTCACGGTGCAGGTCCAAGCCGAGGGCGTCGAACGACATCTGCCCGCCGCCGCTGACCGTCGGCAGGAAGCTCGGCTGATAGCGCAGCGTCAGCGTCTCGCGCCTGCCGGTCAGGTCATGATGCGCCTTCTGCGCCTCGTATTCCAGTTCGCGCAGAAAGCGCTGACGCCCGGCGATAATCACGCTGCCCGCCGCGATCAGCTTCTCGTCCCAGAAATCGAGTTCGCGGGCGCTCGCCCCGCCTTCGGAGATGCGGCGCAGCAGGGCGTTGCGTTGTGGCAGCACCTTCTCGTAGAGGTCGCTCGCCTCGACGTAGGCGGCATCGATCTGGCTGAGGGT
The DNA here is from genome assembly GCA_016789005.1 of Anaerolineae bacterium. Classification (GTDB taxonomy): domain Bacteria; phylum Chloroflexota; class Anaerolineae; order Aggregatilineales; family Phototrophicaceae; genus Flexifilum. The sequence continues at coordinate 3,678 of JAEURA010000102.1, forward strand.
GTCGTCGATGAAGCGGCGGCGGTCGGCGGGCGAACCCTCGATCAGCGTCAGGTCGCGCGGCAGGAACAGCACCACATTGAGCAGCCCGATGATGTCCATCACCCGCTTTTCGACGCCGTTGACGCGCACGATCTTGCGGAAGCGCTGCCCGCCGTCGGGGGTGCGCTCCAGCGCCAGGGTGATGTCCAGGCGGGTGCGCGTCTTGTGCCGGGTGATCACCTCGCCGGTCACCCGCGCCACCGGCACGGGGTCGCTTTCGGCGCGCCAATGGATGAGCTGGCGGTCGCTGACGGTGTAGGGCGATTTCGCCGTCGCCAGGTAGTAGATCGATTCCAGCAGGCTGGTCTTGCCCTGGGCGTTTTCGCCGTAGAGCAGGATCGGTTTGCCGGCGGGGAGCGAGAGTTCCAGACGGGCGTAGTTGCGAAAGTGAGTGAGCGAAAGATGATCGATCTGCATGAGCGGTCGCGCGCTGATAGAACCTCTATTCTAGCAGATCGGCGGGGTTTTCGCCCCTCCGTTACGTTCGTCAGCCAATTTGCTGACACACGCCGGCGCGTTATGCGGTATAACAGGGAACACGATAAAGTGCGCGTTCTTGAGAAAACGACCCTCCCCCCGCACACGCTCTGGACGGGATGGGTGGCTTGCTGTGCGAAGTCTTGCCGATGAACATTTTTCAGTCAGTTCAGTCAGACGGAGGCAGCGCCCATCATGGAACCGTTGTTCAACCCCGGCGTCGAACGCAAAGAACCGCTCGACCGCGAAACGCTGCGCGACGTCATCGAACTCGCGCTGTGGACCGGGCAGATCCTCCTGCATGCCGGCGCGCAGAGCGCCCGCATCGAACGCACCGTCCATCGGATGGGCACAGCGCTCGGCGCGGATTGGATGGATATCGTGGTGATGCCGGAAGGCTTGATGGTCACCACGGTCAGCGGCGAGGAATTCCGCACGCGCATCCGCCGCGTGGTCAGCCTGAGCGTCAACCTCGCGCTGATCGCCGAGATCAACGCGCTGAGCCGCAAAGTCGCCGAAGGCAAGCTCGACCGCTTCCAGGTGCGCCGTGAACTTCAGCGGCTCGAAAGCCTGCGCGTCAACTATCCGCGCTGGCTGGTGGTGCTGATGGTCGGGCTGGCGTGCGCCGCCTTCAGCCGGCTGTTCGGCGGCGACTGGCTGACCTTCGGCATCACCTTCGCCGCGTCGAGCGCCGCCATGTTCGTCCGCCAGACGCTCACCCGCACCTACCTGAACACCCTGCTGGTGATCATGGTGACGGCGTTCGTCGCAGGGGTGATCCCCGGCGCGGCGGCGCTGATCGGGCTGCTGCCCCGCCCAGAGACGGCGCTGGCGGCATCGGTGCTGCTGCTGGTCCCCGGCGTCCCGCTGATCAACGCGGCGCGCGACATCCTGCGCGGCTACATCGTCACCGGCACGGCGCGCGGCATCTGGGGGTTCGTCATCTCGCTGTGCATCGCGCTGGGGCTGCTGGTCGCGCTTCAGGTCACCGGCGTCAGCGGACTGGATACGACCACGACGATCAGCCGCGATCCGCTGTCCTTCCTGCTGGCGGATGCGCTGTGGTCGGGTGTTGCGGCGCTCGGTTTCGCCGTTCTGTTCAACGTACCCCGGCAGTATCTCCCCTACTGTGCGCTGGCAGGAGCCGCCGGTCATGCCCTGCGCGCCCTACTGCTGCAATCGGGGGTGGCGATCACCTCCGGGACGCTGGCGGGCGCGCTGCTGGTCGGCTTACTCGGCGAGTTGTTCGCCCAGCGGATGCGCTCGCCGGCGGGGATGTTCGCCGTCCCTGCCGCCATCCCGATGGTCCCCGGCGCGTTCGCCTTTCGCGCCATGATCGGCGTGATCGACCTGACCATCGCCCCGACCGGCGCGGATACCCGCGTGCTGGTGGAGGCGATCACCAACTTCGCCATCACCGGGCTGGTGCTGGCGGCGCTGGCGGTCGGCATCGCCATGCCGTCGCTGATCGGGCGGCGTCAGAAGCCGGTGGTGTGAACATCCTCCGGCGCACTCCGTGTATAATGGATACAAACGGACAGAGGACGTTGTGCCATGAATATCCCGGCGGAAATCGAGAGCATCCTCCCTGCCCAGGCGATGCCTTATGCTCATCTGCACCGCCTTTCGGTTGACCAGTATCACCGCATCGTCGAGGCGGGCATACTGACTTCCGATGACCGCATCGAACTGCTACAGGGGATCCTGGTCGAAAAGATGGGCAAGAAGCCGCAGCACTCCCGCATCACGCAGATCCTGCGCAGCCGCTTCGAGCATCTGCTGCCGCCCGGCTGGCACGTCATCGACCAGGAGCCGCTGACGACTCATGACAGCGAGCCAGAGCCGGACATCATGATCGTGCGTGGAGCCATGCGCGACTACATGGATCGCCATCCTGCGCCGGCGGATGTCGCACTGATTATCGAGGTTTCCGACGCGACGCTGTCGCAGGACCGCGCGTTGAAGATGCAGATTTATGCGGCGGCGGGCATCCCAACCTACTGGATTCTCAACCTGGTTGGGCGCCAGTTGGAGGTCCACACCGATCCGTACAGCGCCGCAGACGAATGCGGCTATCGGGATCGCCGCATCATCAGCGAGGCGGAGTCCGCGTCCTTCACCCTGGAAGGGCACGAGGTCGCCCGCTTCCCCGTGTCCGAACTGCTGCCGTAAGGCGGCGGTGAGGGGCGACTTCGAGACGTCACCCCATCCATCTCTCAACACCTCACCGTCTACAGGTTGGCTCAGGCGCCGCCGCTGTACTGAAGCATCCATCCATAGCCGTAGCGGTCCACCAGATCGCCAAACGTGCCGAAGAACTCCTCCTTCAAGGGGTGTTCGACCCGCCCGCCCTGGGACAGTTTGTCGAAAAAGCGGGTGATGTCCTCTTTGCTGCTGCATACCAGGCACAGTGAGACGCCATTGCCGATGACCAGCCCTTCCGCCCCCAGCATGTCCGATCCCATCAGCGCGATGCTGCCGCTGGTGAGGCTGGCGTGCAGAACCCGGTTATGCAGTTCCGGCGGCATGTGCCCTGCCATTGGCGATTCGCCCACCAGTTGGATGGACAGTTCGCCGCCGAAGCACTCCTGATAGAACGCGAAAGCATCACGGCAGTTCCCATCGAAATGGAGATAGCTGACAAGCTGCGACATATTCAGTTGTCCTTTTCACAATCATGAGCGCCAAATATAGCACATGCGTTCGCTTTCGTCAACCCTTTTTCGCCAGGGCGCTTGGAGGATGGAACTTCGGGAACTATGCTACAATGGGGGTCAATGCCGGGGCTGTGGCGAAATGGCAGACGCGAGTGACTTAAAATCACCTGCTCGTGAGAGCGTGTGGGTTCGAGTCCCACCAGCCCTATCTGATTTCATCCAACTTCACTGGGCGAAGTATCCTTCAAACTTACGTAGGTCGGCACACTAGAAGCTGTTATGAACTTCTGCGGCAGGAGTTCCCCTCACCCCAAGGCGAGCCTTGCTCGCACCCCCTCTCCCACGCGCGTGGGGCGAGGGGATCTGACTCCCCCTTCTCCCCGTTTTTGTGGGAGAAGGCGGCTGGGGGGTTGAGGGGAGAAAAGTCCATAACAGCCTCTAGATCTCGATTTGTAACCGCGAACGCCTGACGCCTGTCGGGCGTTTTCGTTGTTAGGAACCCCACCTCACGGTATAGTTGAAGTCAGGCATCCATCGTGGGGAAGTCTTTCCGACCATGAGCAGAGAACGCGTCGACGTCTTCATCAGCAGCACCAGCATCGATCTGCCGGATCACCGCAGAGCCGTCCAGGATGCGATCCTGAGCCTGGGCTTCTTTCCACAGGGCATGGAACACTGGCCCGTGAGCGGCGAAAACCCGGTGGATCTGTGTCGCAAAATGGTCCGCGATTCGGAGATCTTCCTCGGCATTTATGCTCACCGCTACGGCTGGCGTCCCGAAGGCTACGACGGCATCAGCATCACCGAACTGGAGTACGACTGGGCGGCAGACGTGACCTGGCGAGGCAAGCCCATCCCACGGCTGTGCTTCATCATGAAGGACGATCACCCCTGGCGCAAGGACCGGATGGAACTGGATGCCGAAGCCGATCTGAAGCGTTTCAAGGACAGGGTGAGGGCGAACCAGGTCGGGTTCTTCACCACGCCGGACGATCTCAAAGCGCAGGTGACGGCGGCGCTGGCGAACATCCTGAGCACGCTGATCGCCGCGGAAACCATCACCTGGGAGCCGGGCGCTACCTTCGACCACTATACCCTGCGAAACCTGCTCGGCGCAGGCGGTAACG
>JAEURA010000154.1 GCA_016789005.1 Anaerolineae bacterium
TATCTGTTCATCCTGCCGTCGCTGATCCACATCCTCGCCTTCCTCTTCATCCCGCTCGTCCTCAGCTTCTTTCTTTCTTTTCGAGACTGGACCCGCCCGACGTTCTCCGACGCGCCCTACATCGGGCTGGAAAACTACGAATTTCTGATGGGCGACCGCCGCTTCTGGCAGTCGATGGGCAATTCGGCGTATTACACGGCGCTCTCTGTGCCGCTGGGGATGGCGTTCAGCCTGGCGGTTGCGCTGGTCATGAATCAGAAGCTGCGCGGCGTCTATCTGTTTCGCACCCTCTTCTTCATGCCCGTCGTCTCGTCCTGGGTGGCGGTCTCGATCATCTGGCTGACGCTGCTGGACCCCAACGTCGGCATCGTCAACTACGTCCTCGGCTGGTTCGGCATCCAGCCGATCAACTGGCTGGGCGACCCGCGTTCGGCGATGCCCGCCATCGTGCTGATCTCGATCTGGAAGAGCGCCGGCTTCAACATGGTCATCTGGCTGGCGGGTTTGCAGGCGATCCCGCAGGAGCTGTATGAAGCCGCCGCCATCGACGGGGCAAACCGCCTGCAGTCGTTCCGCTTTCTGACCCTGCCGCTGCTCGCGCCGACCTCGTTTTTCATGGCGGTGACCGGCGTGATCGGCTCCTTCCAGGTGTTCACCCCGGTCTACGTGCTGACGCGCGGCGGACCGCTGGATTCGACCAACACCGCCGTCTTTCACATCTACCGCCGCGCCTTTCAGGAATTTGACTTCGGCTATGCGTCCGCCCAGTCCTGGGTGCTGTTCGGCGTGATCTTCATCGCCACGCTGATCCAGCTGTACTACGTCCGCCGCCGCCGCGAAGAAATTCAGTTCTGAGGCTGATCAGGCTGAGAGGAGAAACCGCTCATGGTCACCAAAATCACCCCGCAGATGATCGCGGCGCGCGTCGCAGGCTACGTCATCCTCTTCATCGTCGCCGGCATGATGGTCGTGCCTTTCATGTGGATGGTGACGACCTCGTTCAAGACGCCGGGGACGGAATTCAGCTACCCGCCGCAAATCCTGCCGGACCAGTTCGACTTCCAGAACTACAGCACGCTCTTCAACAACCTGCCCTTCTTCCGCTACTTTCTGAACACGACGGCGATCACCCTGGTGACCGTCTTCGGTCAGCTGCTCATCTGCTCGCTGGCAGCCTACGGCTTCGCCCGTCTCAACTTCATGGGGCGCGACACGATCTTCGTTCTGTACCTGACGACGATGATGATCCCCTTTCAGATCACGCTGATCCCCCTCTACCTGATCATCACGCAGCTGGGCTGGGTCAATACCTACCAGGGGTTGATCGTGCCGGGCATCTCCAGCGCTTTCGGCATCTTCCTGCTGCGACAATCGTTCCTGAACATCCCGCGCGATTACCAGGACGCCGCCCGCATCGACGGCGCGAGCGAACTGACGATCTTCGTGCGCATCTTCCTGCCGCTCAACGGTCCCACTCTGGCGACCCTGGGCGTCTTCGCCTTCATGGGGACCTGGACCGACCTGCTGTGGCCCCTGCTGATCGCCCGGAGCGAAGAGATGCGCACGCTCGAACTGGGGCTAGCCTACTTCAACGCCCGCCCCAACGCCTTTTTGCAGCCGAACTGGCCCCTGCTTATGGCGGGTTCGGTGGTCGTCATGCTGCCAGTGCTGATCGTCTACATCGTGGCGCAGCGCTATTTCATCCAGGGCATCGCCCTGAGCGGAGTCAAGGGATAACATGCAGTTCTACAGCTTTGATGCGCGCGACCCGATCTTCGAGATCGACGGCTGGAAGCTGAGCTTCCAGGTGATCACGCTGGAAAACGTCTACAGCCCCGCGCCGGAAGGAGCAACGCTGATCCGCGAGGCGGGCGGCTGGCGGCTGCACTGCGACCGCCTGGCGTGGGCGGGTGCTCAGGAGCGGGCTGCCGGTTGGCTGACGGCGGTCATCGCCGCCGACGGCGCAGGCGGGCTGCGAATCAGCCTCGACGCCGGAGCGCCGGAGCCGGTCACCAGCGTCAAACTGCTGATCCGCGATCTGCCGCCGGTGCAGCCCTTGACCATGCTGGATCAGCCGCGCGACGTGCCGACCGACGGCTTGCTCGACCGCTACCCGAATGGCATCCGCCTGCCGATCTGGCTGGCAGCGCGGGCGGATGGCGGCATCTACGGCTTCCGCTGCGAGGATACGCAGCACCGCGCCAAACGCTTCTGCGCCTATGCCGAGCGGATGGGTCCGCTGACCGGGCGGATCGCCATCGAGTGCATCCACGACGAAGATGCCCGCCAATTCGACACGACGATCCACGCGCCCACCTGGGTGCTGGCGCGCGACGCCGAACCGGACGCCTTTCGCGCGGCACAGCTTGCCTTCAACGAGGCGCAGGCGGGGTTCATCCCCTGGGAAGATCGCACTGACGTGCCTGGCTGGGCGCGCGATCTGCGGCTGGTGCTGACGCTGCACGGCATGCACTGGTCGGGCTTCATCTTCAACGACTACGCTGCCATGCTCGACATCATCCGCTGCGTCGCCGGGCAAATTGACGGGAGAGAAGTCCTCGCCTATCTTCCGGGCTGGGAAGGACGCTACTACTGGCAGTACGGTGATTTCCGCCCCGAACCCCGGCTGGGCGGCGAAGAGGGTTTCGCCCGGCTGTGCGACGGCGCGCGGGCGCTCGGCGTGCACGTCATGCCGATGTTTGGCGGCAACTGCGCCAACGCCTGGATGCCCAACTTCCACACCTTCGGTCCTTCCTCGTATATGAAATCGGCGACGCGCAACGTGTTCCTGGGCAATCAGCCGGACTGG
>JAEURA010000184.1 GCA_016789005.1 Anaerolineae bacterium
TGTGTGGAGCTGACCGGTACTAATGGTCGAGGGCTTTGTGAGTTTGTGCTGAGGAGAGATGAGTACTCTGGCGGTGGAAGAGAGTACGCGACCCTAGAAGCAAGACTACTGCATACTTCAGTTGTACAACAAGTGAATAAAGACCGGCATGGCTGAGCGAGAGAGAAACGCGAGGACGTGACGGAAGACGCTATGTTGGTGGCTAGAGCGGTGAGGGTCCACCCGGTCCCATCTCGAACCCGGAAGTTAAGCTCACCAGCGTCGATGGTACTGCATGGGTAACTGTGTGGGAGAGTAGATCGCTGCCAACATCTTGAAATGTCTTTCGAAGCGAACGAAGTTGCTTTCACCGCCTGATGTGCCGGTCTTTTTCTATTTCCGCGACTCGCGCCGCTGCCGTTCCCACGCTACACTAGCCGCAAACTGAGTGAAAGTGCTCATTCCATGACCAACGCTGCAGATTCGCACACCGAAGGCGCCGACCTGATGGTGGTGTATTCCACGACCAATCCGGGCGAGGCACATATCGTGGCGGGACGTCTGGAATCAGAAGACATTCCTGCTGCGATCTCACAGGAGCCTGCGGGAACTGCCCTCGGAATACACATCGGAATCCTTGGCGCGATTCGTGTCCTTGTTCGTGCCGAAGACTACGAACGCGCAAAAGTCATCCTGGACGAACCGCCGGAGCCGTTGAGCCTGACGGAAGACGCCGATCAGGTCATCTTCGAGGGTGATCAGGATGTCGATGAATGAGACGCTGACCGCGATTCGTGGAATTCGGGTCGGTCACTTCACTGATACGGAAGCGGCGACCGGCTGCACGGTGATTCTTTGTCCGCCGGGAACGGCTGCCAGTGTCGATGTGCGCGGCGGCGCGCCCGGTACGCGCGAGACCGACCTGCTTGATCCGACACGCAGCATACAGCACATTCATGCCCTCGTCCTATCCGGCGGGAGCGCCTACGGCTTGGCGGCAGCGACTGGCGTCATGAGCTACCTTGAGGAACATGAGATCGGCTATCGCACTGCTTCTGGGCATCTGGTGCCGATTGTTCCTTCTGCCATCGTGTTTGACCTTGCAGTCGGAAGCAGTGACCGCCGCCCTGATTCTTCGATGGGCTACGCTGCATGCCTGAATGCCTCAGACTCGCCTGTCGCCCAGGGGACGGTCGGCGCAGGAACGGGATGCCGTGTTGCTGCCTTGATGGGAAATGATTTCGCCACCAAAGGCGGGGTGGGATCGGCGTTGATTCGATTGGATGACAACCTGATGGTGGCGGCGCTGGCGGTCGTCAATGCCGCCGGCGAAATCCTTGACGAGCAGGGGGACATCCTTGCCGGACTGCGCCGAGGCGACGGCGGGTATTTTTCCATCCTGGAAGCGCTGCGAGGGTTCTCTGGCGCAGCACAAACCCGCCCACAATCCGGTGAAAACACTGTCATCGGCGTCGTCGCCACAAATGCCCGCCTGAGCAAAGTTGAAGCGCGAAAAGTTGCCGAGATGGCACATGATGGACTAGCCAGGGCAGTTCGTCCGGCTCACACCATGTTCGACGGCGACACTCTTTTCGCCATTGCGACCGGCGAACAGCCTGCCGACGTGAACCTGATCGGCGCATTTGGCGCCGAGGCGATGGCACAGGCGATTCGGAATGCGGTTCGCGCCGCTACATCGCTTCATGGTGTGCGCGCTCTCAACGACTAAATTTAGTTTAAGGCGATTAACGCGAGATCATCCGAACTTTAATGCCGTCTTACCAATAGCTTGATATTCTTAACCCTGTGAACCTGAAGAACACCAGTGAGGTGGACATGGCGAAAGTTCTCATCGTTGAAGACGAAGAGATGATCGCACGGAATCTTGCGGAAAAGCTTAGGGGGGAAGGATTTAGCGTTGTAACAGCAGCGGATGGCGAAGACGGTCTCGAAAAGCTGCGCGCCGAACATCCCGATCTCATCGTGCTGGATATCATGCTGCCCAAGCTTGATGGATTGAGCCTCTGCCGGATCATTCGCCGCGATGCCGCAACGGCGCACATTCCGATCATCATGCTAACGGCGCGCGGCACGGAGGTCGACAAGATTGTCGGGCTGGAAAGCGGCGCAGATGACTATGTTGTCAAACCGCTGGCGCTCGGCGAATTCCTGGCGCGAGTGCGCGCGGTTATGCGGCGCGCTCCAGGGCGTCCGGCGCTCCAGGACGAGCTGGTTTCCAATGATCTTCGGCTCAGCCTGACAGGTCGCCGCCTGTTCAAGGACAGCAAAGAAACGAAGCTGAGCAACAAGGAATTCGACTTGCTCGCCGAACTGATGCGCAATCGCAACGTCGTACTCTCGCGTGATCTGATCCTGACCAAGGTCTGGGGTTACGACTATTTCGTCGACAAGCGTACCGTGGATGTTCATATTCGCTGGCTGCGCGAGAAGATCGAAGATGATCCATCTGATCCCAAGCGGATCGTCACAGTGCGCGGGGTGGGGTATCGGTTTGAGGGATAGTTTGTGACCACGGCACGCCAGTCACAGGACGAAATACAGCCGGCATTCACCGCACTGAAGGCGCTGCTGGTACAACAGGAGCAGGCGCTTGCGCAGATGCAGGAACAGGTGGAACTGCAGCGCGAAGTTATCCAGCGGGCGCAGACTGTGGTCGACCAGCAGATGACATCGCTTCAGACAATCTTCTCCAGCAAAGCCGTGCGCGCCGAAGAAGACTACAAACTATCCCTTGCGCTCACGCTGGCGAACTCCGCATATGATGCCCTGCTGGTGGTTGATGACGACAATCGCATCATCGCTATTAACGACAGCGCCGAGGCGCTTTTCAATCGTAAGCGTCCAATCGGCGAACTCCTGGACGAAGTCACCGGCGTCGATGAACTCAACCTGATGGTAGAGGATGCCAGAACCAATCAGGAAGAGTCGTTTGAGGAACAGGTCACTATCGACCGGCGGGTCTACCGTGTGCGCACGCGGGTGATCATGCGCGCCGGCAATCGTTTCATCGGGCTGGCGTTTCAGGACATCAGCGAGCTTGTCCGGCTGAATCGCGCGCGCCGCGATATGGTTGCCAATATCTCTCATGAGCTGCGCACCCCCATCGCCAACATTCGCCTGATCATTGAGAGCCTGTTTCATGAGCAGGATCGCCCAAAGCGCAAGCAGAGTACTTCAGCGCTGAAGGCAATTGCCCGCGAAACCGACTCGCTGATCTGGCTGGTGCAGGAACTCCTCGATCTGTCGATGATCGAGTCCGGGCAGGCGATTCTGCGCATGGTCGATCAGTCGATTTATCAGCTTGTCGCAGATGCGATTGAGCGGCTGGATGAGCAGAGTGTCACCCGACAGATCACCTTCGTCAACCAGGTCCCTCCAGAAATTCAGGTTCTGGCTGATGGTGACCATGTGCGCCGGGTGCTGGTGAACCTGCTGCACAATGCGCTAAAGTGGTCGCCAACTGGCGAATCTGTCTTCGTGCGCGCTGAGATCGACGGAGATGCGGTCATCACCAGCGTGATCGACAATGGTCCCGGCGTTCCAGAAGCTCACCGCGAACGCATCTTCGAGCGGTTCTATCAGGTAGACCCATCCCGATCCGGAAAAGAGGGGACCGGGCTGGGTCTGGCGATTTGCCGACACGTCGTGGAAGCGCATGAAGGGCGAATCTGGGTTGAAAGCAATCCGGACCGGACGGATGGGCTGGGCGGATGTTTCCGCTTCACGCTCCCACTGGGCGAAAGCGTGCAGCCAGCCCAGGATGGACCAGAATCTCCAGGGCAAACGCATCAAAATCGATGAATGGGTCAGAAAAGGTTACAAGGTATCGTAGGGACGCGCTTCTGCGCGTCCGATACGGCGGACAGCCAGAAGGCTGTCCCTACAGGACTGCCTTAACCCATCATGACCTGATTGAAAATTCGATGCGTTTGCCCTGCTAGAATCCCTGGCAACCTGACCGCTGCCGACCACCTTGTGGTATACTTCACATATCAATTGAATATTGGACCTTCAGGGCAGGGTGAGATTCCCGACCGGCGGTAGTCGCTGAACGTAGAAACGTTCTGTGAAAGCCCGCGACCCGTTTTGCCGCAGATTGTTGTTGCGGTAAGTTGCCGGTGACATCTTTGTGATGCGCCAGCGCCGGTGGATCTGGTTTGACGCCAGAGCCGACGGTATAGTCCGGATGAAAGAAGGACCATGTGACAGGCGGCACTCCGTTCTTGGTGTCTGCCCCTGTTTCCATATGGATGCGCAGCGTCGGGAGCGATGCTGTGTTACCTTGTATTTCACCTGCCCCGAAGTTCGCCAAGAACTGCGGGGTTTTTTATGCAGCTCCAACTGGTCAGCCGCTCGATCTCCAAGCAAAGTGGACAGAAAAGCGCCTGGCGCATCTCTGTGCGCCGCATTGCACCCTACCTGGGAATCGCTCTGATCCTGATTGTCTGGCAAGCCGTCGTCTGGATGAAGGTTTACCCCGAATTCATCATCCCGTCACCGCTGTCGGTCGCCGAACGGTTCGTAGAAGTCGTTCAGGATGGCCGGCTGTGGATGCACACGCGCACCACGTTGAGCCAAATGCTCGTCGGGTTCGGAATTGGAACCGTCTCTGGGGTTGTCGTGGGCTACTGCATCGCCAAGAGCCGGTTTCTGGAGGACGTGCTGTCGCCCCTTCTTGTGGCGATGCAGTCCACTCCCATCGTCGCTTACGCCCCGCTCCTGGTTATCTGGTTTGGCAGTGGACCGACGAGCAAGATCATCACCAGCGCCCTGATCGTGTTCTTTCCGCTGTTGCTCAATACTGCCGTTGGCATCCGCGCCGTACCGGCGGCTCAGCGCGAACTGCTGGAGTCGATGAGCGCGTCGCGCTGGCAGTTCTTCTATCTGCTCGAAATCCCCACAGCGCTTCCGGTCATCCTGGGGGGCTTGAAAGTCAGCGCGACGCTGGCGGTCATCGGTGCAGTGGTGGGCGAATTCATCAGCGCCGATTCTGGCTTGGGCTATCTCGTCAATCGTGCGCGATATGACTACGACACCCCGCTGGTCATGGTCGCCATCGTCTCGCTGGCGGTAATCGCGCGTCTGATGTATGGCTCCATCGCCTTTCTAGAACATCGGATGCTGTACTGGCGGACCTATGCCGATCAGTAAGTGCCAGAGCGATGCGTTTGATCCTGTTGCCGCTGCAATACGCCCGTTGTGTATTCATCTCAAGTGAGGATGTTGATGATGCTTCGACGATCTTTCGCTCGATTCTTGCCGGTCTTGTTAACGCTCGCTATGCTGACTGGCGCGGCATTACGGGCGCAAGACGCTCCTCGTTCGATCACCTTCTTTCTGACGTTCATCCCGAACATCCAGTTTTCGCCGGTCTATGTCGCCATCGAGAAAGGTTATTTCGCCGAAGCGGGACTCGATATCACGCTTGAGCATGGCGACGAACCGGATGGTGTTAATCTAATCGCTGCCGGGGAGCGGCTGTTCGGCATGATCAGCGGAGAGCAGGTCATCACCGCGCGCGCCAACAGTCGCCCGGTTCGCTTCGTGTATGAGTGGTTCCAGGCATACCCCGTCGGCGTGGTCGTCTCAGGAGATGGGACAATCAAGTCCGCCGCCGATCTGCGCGGGCACAAGATCGGCATCCCCGGACCCTTCGGCGCGTCGTACAGCGGGTTGATTGCGCTGCTCACCGCCAATGGTCTGACCGAGCAGGATATTCAGTTGGAGAGTATCGGCTTCAATGCGCCGCAGGTCTTCTGCGCGGGTGCAGTTGAAGCGTCCGTCATCTATGTCAACAACGAGCCGATCCAGATCGGCAACCTGGCGGCGCGCGGCGAGTGCGGTGACGTGCACGGGGTATCCGTTCTGAACGTCGCAGATTTTGCCGATATGGTCTCGAACGGCATCATCACCAACGAAGACACGATCGCCAGCGAGCCTGAACTGGTCGCTCAGGTGGTTGAAGCCTTTCATCGTGGTCTGAGTGACGTGATCGCTAACCCTGCTGAGGCGTATCTGCTCAGCCTGGGTTATGTCGAGTCGCTGCCGAGAAGCGAAGCGCTGATTGATGCCCTGGAATCCGCTGCCGCCGCGCAAAGCGGGGCGCTTGAGGGCGGAACGGCAGAGGAAAACGCTGCCGCGCGCGGGGCGCTGTTGACTGATCTGCGCACACGCTTCGACGCGGCGGATCTGCTGCAACTGGAGATTCTCTCCAGTTCGATTGACTTGTGGGAGGCTCCGCGACTGGGGTATAGTGACCCCGAGTCGTGGCAGGTGACGCAGGACACCCTCATTCAGATGGGCGTGATCGACGTTCCTATCGATCTGTCGGCTGCCTACACGAATGATTTTGTACCAGGAGAGGCAGAATCATCATCATGACCCCTTTCGATGCCGGCGCAGCTCGCGCCCAGTTTCCAGCGCTGCACCGTCGTACCGCCAGAGGCAGTCTCCCGGTCTATTTCGACAACCCTGCCGGGACCCAGGTTCCGCAGCGAGTCATTGATGCTATCGTCGACTACTTTGTCCGCATGAATGCCAATTCGGGTGGGGAGTTCGCCACCAGCCAGGCAAGCGACGCCATGGTGCGCGCCACCCGCGAGAAACTCGCGGCATTCCTGAACGCACCGAGTGCCGATGAGATCGTCATCGGTCCGAATATGACGACACTGAACTTCGGGCTGAGCCGGGCGCTGGCGCACCGCCTTGCCCCGGACGATGAAATCGTCCTGACGCGGATGGATCACGATGCCAATGTCGCTCCCTGGCTGCGGGTCGCCGCAGATCGCGGGCTGCAGGTCAAGTGGGTGGACATTCGTGAAAGCGACTGTACACTCGATCTGGACAGCCTGGAGGCGGCGCTGACGACCCGTACCCGGTTGGTAGCAACTGTCCATGCCTCAAACGCCGTTGGGACGATCAATCCCGTCGCGCAGATTGCCGACATGGCGCATGCCGCCGGCGCGCTCCACGTAGTTGATGCGGTGCAAAGCGCACCTCATGTCCCGATTGATGTGCAGGCGATCGGCTGCGATTTCCTGCTGTGTTCCTCCTACAAGTTCTTCGGTCCTCATGCCGGTATTCTGTGGGGACGATATGACCTACTGGCGGAGCTGCCCGCCTACAAGGTTCGACCATCCAAGGATAAGCCGCCGTATCGATGGGAGACCGGAACGCCGGCATTTGAACTCATCGCCGGAATTGGCGCGACGATGGATTATCTGGAGTCCGTCGGCGGTGTTGAGGCTTATGTCGAATACGAACGTGAATTGGCGGCGCACCTGCTCGAGGTGCTGGGACGGCTTCCCGGCGCGCAGATTGCCGGTATCACCGACCAGGATCGGATGGCGCAGCGCGTTCCGACCGTCGTGTGGAGCCATGAGCGGCTGACGCCGACCGAGATCGCTGTGCAGCTGGCGGCGCGCGACATCTACGTGTGGGATGGCAATTACTACGCGGTGGAAATCATGCGGCGGCTGAACCGACCGGATGGGATGGTGCGCGTCGGACTGGCGCACTACAACACCCATGAGGAAATTGAGCGGCTGGAGGCGACGCTCCGCCAGATCGTTGGTTGACGATTACCGATTGGAGGAGGGCGGCTGCCTTCCCTCAATTGTCTCACGCCTTGCCCAGGACTGCGGAGAGCTGTGCCCCAAGGAGTTCCAGCAGCAGCAGGTCCTGATGACTGATGCTGGACGCACGTTCGCGCCCAGCAATCAGCACGCCATAGCGATTGGTCGCGCCGATGGTCACGCAGGCGAGTGCGCCGAGCTTACCTCGGTTCACGAAGGGGTGGTTGGCGGCGTCCTGCTGACCGATGATCCTGCTTTGTCCGGTGTGCGCTACCTGTCCCACCGCATCCTGAAGTCCCGCCTCTTTGGGCGCTGCCGCCTGAAAGGGCTTCAGTCCATCCTGGGTTCGCAGCAGGACGCGAAGCGGATCGACTGATTCGATACGGTAGATTGCTGCATAGTCAAAATGAAGATCTCGACAGGCAGCAACCGTCGTCTCCAGCTTACCGATTTCGCCCTCTGCCCGGCGCAGTTTCTTCGCAACTTCGCGAACCGGCGGCATGGAATCTGATCGTACCGTTTCCAGCCGCCGATCCGACATGAGCCGATTGATGCGGCGTGACAGATCGTCCTCGCTGAACGGATTGGTCGTGACATCGTCCGCGTATCCAGGGATGGCAAAGTCCGCCTCCTCGTCGACGGTGACGATCAGCAGGCTGGGATTCGATTTGCGAAAGTGCTGGATCAGCTCAAATCCGCCTTCCAGTGAGTGATCCATTACGATCACATCGATGTGGCGTTCAGCAACCAACGCTCGTGCATCCTTCTGATCGGTGACCAACCGGACGCGGAACTCCTTCACAGATGACAGATTCTGAAAATACCGGGGCGCGTGTTCCCGGCGGACGACGATCAGCACGTCGATACTGTTCATGATGTCCCTCGGTCAGCGCAGATTACCGGTTTTTCACCATTTCGGCTGCGGTCATCAGCAGTAAGACGATCTGGCGCAGACCCTCAGCGACCGGAGCGACCTCGATGTACTCGTCTGTTCGATGCGCATTGCCACCGCGAGTCACTCCTACCGTCACAGCCGGACAGCCTGCTGCCAGCGGTACGTTTCCATCCGTACTGCCGCTTTCAAGCACGCCTTTGACTTTCACCTGCGCCAGGGCGGCAAGAGCAGCCCTGACGAGTGGGTGATCGCTGCTTAGACTGCCCGCCGGTCGGTCACCGATCACTTCAATGGCGACCTGAATGCCACCATGCGCGGCAGCTGCGGCGATCTCTCGCACCTCGCGTTCGAGCAGCGCGAGCGGCGCGCTCTCTTCAGAGCGCATATCAAGCTGCATGACGGCTCGTGAAGCGATAGAGTTGACCGAGCGCCCGCCCTCGATCACGCCGATGTTGTAGGTTGTTCGCGGATGAAGAGGCGGCGTGATGCCGGTAATTTGCGCGCCGATCTGCATGAGGCTGTGGATGGCGCTGGGCTGGCCATAATGCAGCCAGCTGTGCCCTCCCTCTGCTGTCACTTCAATGCGTAGCCGCCGAACGGCAATACCGGCATTGTAGATGTGACCGAAAGCAAGCCCTTCCAGATTGACGACTGCGCCGATGTGATGCTGGCAGCGGCGAAATGCCGCTCGCATGCCGCCCAGGTCGCCCAAGCCTTCTTCGCGTGTAGTTGCCACGAACCATATATCGCAGGGCGGGATGATACCCTGTTCGTGCATGAACTCGGCGACAGTGAGCAGCGCAGCGACGCCGATGCTGTTGTCGCCAATTCCAGGCGCATAGATGATCTTGTCACCCTGGTAACGGACGTCAAGAGGGGTGTTCAGATCAAAGACCGTATCGGTATGGGCTGTGAAGAGCACGCCTGAATTTGATGATGTTTGTCCCGGAAGCAGCCCGTAGACATTATGTAGATCATCCAAATCGATCTGGCGCAGCCCGACTCGCTCAAACTGCTCGGCAACCAGTTGGGCGCGTTCGCGTTCCAGGAAGGTTGGGGCAGGAATGCGCTGAATCGCCAATGCCTGCTCGATTGTGCGAGTCGCATAAGCGGAAATGCCGCTCCAGTTGAACTGTTGTTGAAGGTTAGCGATCAATCCTATATCCTCGGATTGTCTGTTATAATCAGGCTATCTTGATTCTGAGCATACCTCACATCACCGATTGGGCGTGAGGTCCTGATATTTTCTGTCTACAAGAGCGCCAGTCAATCTCAGTCAGTCACCGAAAGCCGTGAGCGATGAGGAATGAGCGTCGTTCGTCGTACATTCATCTTTCTCACCGCGCGTCTCTTTTGATCTTTCGCTGGACTATAGTCTAAGCGCCAAGCCGGTCAGAGGCAAATCCTGCTCTGGAGGACATCCGCCTGGAGGTCTGTATGCCGTCGATTCTGCTCATTGAACGACATGGGGAATTCAGCACCGAACTGAAGAAACGCTATGAGGTCACTTCTGTTCCTAACGGCAAACAGGCAGCATCTGCCCTGCTCGACTGCTACTTTGACGTCGCGATTCTGGATTCTATCTCGCTGCGTACTCCTGGCGAACGCACTGCCCGTGCATTGAAGCAGCAGCTTAACGACACTCCTTTGATTCACCTTTTCCCCAGCGCAAAGTCCGATGCTGTCAGCCCTGCCGATATCGTCCTTGTCCCGCCATTTTCGGCGCGGAAGATCAACAATGCCATCGCGCGTCTCTTGGCAAAACCCGGCTCCGGCGGTGAAATCGTGGAGTGTGGTCCGTGGGGGCTGAGCGTTGAGCGCCGCCTGTTGATCACCGCCAGCGGTCAGGAGGTTTCCCTGACGCCCAAGCTGGCGCGTCTGCTGGAAGTGTTCTTTCGCCACCCCGGCGAAACCCTGCACCGCCGCACTCTCATGGAGAAGGTCTGGCAGACAGATTACCTTGGGGATACCCGGACACTGGATGTACATGTGCGCTGGATTCGCCGCGCCATTGAGCAGGATGCGAGCAGCCCGCGCTATCTGATGACTGTGCGGGGCGTCGGCTATCGGCTCGAAGCGCCGACTTTGCTCCCGCAGACTCTCTCCCTGGTGGAGTTCGCCCTACCACAACCCTGAACCATCAGCGCTCAACAACAAAAAATGCCGACTGCCAACAGTCGGCACCTTCATTCAAGACTTTGTTGCCCCCGCCGGCGTTCAGCAGGCGCGGTGGCTACCCCTTCTTGAGGGCATTCAGCTGGAGCATCAGGCGGCTCTTGCGGCGCGCCGCGTTCCGCTTGTGGATCACACCCTTTGTGGCAGCCTTGTCGAGTTCCTGGACCGCCTCACGGATCGCCAACTCGGCAGCTTTAAGATCAGGCTTGCCGGTGGTGAGGGTGGCGCGCGCCTTCTTGACAAACGTGCGTGCGCGAGTGCGGATCATGCGGTTGCGCTCGGAGCGCTTTTCGGTCTGACGGATACGCTTAATTGCAGATTTGTGATTTGCCATATCGTCTCAATGTGCCTGCCGGATGAGCACGCACATCTGCTCCTCTATATCGCCTGAAGTCGTGACAGAATTCCGGTCATTTTACCTATACCCAGGGGCAATGTATAGGGTTACTGCAAAAGAACCCAACCATGAAGTATCCGGCGACCGCCAGGTTTGCCAGCACCAGCAGGATAACCAGCAGTGTTGTCACCAGCGGCGCCTGCTCGATTGTCCCTGGCAGGCGGGTAGGTTTGATTTCTGCGGGGATGTCGGGGAACAGCGACGTTGCAGCGGCGGACTGTGCCTTTGGCTTTGGCGTACTATCCTGTGAAGACCGCCTCGTCTCGCGCTTTGCCCGCCGCCGCTCGCTGCGTTCCTCAGGTGAAATCGCCGGGCTGGGAGTCTTGACTTCTCCCGGTAACACATCGGCGCGAAATGGTCCCGCGGAAAACAGATCGTCGTCATCGTCCATGTCGGAATCGCCGAATGGGGATGCCACGCCCGCCTGCGATGAGGCTTCCGGCTGAGCAGTTCCTGCACCTGCCTGCAAGCCGAGATTGTTCACCCAGCTATCAAGCACCTCTGGCGTCGGTTCGGGCGCGGCGGGTGTCCAACCGGCAATCCTTGCAGCGGGCGGCGCATCGGCTGGTGCTGACCACTCCACGCTGGTGCTCAAGCCGCCTGTAGTGGGCGGGAGCGCGGACGGCGTTGCCGGCTGAGACGATGAGGCGGTTCCCAGTTTCTGATTAACAAAATCCAACCCCTGACGCGCCCTGTCGTTTCCAGGATTGATTGAGAGGACGTTTTCCAGGCAGGTGCGCTGATCCTCCAGAGAGTCCAGCACACCGCTGAGCCACAACCAGGCATCTTCGTTGTACTGGTCAAGCTCGACCGCGCGCAGCAGCAGCGCTCGCGCTTCGTCGCGCCGTCCCGCCTTCATTGCGTTGACGCCTTCGCGGAGCATGCCCTCTACGTTGGCTGACGACATGAACGTGCCTCCTGATCAATCCGACGGAGCGGTCTCAATAGTAGGGGATGATGAGGACCTGACCGGCGTAAATGCGGTTCAGATTGTAGATGCCATTGGCTTGCGCGATGGCGTACATGTTCACCCCGAAGTAGCGGGCGATCCCTGCCAGCGTGTCGCCATAGCGCACTACATACGAATTGCCGCTTGGCGGCGGCGGATAGTACCCGCCGCTCACGCACAGAACCTGACCAGCGTAGATCCAGTTGGGGTTCGGGATGTAATTCAGACTGACCAGCGTCCAGACGTTGGTACCGAAATAACGGGCGATTCGCGCCAGGTTGTCGCCCCAGCGCACGGTATAGTACTGCGAACAGTAGCCGGATGCCTGCGCAGCCTGCGCGGGCGCGAACATGCCTACGACCAACGCCATGACGGCAACAATCATCATTATCCTGGCGAGCCGCATGATCTTTCCCCCTTCCACTTGCCGCATTTCATTACAACTATTCTATATTGAGAATCTCTGATGCGACAACGCGGCTTACCTCCGAGTTGTCCTCGCTCTTGCGCAGCAGGGCGACCACAGCATACGTTCCGGCAGGAAGTTGTGCTGATCCGTGCAGGGTTGCCGCCGCTGTTTCCCCATGATCGAGGGTGGTTTCATACGACGGACTGATGTAGATGGGCAGCCCCTCGGTCTCGGAGGCTCGCCCGTTGGGACTGGAGACCAGGGTGAACAACAGACTGGCGGGGATCGCCGTGCCGGAATGATTGCTCGCCTCAATCGTCACATCCAGTCCGATGCTGCCGTCGATCTGTTCCTCGTGAGCGATCTCAACGATGGCTATGTTGAACGGCGCGCCCAGGTAGATCAGCGCAGGGCTGCCCGCGCCGTCGGCATGAAAGCGTTCCCCTGCGCGGATTCCGTGCACCCAGGCAGACAGCGCAAAAGTCCCCTGCAGAATCTCAGCGGGAGGGGCGAAAGTCAGATCGGTGGTTCCGCCGCCATCCAGGGTGATGCTCTGTTCATCTGAGACCCAGACCGCTTCGCGCCAGGCTTCTTCGGAGTCTGGTGGCGCGAGCAGAACCCATACGACTCCTTCCTGCCGCGATTGCGTGATGTTGCGGATGCTGAGCTGGATTTCCCCGATGGCGAAGCTGGAGCGTTGATAGGCAAAGCGGCTGATCTGAAAAGGCTGCCCCTCCTGAACAGCGCCCTGTGGAACCTGAACCTGCTCCCATCCGGCGTTTGAACCGCTGCCGCGCGTGAGCAGTGCGAAAAGGGCGGTGGAAGCCACCAGAATGGCGATCAGCAGGGAGAGCAACGACAGCATTCGGCGCGGCATAGGGCACTTTCAAAGTAAGGTCGGTTTTTCGGATCGTTTGCGGATTGTAGCGCACGACCTTGCACAGGATAAGCCACTTTTTCCGGCACACCGCAGTACGAGTATAATGCCGGCGCTGTGA
>JAEURA010000210.1 GCA_016789005.1 Anaerolineae bacterium
TGGGCGAATTGCATAGCCACTCAACCACGCGATAGAGAAGGTGCGATTGAGCAAGGCACGCAGACTAACCGTTTCATTTACGCTGAATGCGCCTACTGGAACAATGACACTGAATCGACCCTGTTGACGCTGAATGTAAACAGCCCGCTCCATCGTATAGGCGTACAGGTTGTGTGATGGTTCAGACTCATAATTGCGTATTTCGTATTCCTTGACCTTGTTTGACTCCACATAGGGCGGGTTGCCGACGATCACATCAAAGCCGCCGTTCGCCAGCACACTGTTGAATTCCACGTACCAGTGAAATGGCTTGTGGCTGGCACGGAAAGCGTCAAGACTGCCGCCAACGCTCCCGTATTCCTGCTCAAACAAGGCTTCATCCAGTTCAGCGCGGATCGCCGCCAACTGCGTCTGAATATCCGCTTTCGCCCCCTTGAACACGCTCGATTCCACGCCGATCCGCGTTTGCAGTTCGCGGAAGTTGCGTAAGGCGCGGTCGGCATCCTTCACCTTGCGCTTGAGGGCTTCGGTGGCGAACAAACGCCCCTCAATTTCGCCGCGCGTGGCAAAGCCGACCAGCGTGTTCCCGGCGCGAATGTTGAAGTCGATGTCCGGCAGGGGTTCGATCTGCGCGGCGTCGTCCACCTGCGCCACCATCTTCAGGAACAGGCGCAGCTTGCAGATTTCCACCGCCTCGTCCATGATGTCCACGCCGTACAGGTTGTTGACGATGATGCTTTTCAGGACGAAGTAGCGGCGGTTGGGGTGGGCGCTCACGCGCTTCAGTTCGTCCACGAAGTCAAGGTATTTGACGAGAGAAGCTGACCTCACCCTCAATCCCTCTCCATGTGGAGAGGGACGTTGCCCCCCTTCTCCTGTGGAGAAGGGGTCGGGGGATGAGGTTGGTTCGCCCACGATCTGCCGCATCTTGTCCAGCGCCAGGTCGTAGAGCGGCTCCAGGATGTTGATGGCGGCGAACAGGAACGCGCCGCTGCCCGCTGTCGGGTCGAGGACGGTGAGTTTGGTCAGGCACTCGAAATAGAAGCGCCGCAGCGTCACGGGATCTTCCAGTCCGCGCAGCCAGTCCTCGGTCAGCGCTTGAATATCGAGGTTGTACGTCACCAGATCATCGACGGTGGCGATCTTCCCGGCGGCGAAATCGGCTTTGATCTGCGCGTAGCGGGCGCGGCGGGCGGCGTATTCGCGCTCGGTTTCGGTGGGCAAATAGTCCTCAGTTGATACCGCATCGTAGATGTAGGGATCGATGGCATCTAACCTCACCCCAAACCCCTCTCCGCCGGAGAGGGGTTTATTCCCCCCTTCTCCCGTGGAGAAGGGGTCGGGGGATGAGGTTGGAATCAAATCTTTGACCGTCACGCCCACCTTATCGAGCAGGAAGGGGAGGATCGTGCTGCGGCAGATGTAGCCGGTGATGTCCTCTTTGGTGTAGTACGCGCCCATCTGCTTCTGGTTGATGTACTTCTCGAAGATGTAGCCGAGCACATCCGGGTTGATCTCGTTGCCCTGCCGCAGCGGACGCTCGTCCAGATGCCACGTGTAGCCGTCGAAGAAGTTGAACAGCCGCTCGAACGCTTCGTCGGCGATGGCGATATCCGCGCCATAGCGTTCCTCAAGGCTGTGCGGCAGGAACAGCCCGCCGTTCAGATACGGGATCTTTCCCAACAGGCGGTTGGTCGCGGCGTCGCGCTCGTTTGCTTCACACGCCAGCCCATCGAAGAACAGGATCACCAGAAAGTCGCGGTAGAAGTTCTGTCCGGCGGCGCGGACTGCCTCCAGTTTCGTCCGCAGATAGTCGGGATCGTCGTTCAGAAACCGCTTCTTCTGGATGAAGTACAGGAACATCAGGCGGTTAAGCATCACGCTGGCGTACCAGTCGCGCGGTGCGCCGTCGGGCAGCCCGGTCAGGAACTTGAGGAACGCCGTGTGTTCGGTCTTGAACTGGTCATAGAACTTCTTGGTGACCGTCTCCACATCAAAGGCTTTTTTGACGCGGCTCGTCACAGTCGCAATCGAGGTATGTCCTTCGTCGTCGAGGTCTTCAATGGCGAAGGCGATCCCCGCCAGCTTTTGCAGCAGCGCATCGCCCATCATCCCGCGCCGGTAGGTGAAGGTGCGCGGTTGTGACCTCACCCTAAATCCCTCTCCATGTGGAGAGGGACTTTGTTCACGCCTCACCCACCACCACAGCGATGTTTGCGCCGTCCCCTTGCGGTCGCGGTCGAGAAAGATGATCAGGTGTTCAAACGCCAGATCGGTCACATGCTGGTCAATTTTGCGCCGCGTCCCGCTCGGCGGGATGTTGCCATCGTCGGCGGTACAGGTCACGACGACCATGCCGCCTTGCTCGGCGATGGGCGCGAAACTGTAACTCACACCGTCCACATCGGTCGGGGCGATCCGGGCGGAATAGGTGTTCCAACCGAGTTCTTCTACAAAGAGTCTTTTGAAATCAAAGGCTTGCAAGCCAGCGCGCATTCGCTGCGTGGAAAGGGTCATCGGTTCTATTCGCTCTGTGTGTCGTCCGAAGGTACTTCAGCGGGTGGGGTCAGAATAGCGAGGAACTGAGCAGGGGTAACGATGGGAAGTCCGCGAAACACGCCAAGAGAGGTCAGGTCTTTGTCACCACTGACGAGATAATCGGCTTTGCCACCTAACGCACACTCGACAAACTGTTTGTCCTCATCGTCGCGCACGATCTTCTCTGGGATGATCAGCGGCGTGACATAGCGTGCCAGCTTCATGTAACGCCGTACAATCTCCTCGATGTCCTGCCCTCGTGCCTCAAAATCCGGGCGAAACTTGGGGCGCAAGAGGACGGCGCGAAGCTGATCCATGATTGCTTCGGTTGAGATCAGTTGCACGTAACCGCGCCCCACCAGATTGAGAACTTCCAGCGGTTTTCCACCGCGTAAGAATGCCGAAACGAAAACGTTGTTGTCAATGACGACGGAGATCACAGCTCATCCGGTTTTTGCAGCGCGGCTTTTGCTCGGTCTTCGGCACGCATGATCTTGATTTCCTCGTTGACAAGATCCATCACTTCATCATCGGACAGCGAACCGTACTTTTCAGCCGCCGACTCGCGGACAACTTCTGCCATCGCGCTCAACCGTACCCATGCCTCTTCGCGCAGGATTTCGCGTTCGAGCAGCGCGGCAATCCGTTCATCGCGAAGCAGGTCAAACTGCTTTGCTTCGTCAGCTAACGCTTGGGGGAGCCGAATCGTCAGTTCCACTAAGGTCATGATCGGTTCCTTCACTTCTAATTGGCTTTGATTATAAATCAAACAACCCCAGTGAACACAAAATGCGCGGTTCGTTCGCTTCGCCGTCTTCCTGAATCAGGCTGAGGCGATCCTCGGCGCGCAGCGCGACCACCAACCGCGCTAAATCCTCGTTTGACACGCCCGCTTTGATCTGCCGGTTGATGCTGTCGCGGGCAGTCGAGCGCAGCGGGTAGCGATACAGGTCATCAACGGCGCGCTCAAGGTCTTGCGTCACAAACAGCGGAGTTTCTCGTTTGAGCGACTCAATATAGTCCTTGAGGCGTTCATAAGCACGGCGGCGAGCGCTCGTCCGTCCGCCCAACTGCCCGCCGACGTTGTAATCGTCGCGGCGCATCAACGCGACCGCTTGCAGCACCAGATCATGATGCGCCGGATGCCGTTCCATCGCGGGCGTGTCCGGGGGGCACTCCGCCGCCCGCAAGATGGCATACTGCGACTGCGTGACGCTGTTCCCCTGTGCATCCAGCCAGGCCAGCGAATCCGTTCCGTCAGACGTTTTCATGTAGGTTAGTACGCCCTGCGGTCGCTGCACCGAGCCGACATAGCGCCGCGTCGAGTAGACAACATCCGGCAGATCGGCGATCTTCTTCGCCAGCGCGGGGTTGTCCCTGGTCGCATTCGCCCAGATTTGATAGGCATAGGACGCGAGATCGACCTCGGTATCCGCCTCAAAGTCGAGGATGCCCGATTTTTCGGTGTACAGATCGCGAAGCTGCGCCGCCAGTTGATCATCATCGAAGAACTGCTCATCGCTGCCCACGACTTCACTGTTTTCCGCGAGGCGCTGACGCACACGGGCGCGCAGCCGGATGATCTGCTCCACGCCGTCAGCGGGCAGGAACGAGTAGCACAGGATGCGCTCCGCCTGCTGCCCGATACGATCCACACGTCCGGCGCGCTGGCTCAAGCGGATGATCGCCCATGGCAGGTCATAGTTGATGACAATCGCCGCGTCTTGCAGGTTTTGCCCTTCGCTGAGGACATCGGTAGCAATCAGCACGCGCAGTTCGTCCTCCGGCGCGACTCTTGCCCCGTTGCTCACCGGGCTGAAGCGCCATGCCAGCGCCGTCGGATCGTCGGAACTGCCGGTCACGGCGGACAATCCGCGCACCTCCCGCGCCGTGAACTGTTCCTCCAGATAACGCACTGTGTCGGCGAACTGCGAGAAGATCAGCACCTTTTCGCCGGGGTGGTGCCATGCGATCAAGTCATGCAGGGCGTTCAGCTTGGTATCGCCTGCCGCGTCCCATGCGCCGCAGATGCTCAGTACTTCCATCAGTTGATCGCTGTCTTCGCGCAGCTTTTTCTTCAGCGCGGCGGTGAACAACGTCGGGCGCAGCCACTTGAAACGCTTCTTGTAGCTTCCACTGAACAAAGCGTAGGCGGCTTGGGCGCGGCGCTGGTAGGCGGACCGGGTGGTATCGCCTTGCTCAACTTGTGCTGCTTCTGTTTCCGCGCCGTTTTCCTCGACATCTTCCGCCGTGAGTGCCTCACCTGCGGTGAGGATCGAGTCTTCGTCTTCATCTTCGATGCTCGGATCGATGGTGTCGGCATCCAGCGTGCCAATCGGCAGCGGCAGATCGTTGTCGATGGCGTACAGGTAGACGTAGTTCCGCAAAATGTGCCGGTCAATCGATTGCAGGAAGGACGCGCCGCTGCTCTCCAACCGCTTGAACAGATTGGTGCGGCAGAAGCCCATCAGCCGTTCGC
The DNA here is from genome assembly GCA_016789005.1 of Anaerolineae bacterium. Taxonomy (GTDB): domain Bacteria; phylum Chloroflexota; class Anaerolineae; order Aggregatilineales; family Phototrophicaceae; genus Flexifilum. The sequence continues at coordinate 5,018 of JAEURA010000210.1, forward strand.
CCGCCCGCGACAGGTTCTCCAACAGGCGCTTTTCGTCGGCATCCGCGCCTTTCGCCGCCTTCTCAGAGACGTACTGCCCCAAGCCGTAGCGGGGCAGACTCAACAGATTGATCCACGTTACCACGTCGTCGGAGTACATCCGGCTGAACTGATCGTTTGCCGGGAACGCGACCGTCTTGGGGACACGGGCAGGAAAAAAGGACAGCCGCCCATCGCGCATCCGCAGGAACGAACGCCCGCTGATCGGGTCGGTTTCGGCGTAATTCCCCACGATGAAGCTGCGCGTGCGCCGCACCATGTACAGGCGCATCAGATCACGCCAATCGTCGGCATATTCGCTTTTCTCGAATGCCGCCAGTGAGCGTGTTGTCGCCTGATGCCGTCGCGTGAATTCCAGTTCGCCGATCTCGCCGATATAGCGTTCCGGGCGAATGCCGATGTCCCGGTCTTCGGGGATGAACAGCCGAAGCTGTGCCGACAGGTCCAGATAGCTCTTGTTGTACGGCGTTGCCGAGAGCAGGATCACCTTGCTCTCGTTCGCCTCAATGTAATCGCGGATGACGCCGTAGCGCTGTCCCTCGCGGTTGCGCAGGTTGTGGCTCTCGTCGATGATGATGAGGCGGTAGCGGCGCAGGTCGGGCAGATGGCGAATGGCTTTGCTGATCGGCAGGACATGGGCGACCAGGCGGTAATCGGCGATGTACTTGCGCCACATCGATTCAAGGTTCTTCGGACATAGGATCAGCGTTTCATAGCCGTAATCATCCTGGAAGATGCGCGCGAGGGCGGTTGCCATCAGCGTTTTGCCCAAGCCGACCACATCGCCGAGCAGCACGCCGCCGCGTTTGTTCAAGTGATGCGCGGCGATCTGCACCGCCGCTGCTTGATAGTCAAACAGGATCGCGGTGAGTTCGTTGGGTAGCTTAAATTCTCCGCTCAACCCGGCAATCGCCTCCTGCGCGAGGTGATACGCCATCTTGAGATAGACCTCATAAGGTGAAAGCGCTTCCTCGCGCGCCCAGCTTTCCTCGATGACCCGAATCAGATCAGACGTGATGTCTAGGCAGCCGCGATCCGTCCAGCGCTCCTCAAACCAGCGGGCGAGTTTCGCTGTCGCATCGGTATCCGTCACTTCGGTGTTGAGTTCACCCTGCCCGGATAAACCGGAGAAGGTCAGATTGCTACTGCCCAGATAGGCATGGATCGGTGCGCTGTAGATGTGCGGCTGATGCAGCAGATACAACTTGGCGTGCAGCGGGTAGCGCAGAAACAGCTTGACCACCAGCTTCCCTTCGTCCATCTGACGCGCCAGATCACGTAAGCCCTGCTCATCGGCGTTGGTCGGTGCGCCGAGCATCAACTGCTGCCGAAATTCCTCGACGATCTGCCGCTTGAGGCGCACGAGCCGCGCATTATCGATCAGCCCGTCGCCTTTGCCGCTCAGGCTGAACAGTTCGCGGATTTCCTCCTGCGGCGTGCGGTGCATCCCGATCAGCAGCCGAACACGGTGTGTTTCATCGCCTTGCCAATCCTCAATAGGGGGCTGCAGCAGCCGCCACCCGCGCAGATTGAAGTAGCCAACACAGAAGTCGGCGCGCTGCGCCGTGTCGAGCGTCTGGATCAGCGCGGTCTGAAGCTGATCGGAGATATTGTCAAAGATACGCGGCACGAAAGTAGCCCTATCTGATTCTGGTTCTGCCCATGCGATAAGCATACCCTGTATTGACCTGCTCCGTGCCAGCGTGTAACCTGCTTCTCGCTGATAACCTGCGCCTTCTGTGTTTTCTGCATGGCGGCTTGGATCAAGGCTGCGCCGATGTATGCTGCTGTGTGTATTCCGGAGAAACCCTGCCATGTTCGACCTGCTCATCGGCACCTCTAACCCCGGCAAGCTGCGCGAATACGGCGAGATGCTGGCGGCGCTGCCCCTGCGCCTGATCAGCCTGCGCGAGGTTGGGCTGGCGTCGTTTGACCTCGAAGAACCCTATGAGACCTTCGCCGAAAACGCCATCCACAAGGCGCAGACCTTCGCCCGCCTGAGCGGACTGCCGGCGCTGGCGGATGACTCCGGCTTGGCGGTCGATGCCCTGGGCGGGCGTCCCGGCGTCTACTCGGCGCGCTACGCGCCGGGGTCAGATGCCGACCGCTACACCAAACTGCTGGGGGAACTGGAGGGTGTGCCGGAAGCGGCGCGCACTGCCCGCTTCGTCTGCGTCATCGCCGCCGTCAAGCCGGACGGCGCGGTCATCAGCGCTGAGGGAACGGTCGAGGGGCGAATCGCCTTCGCGCCCGGCGAAGTGATCAACGGCTTCGGCTATGACGCTGTCTTCATCCCTCAGGGGTTCGAGATTGTCTTCAGCGCGCTGCCCCCGGCGGAGAAGAACCGCCTCAGCCACCGGGGGATCGCCCTGCAGCGGCTCATGCCGGCGCTGGATCGCTGGGTGAATAGCTGACCGCTGCCTGCCCGTAGAGGCGCTCCCACTCGCTGCGCAGGATGCCCATCGTGTGCATGTCGTAGTACACGCCATCGCGGAAGGCGAAACTGCGCAGCGTACCCTCCAACCGGAAGCCGACCTTCTGGTACACCCGCAGCGCCGCGCTGTTGTAGCCCAGCACATCCAGCCCAACGCGGTTCAGGTTCATCTCCAGGAAGCTGTATTTGAGCAGGACGCGCATGGCGTCGGTCCCATAGCCGCGCCCCTGCTGCGCCGGGTCGATGCCGATCACCACCTGGCAGTGCCGCGCCTGCCAGAAGATATCCTTGATCACGCTGAACCCGACCAGCCGGTCGTCGTCGCGGCGGCGGACCGAAAATGGAAAGCCCTCTTCCTTATCGATCATCTGGGTGAACCAGCTTTCCCAGTCGCCCGCCGCGCTCGGATAGACCATGCCCCGCCGCAGATTGCGCTGGTAGCCGATGTCGTGCGACCAGCGCGCGAACATCTCCATCTCTTCTTTTTCGGGACGCGCCAGATTGACCAGCTCGCCTTGCAGGAGTTCATTGCCCATGAACTGTGCCATGTTCGCTGCCCTCACTCTCTCGACGACGAGTTCGGTAAAACACGAACAATTGTACCACCAATTCAGGCGTTGAAGTTGACGATGCGCTCGCGGATGTCGTGGACGATCAGTTTCAGGTGAGGATCGCTTTGCAGATCTTCCAGCATCTTGTTGCAGGCGTGCAGCACGGTGCTGTGTGTGCGCCCAAAGGCGTCGCCGATCTGCGGCAGCGAGGCAGCGGTCATGTCGCGGGCGAGATACATCGCCACCTGCCGCGCCTGGTTGATCTTGCCAGTGCGGCTCTTGCCGGTCAGGTCCGTCACGTTCAAGCCATACTGCCGCGCCGTGACTTCCAGCACGCGAGTCAGCGTGACGTGTTCGCGCGGGCGGCGGTAGCCGTCCAGGATGTCGGCGGTCATGTCGGGGGTGATCGCCCGGCGCGCCAGATGTTGTGTGGCGGCGACCTGATTGAACACGCCTTCCAGCTCGCGGACGTTCATCTTCGACCGCCCGGCGATCATCTCGATCACGTGCGCCGGCAGTTCGACGCCGCGATCTGCCGCCCAGTTGCGCAGGATGGCGAGCCGCGTCTCATAGCTCGGCGCGATCACTTCCATCACCAGCCCGCCCTGGAAACGTGAGCGCAGCCGCTCTTCAAACGGCTGAAGATCGCGCGGGGGGCGGTCGGAAGCGATGACGATCTGCTTGTTGTAGGTGTTGAGCGCGTTGAAAGTGTGGAAGAACTCTTCCTGCGTGCTCTCTTTGCCGGCGATGAACTGGATGTCGTCGATCAGCAGGACATCGACCGAGCGGTAGCGGTCGCGGAAGACCGCCGTCGATTTGCTGCGAATCGAATCGACCAGATCGTTGGTGAACGCCTCGGAGGGCACATAGACGGTGCGCAGCCCGCGCGCCTTGCAGAAGTGGGCGACCGCTTGCAGCAGGTGCGTCTTGCCCAGCCCGACCCCGCCATAGACGAAGAAGGGGTTGTAGACGCCGCCGGGGCGTTCGGCGACGGAGTGAGCGGCGGCATAGACCATCTGGTTTTCGCCGCCGGGGATGAAACGTTCGAAGGTGAAACGCGGGTTGAGTTCGCTTTCCGGCAGCTCGACACGCCCCGGACGGACCAGGCGTTCGTGCAGCGGCACGGAAGAATCGAGGATGTCGCGGTTCTGTTCCAGCAGACGGAACAGCGGCGCATCTTCGCCAGGAGTCTGGACAGGGGCGGCACTCTTTGCCACTTCGAAGCGCAGTTCGACCGGCGCGCCGTAGGTTTCGGCGAGGATGCGGCGCACATTGCGATACAGCCGGTGCTGGAGCATGTCGCGGGCATAGGAATTCGCCACACCGATCACGAACACGTCGCCTTCGACGCCCAGCAGCACGGCGTCGCGAAGCCAGGTGTCGTAGCTGGCGCGGTCCAGCTGGAGTTCAAGCTGATGTGCTGCGGCGCTCCAAGCTTCTTGCGGATTCACGGCGTTTTCCTGGTCTGATGGCTTGCAGTGGACGGCGCGGCGCCGCCCAACCCCGTTTCAAAATAGCGACATCAAATCCTCCGCGCCGCTTCACGCGCAGACACACAGCAGTGATGAACCTGTTGGTGCGATGAGAGTTCACGACCGACGCCGCTGTGAGCGACAAGCCCCGATCTTTTTGGGCAGTCCCTTGTGGAGCAAGGGGCGTCTGGAGCGCGAGGATTTAATCTCTAATGTATCGATCAGTATAGCCCATCTGAGGGTTAAGGACAACCATTTTCCTTAAAAACCGGGAAATTTTAAGGTTGGGATATTTTCTGCGCATTCCTGAAAAAACGCTGCAATATTTCAGGGTGAGTCATCCCAAAGCTAAGTGCTGAATTGCCAAGTTATTGGGATAACTTGGATTAAATTGGGAAAAAAGTGTCCGTTTTCGACATTACAATCGATGAACCTGAAAATGCTGAATTTTTTAACATTGGGATTCTTTTTGCAGCGCCAGGAATCGCCGCCGCAAGATGGGAGAAGGTGGAAGGCGCTGATCCGCGTTATCCCAACTCAACTGCAAAAAAGTCCCAAAACCCCTCATCTTTACGAGATATATGCTTTTTATGACAATCCGCGTTATCATAGAATAGACATACCTCCTAAAAATGTGTAAAATTAAGAGTTGGTTGCCCCAGCGATATACCATCACGCCGGAGATACCAATGACGGACTACAATGTGAACTCGAATTACGACGAAGATGAAGGCTATGACGGGGACGCGGTTGCATCGAGTTCCCACGACAAACCCGACATAATCAAGGTCTCCGCCAAGTCGCGATCGACGGCGGTTGCCGGGGCGATTGCCGCTGTCATGCGCGAGCGCCGTTATGCGGAAGTGCAGGCGATCGGCGCTGGTGCGGTCAACCAAGCCGTCAAGGCGCTGGCGATTGCCCGCACCTATTTGGAGCAGGACAGCATCGACCTCATGTGCACGCCTTACTTTAAGGAAGTGGACATAGAGGGCAACGAGCGCACTGCCGTGCGCTTCACGGTCGAGCCGCGCCCGGCGAAGTAACCCTTCGTCGTCATGCGCGTCGATCTCCACGTTCATACCAACGCCTCCGACGGTCAGTATACGCCGTCGGAGGTTGTTGCTTTAGCGCGTGCCTTCGACCTGATCGCCATCACCGATCATGATACGACCGATGGCGTCGCCGAAGCACGCGCCGCCGCCGCCCATCATGGCGCACCGCTCATCCTCCCCGGAATCGAAATCAGCACCGCTGAAGATCGTGGTGACGTGCATATGCTCGGCTACTTCGTCCGGGTGGACGACGCCGGTTTTCAGGATGCGCTGCGCGGCTTCCGCGAGGCGCGCTTCCGCCGCGGGCAGATGATGGTGGAGAAGCTGGCGCGCCTGGGCGTTCATCTGGAGTGGGCGCGCGTCGAGCAGATCGCCGCCGGGGCGGTCGGGCGTCCGCACATCGCGCGGGCGATGGTCGAAGCGGGCTATGTGGAGTCGGTCCGCGAAGCCTTCGACCGCTACATCAGCAATGATGGACCCGCCTACGTCGCGCGCAAGCGTCTGACTCCTGAAGAATCGGTCGATCTCATCCATCGGGCGGGCGGGGTCGCGGTGTTCGCCCATCCTGCTCTGGCGGCGGGCTGGCGTGATCTGCTGAAGGGGTTGGTCGCCGTCGGGCTGGACGGCGTGGAAGTGAACCATCCTTCCAATGATGAGCGGACCCGGCTGGAATTGCGCGCGCTGGCGGCGCAGCACAGCCTGATCATGACCGGCGGCTCCGACTTTCACGGACCGGCGGTCAAGCCGGGGAACGGACTGGGCTGCATGGCTCCGCCAGAAGGGGCAGTCTTCGCCCTGCGCGAACGCGCCAGGCGTTATGGAGACCCGGACGTTTAGCGCCGCGCCGCGTTGATCGTCGTCAGCAGTTCTTCGTGCAGCCAACCGTTGGTGGCGACCACCTGTTTCCCCGTGACCGCCCGCGCTGTGCCGCCGTCGTAGTCGCTGTAGCGCCCGCCAGACTCCGACAGGATCAGCAGCGCCGCCAGCACATCCCAGCTGTTCATGCCGCCTTCCCAGAAGGCTTCCAGCCGCCCGCACGCCACGAAGGAAATATCGAGCGCCGCCGAACCGAGCCGGCGCATGTCGCGCACGCGCGGCAGCACCGCCATGAAGGCGTCGAGGTTGTTCTCGCGGCGCACCGTGCGGCGCCCGGATGGGAAGCCGGTGGCGATCAACGCCTGGTGCATGTCCCGAACATCCGATGCGTGTATCGGCTTGCCGTTGAGGGTCGCCCCCTGCCCGCGCGCGGCGCTGAACATCTCGCCGGTCACCGGGTTGAAGACGACGCCCACCACCGGGGCGAGATCGCGGTCTGCCAGGGCGATGCTGACCGAAAAATGGGGCAGGTTGCTGGCATAGTTGACCGTCCCGTCAATCGGATCGACATGCCAGATGTAGGGCGCATCGAATTCATCGCCGCCGCCCTCCTCGCTGAAGATCGGAAAGCGGGTGTTGGCGCGCAGGATCGGCAGGATCGCCGCTTCGGAGGCTTTATCCCCCTCGGTCACGATGTCGAAGATATTGGCTTTGGTGGCTTCGTCGTGGCTGCCGCCATAGGTTTTCAGGGCAGCGGCGCCGCCGTCGCGGGCGGCATGTTCCGCCACCGCGCGCAGAGTCGTCAGGTCAGGGGTCACCGGTTTTTCTCCGGAATACAACAGGTTCAGGCACGATGGATTATAGCAGCATGCCGCTGAAACGAAATTGCGCCCCCAATTCGGACTGGATCGCGTCTCACCCCGACACTGCCGCCATGGCAGCGACGCTGGCAGCCATCTGCGTGTCTTCATACAGCAGGATCAGGTACCAGCCGAGAAAGAGCAGCAGCGGCGGCGCTTTCTGGGCAAGCACTTCGGTTGGGATATCCGGGTCAAGGCTGATCTCGCCGCGTGTCCCCTTCAGTTCGATGCCCAGGATAGGACTGCCGTCTTCCATCGTCCACACCCAGCGCGGCGGCTTGAACATCCGCGTATGGCGCGTGAAGGTGAAGACGCGCCCGTCGGGGTAGATGAGTCTGCCCTCATAGCCGCGCGTTTCGAAGATCGCCGGTTCGTCGCCGGTGCCGACGGACTGGATAGTCAGCACGGGGCGCTTGAACAGCCGCGTGCGGTAGTCCAGCAACCAGCGGCTGCCGGGGGCATCGACCACAGCGCCAGAGCGCAGTCCTCCTTTGCGGACGATAGTCGCCAGGACTTCGCCGCTGCCGGCGCGCAGTTCGAAGCGGGGTTTGTCGAACCAGCCGCGCCGCCTGGCTTTGACCCAGGTCATGTCCTGAAGTTCAAGGTCGGCAAGCGTCTTCATGGTTGTTCCTCCTGACGATTCCCTTCCTACCGATTCTCTACGCGCCGGGATGATCCGCCGTTGCAAAAAACGCCGAAAGGACTTACAAACAAGACACTGACAGGGCAGGAGTCATACAATGACCACGCTTGAGCAGGAAATCATCGACAACTTTCACCGTCTGGACAGGGACGCTCGGCGTCGCGTCCGGGCGCTGATCGACCGTGAAGTGGATACCGATGAGATCCGTTTTGACTATGCTGCCTGGTTTCAGGATGTTGAGGCTGTCCGACAGCAGATCCGTGCTGCTCACGACGGGGTTCTTCCTGAGATCGATGTGGTGAGCATACTCCGCGACATCCGCGATGACGTGGACGAATGACCGTCGTTGTAGACTCCAACATCCTGATCGCCTTCGCGCTGACAGACGAGCCGCTTCACACTCAGGCGAGCCGACTTCTACGAAGCTGGCAGACATCAGAGACTCGCTTGACTGCACCGAGTCTCTTTCGCTCGGAGATCACGGCAGTTTTACGCAAGGTGGTCTTTCAGCAACGTATTTCTCATGAGCAGGGGCGCATTCTGCTTCGACGACTGTTCGCATATCCTGTCGTTTACATCGAAGATGAGGCGCTTCTTGAGTCTGCCTATGATTTTGCGCAGCGCTTCAATCGTCCGCGCGCCTATGACAGCCAATATATCGCCCTGGCGGAACGGCTCAATTGTGAGTTCTGGACAGCGGACGAAGTGCTGGTGAACAGCGTCCAAACTCGTTTCAGCCGCATACGCTGGTTAGGCAGTTTTGAGTGAGAATATGGTAGGGATACTTCGGAATCGACCGTGACTGACACCGCACTGATCACCATCCGCAAGCTGGTCAAGACTTACGGTGCGCTGCCTGTGCTGCGCAGCATCGACCTCGACATCACGCGCGGCGAATCGGTCGCGCTGCTCGGCGCCAACGGCAGCGGCAAATCGACCCTGCTCCGCCTGGTCGCCGGGCTGAGCAAGGCGACTTCCGGCGAAATCCGCGTCGGCGGCTGGGAGCTGCCCCGCGAAGCCCATGCCATCCGCGCCCAGATCGGGCTGGTGGCGCACCGCACCCTGATCTACGACAACCTGACGGCGCGCGAGAACCTGCGCTTCTTCGGGCGGCTGTACAGCCTGCAGGACATTGACGCCCGCATCGAGCGCGGGCTGGCGCGCGTCGGGCTGGCGAAGCGCGGCAACGATGTAGTCCGCACCTTCTCGCGCGGCATGCAGCAGCGGCTCGCCATCGCCCGCGCATTGCTGCATGACCCGGCGGTGCTGCTCCTGGATGAGCCGTACACCGGACTGGACGTGAGCGCCGCCGAAATTCTCGACGACATCGTCCTCCACTCCCATACCGAGGGGCGAACCATCCTGCTGATCACCCACGAGCTGGAGCGGGCGGCGCGGCTGGCGGGGCGGGTGATCATCCTGTCCAAGGGCAAAGTCGGCTATGATGGCGCGACGCCGAGTGATCTGCCGGCGCAGTACCGTCAGATCGTCGGCACCGTCTCGGCAGGGTAAGGGTCAGAGTCAAATCACCTTTTCGGCGAGCCAAGCAGTTCAGGGACAAACAACCTTGAAAACGCCTTTCTTCAAAGCCGCGCTGAGCATCGTGCGCAAAGATTTCCTGGCAGAACTGCGCAGCCGCGAACTGGTCGGCGCGATGGGCTTGTTCGTCCTGCTGAGCGTCCTGGTCTTCAGCTTCGCGCTGGAACTGAACCGCCAGGCGCGCGCCGAGACCGTCGGCGGGGTGCTGTGGGTGACGGTCGTCTTCGCCAGCATTCTGGGGCTGAACCGCAGCATGGCGATGGAGCGCGAGCAGGGCAACTTCGAAGCGCTGCTGATCGCCCCCATCGACCGCGCCGCCATGTACGTCGGAAAGCTGATCGGCAACTACGTCTTCACCGTCGCCGTCTCGCTGCCGCTGCTGGTGGTCATGACCGTGCTGTACAACGTCGCCGTGATCACCCCGGAAGTGATCGGCGTGCTGCTGCTGGGCGCGTTCGGCATGACGGTGGTCGGCACGCTTCTGGCGGCGATGACCGTGCAGACCCGCGCCCGCGAGGCGCTGCTGCCGATCATCATGCTGCCCATCGTGCTGCCGGTGCTGCTGGCGGCGGTGCGGGCGACTAACGCCATCCTCAGCCGCGCTCCATTAGCGCAGTGGTCAGACTGGCTGCTGATCCTGGTCGTGCTGGCGGTGATCTACCTGGTGATGTGTCTGCTGACCTTCGGCTTCATCGTCGAAGAATAGCGACAGAACGGGAAGATTTCCCCCCCGGCAGGTGGACGCGCAGTAGCGCTTCCCTACACCTGTATGGTTTGTAGGGGCATCCTAATCGATGCCCGTTGCACACAGGCGAGAACCCACTTTGCCGGGGGTAAAGGCGCTACGCCGGCTTGCGGGCGGTGATCCGCGCGCTGTACAGACGCGGCATGCCCGGTTGGCGCTCGACCACCGCCTCGGCGTCGGTCTTATCGACCACCGTGATGTCGGTGAAGCCCGCCGCCGCCATCTTCGCCGTGTACTCGCTCACATCGATGGCTCCGGTCACGCATTCCGCCCAGCGCGCCGCGTCGGCGCGCAGTTCGGCGCTGAACTCGCCTTCGGTCACGATATCGCTGACGGAGATGCGCCCGCCCGGCTTCAGCACCCGGAAGGCTTCGGCGAAGACGGCGCTCTTATCCGGCGACAGGTTGATCACACAGTTGGACATGACCACGTCGACGGAATCGCTCACCACCGGCATGGCTTCGATCTGCCCACGCCGAAATTCGACGTTGTTGGCTCCCATGCGCACCTTCGAGGCGTTCGCCTTCGCCAGCATCGCCGGCGTCATGTCGATGCCGATGACGTAGCCCGCGTCGCCGACGCGCTGCGCCGCCAGAAAACAGTCGATGCCCCCGCCGCTGCCCAGATCGACCACCCACTCGCCCGGCTGAAGCCCGGCGATGGTGATCGGATCGCCGCAGCCGAGCGACAAACCCACCACTTCCGGCGGCAGTTCGGTCAGCATCGCCGGGTCGTAGAGCTGCGCGTTGGTGGCACAGTCGCAGCTTCCCGGCGCGCAGCATGATCCGCCGCTGGTGGCAATCGCGCCGTAGCGTTCCTGCACGACTTCATGAATCGGAATGACGGAGTCGCTCATGAGGTTTCCCTTTCACATATATCGACATGCATCGATAGATTGAGGCAAAAAAACACGCTATCACTTCGCCGGCGCGATCTGGCTGATCGGAACCACGTTCGAGACGTAATCTGGCGCGAACTGCACCAGAAGCCGCCCACAGCAGACCGTCACCCGCTCCTGATTCAGCGTGTAGAAGCGGTTGCGCCCTTCCTGGCGCACCTGCACCAGTGCGACCTCTTCCAGCTTCTTCAGGTGATGGCTGACGGTGGGCTGGTTCACCCTGCCGTCCAGCTTTTCGACGATGTCCGACACACTCAGCCAGACGCAGCAGAGATGCGTCATGATCTCGTGGCGCGTATCGTCAGCGATGGCTTTGGCGAACAGGAGGGTCTGTGCGTCGATCATCATGAACCTCATTATATCGATACGCATCAATATGTCAATACCCCTCCATCTCCGGGTGCATTTCAGATTATTGGGGATACGGGCGGACAACGCGGGTGTTGTCCCAACAAAATGGTCCTCCGTAGGGACGATGCAGGCATCGTCCGTTGAAGTACCTAAAATCTTGAAATGCCCCCCTCTCCCGCAAAGGCACGGGAGAGGGAGGAGCATCGGGATTATGGAGGAGCCAGAACCGAGGTCAGGTTGAAGTAGTTGTTGCTCTCGTTCAGTTCGGCGATCAGGTTGTTCACGTCGATGGCGCAGTTGGCGGTGGTGTTCGCGCCGCCGCCGCTGTCCAGCCGAACGGTAATCGCCACGTCGGTCTGGGTGTAGGCGCCCAGCCCGCCCAGCATCGAGCTGACGAAGGTGTTCTGCGGCGTGAAGTTGCAGGCGACTGCGACAGCGCCCATCGCCACCGGGCTGTTGTTGTAGACGGTGACGATCACCTGGAAGTTTTCGCCCTGCTTGATCACCCGGTCGAAGCGCACGTTGCTGATCGTGCCGTCGGGCAGCGCCGCCAGGGTCGGGGGGATCGGCGTCGCGGTGGCGGGGACGGGCGGCGGGTTGACCATGCCGACGCGCGCCAGTTCGCCCTGTTCGGCGACGACATCCGGCGACACCCAGCCCATGCGCCCGTTGGGCAGGCGGATGTACCACCAGCCGGAACCGGTCGAACTCAAGCCGATGATGTCGGCGAATTCGCCCACCAGCAGCGAACCGACCGTCGGGTAGGCGGTGCTGTCGCCGGTGCGGACGTTGACATTGACGTTGATCGGCGTCACGCGCGGGTTGGTGATGACGGCGGTCGGCTGCACCGGCGGGGCGGTCGCCACGAAGATCTGCGTCGGGACCACCACGTCGGGAATCTGGATGAAGGGTGGCGGGTTGTTCTCGATGCGCAGCGGGCTGACACGCGAGGTGATCGTGCCCGTGCTGGTGATCATCGACAGGCGAATCTCATAGGCGCCGTCGTTCACCAGAGTCGTATCCCACACCCCCAGCACGTTGTCGATCACCGGGATATTCACCGGCAGCGTCGCCGGGGTCCAGCCGGTATCACCCGCCACCGGGGTGTAATCGGCGTTCAGGGCGCGAAACTCGACATAATGCCCGATCATCCCCGGCAGGTTCGCCGTCCCGCGAATCTCCACGCTGCCGCGCAGCAGATAGATCGGCGGGGGCCAGGTGATCGCGCCCAGCGGGTTGGGCGCCGGCCCGATCGGCTCAAAGGACTGAAAGCCGGCGGTCAGCAGCAGCACCGGCAGCAGCAGGACGGCGAGCGCGCGTCTTGCTTTCATGAGACACCTCCTCCAAAAAGAACCTATAGCAACACCATAAACCAGGATCGGCAAAGACTGCATCCGCCGATTGTCCTACTGATCCCCATCTTTCGCACGGTCCATCCTGAAAAGTGGGGCAAAAGCAAATTCTCGAAAGTCACACGTTCTAACGTTCTTGGTGATTGCCCCCTCAAACTTCACCCCAACCTCACCCCGTTTCGCTGCGCTCAACCGCCCCTCTCCGCGCGGAGAGGGGCAGGGGGTGAGGTTTCCATACTAAGGCGGCTCGACCACCGACATCATGAGAAGGTGATCGTGCCGCGCATCTCCATCGGCAGGCTGAAGAGCCACCAGCCCGCCACCATCATCAGCAGCAGGAGCAGCGCCCAGGGCAGCAGCCCCGCCAGCGCATCCCGGCGGTACAGCCGCGCGGCGATGCTCTGCGCCGTCAGCAGCGAGCCGACGAAACCGGCAAGCAGGGCGATAAGCTGGATCAAGCCGACGATTTCCAGGTTGTCGATGCCGCCCAGCGACCAGTTCGGCGCGCCCAGCCAGTCGATGCGATGGTCTTGCAGGAAGTACTGCGTGACCGGGATGATCGTCAGGAAGCCGACCAGGAAGTGAAAGGCGTAGTGCGCCGCCCATAACCCGAAACCGATCGGCACGAACGCCGGGGCGAAAGCGCTGAGCGCCGCCCGCAGCGAATCGCGCTGGATAGTGCGAGTGAGCCGCCG
>JAEURA010000220.1 GCA_016789005.1 Anaerolineae bacterium
TCGCCAGAGCCGCGCAGGATGTCGGCGTCAAAGCCATCGCCGTCCACGCGCGTTTTGCCGTCCAGGGCTTCAGTGGTGAACCGGATTGGCGCTGGATCCGTAAAGTGAAAGAAGCCGTCGACGTTCCAGTGATCGGCAACGGCGATGTGCGCACCGCTGATGATGCGCGGCGCATGTTCGAAGAGACCGGCTGCGACGCGGTGATGATCGGGCGTGCGGCGTTGGGACGCCCCTGGGTCTTCCGGCAGATCGCCCATAAGCTGCGCACCGGCGAAGATCTGTCGGAGCCGCTGCCCTCAGAGAAGATCGGGGCGTGCCTGGAGCATGCCCGGCTGACCCTGGAGAGCACCCGACTGCCCGTGCGCCAGGCGATCCTGGAGATGCGCGGACAGCTCACGCAGTACAGCTTTGGCGTGCCGGGCGCAGCGGCGATCCGCGATCAGCTGGTGCATATGGAGTCGCTGGAAGATGTCGAGCGGGTGCTGCTGCCCGTGCTGGAACGCGAACGGACCCGTGAAGCGGCGGCTTCGCCGAGACGTGAAGTCGCCTGATCTACGAGCCGGCAGGCGGCGATTCGCTGCCGTCGGATTTGGCTGCCGACCAGGTGCCGAAGTCCTGCTCGCCGTTCAGAGCAGGCGCTTCCTGGGCGGGCGCTGCCGGAGGTTTGATATTTTGCGTCTGCGATTTCAGATCCCCCCAGGAGCCGAGCGCCGTCGCGTCTTTGACCGTATTGACTTCCTGTTTCACCTGGTCCATCGACTCGCGGATAGGTTGAGTGACCGGCGTGATGGCGCGCTCGAACTCTTTCCGAATCGTGGCTTTCGTCGGCGGCTCGGTGGGTACACGAATATCGACGCCGGCTTGATCCAGTTCTTTTTGCAGAAGCGCCGCCGTTTCGCTCCACATGCGCCGCAGTACGGCGACATACTGCCCGAGCTTATACGCCCAGGCGATCATGCGTTTTGGTCCGGCGACAAGCAGCATCACCAGGAGGATTGCGACCAGTTCCCAAGCGCCAACGCCGAAAAGTTCCATAGGATACCCTCACGCTACACTGCCTATTATACCGATCAACGACTGAGGCGTCCGCCCATTTTCTTTGAAAGTCGGCTGTCGTATAGAGCGGAGGGTGATCACCGCCGTGTCGTTGAAACGAGATGTCACTTTGTGGGTGATGATGGCGGTGCTGCTGCTGGCTGCTGCGGCGCGCATCATCAACGTGAACAGTTGGCCCGTTTGGACCGATGAAGCCTGGAGCATCTGGGCGGCGCATGATCTGCCGCTGAACCAGGTGATCGAGCGGTTGGTGCAGGATCGCCACCCGCCGGCATATTTTCTGGCGCTCAACCTCTGGTCGGCGGTGACCGGCGATTCCCGCCTGGCGCTGCGCTTCCTCAACATCCTCGCCGGCATCCTGACCGTCGCCGTCACCTACCGCATCGGCGCAGAGACTTTCGGCAGGCGCGCAGGCGTCTTCGGCGCGCTCTTCCTGGCAGTTCTCAGCTTCCCGGTGTACTACTCGCAGGAGGTCCGCCACTATGGCTGGTTGACTTTCGCCGTCAGCCTGATGTCGCTGGCATTCCTGCGTGTTCTGCGCCGACCCTCACGCACCCGGCTGATCGTCTACGGTCTGACCGTCGCCTTCATGCTGTATGTGCAATATCTCGGGGCGCTCCTTCTGGCAGTGCAAGGAGTGTACGTGCTGTTTTTCTGGCGCGTCGGGCTGCGCGCCAAAGGGCGTCTGGCGAGCGCCTGGGCGTTGGCGGCGCTGTGTGTGCTGCCCTGGCTGCTGGTGATGGCGCAGCACCTCGCCCATCTGCTGGGCAGCGGCGGGTTGAACAACTACCCCGAACGCCTCACTTCTTCCCTTGATACCTTTATTCGCATTCCTAACCTGCTCTTTGATGGGCAGTTCGCGCTGCTGGGCGCGGCGTATGCCATCGGCGCTTTTGGTCTGCTGCGCGACCGGCGAATGCTCGCGACACGGCACTGCGGTTATGTCGCGCTCGGCGGGTCCGGGCTGTACGCCGCGATGTTCGTCGTCAACCATTGGGTAGGGCTGCTGGCGCCGCGCGGGATGGTCTTTCTGCTGCCGCTGATCGTCGTGGTCTGCGGGGCGGGATTGGCGCGCCTGCCAGACTCGCGGATTCGCCTGCTGCTTGTCGCCTTCACCGTGATCGCTATCCTGGGCGATTATACCCCGCCGCAGCCGCGCATCGCGGCGGACGCTATCGCCGAACAGATCGCTTCGGAATCAGACGAGGGCGACCTGATCGTGCTGGAAATGGACTGGGACAACTACGCCGTCAGTTACGAACTGGAGCGCCAGGACGCCCAGGGGGAGGTTTTTCTGACCTGGCGCAAGAAGGATTATCGCGATCCGGACGCGCAGGGCTTGTTCAGCGCCGAGTCGCTGCTGCCCGATTATCAGCGGGTCTGGGTGGTGCAGTGGCTTCAGCCGCCTCAGACGCTCAACCTGCTGCAATCCGGCGCGCTGGGATTCCGACTGGCGCGCTGGTTCGATGTGCCGCTGGGTGACCAATATGGCACGCGCTTCGAGGATCGCACCGCTACCGTAGCCCTCTTCGAGCAGGTCGATTCCGACGGCGAGATCGCCCTTTTCGGAGATCAGCTCGCGCTTCGTGATGCCGTCTTCTCCGAAACCGCTGCACCCGGCGACACGCTTTTGGTGGACTTGTGGTGGGCGGCGCTTCAGCCGGTGGCGCTGGATTATTCCGTTGGCGTCTACCTGATGGATGAGTCCAGCGGCGTAGTGGCGCAGCACGACGCCGCGCCGGGCGATGCGCCGACGAGCCAATGGGCGTCTGGCGGTCTGGTCTTTGATCGTCATCGCATAGCTTTGCCTGATGACCTTCCGCTGGGGCGTTATGCGCTGGCGGTCAGCACTTACTGGTATGCTGATCCGCGGCCCCTGCCGACAGGCGGACAGCCTTTTGCTGTTGTCGGCCAGATAGAGATCGTCGCAGGCTGAGCCGCTGAGCCTGATTGTACGGCGGCGTCTGCACGTTTTTTGCGCATCGGCTATAATCACCTGTCAGATGGCGAAAAATGCGGACGGGAAGACGCCCCGTTTTCATGAAGTAGCGCGCCAGGAGTGCCCGTGACCCGAAAAAGCCTCATCCTGCTGCTCGTGCCGGTGATCTTCGCGATGACGGCGTGCGGTGGCAGCCCACAAGACAGCAGCCTCGCCGCGACGGCGAGCGCTGTGAGTGCTGCGCCGGCAACCGCCGCGACCGTGCCGACCACTGTTCCACTGCCCACCAATGAGGGCGGCGAAGCACTGGTGGCGCGCGTCAACGGTGAACCGATCACCCTGGAAGCCTTTCGGCGTATGGTCGCCCGTTTTCAGGCGGAGCCGAGCCTGCGCAACGATCCGGAAGGGCTGCGCGAGGTGGTCATGCGCACCCTGGTCGAACAGGTCTTGATTGAGCAGGAAGCCGCCCGGATGCAGATCGCCGTCACTGACGCCGAGGTCGACGGTGAAGTCGCCCGCATGGTCGAATCTGCCGGCGGTGAAGGCAACTGGTCGAACTGGCTCGCGCAGAACATGTATACGGCGGAGGAATTTCGCGCCCTGCTGCATGCCACGCTGCTGACCAACCGCGTGCGCGACCAGGTGACGGGCGCGCTCGACCAGCCGGTGGCGCAGGTGCATGCGCGGCACATCCTGGTCGCCACCCGCGATGAGGCGACTGCGCTTCTGGTGCGCCTGCGCAACCGCGAGGATTTCACGGCGCTGGCTGCTGCCTTCTCTCTGGACTCCACGACCAATCTGCTGGGAGGCGACCTGGGCTGGTTCACGCAGGATGAACTGCTGGAGCCAGCGTTGGCGCGCATCGCCTTTGAGCTTGAAGCGAATCAGATCGCCGGACCGGTGGAGACCGGGCTGGGGTACCATATCATCCAGACGCTTGAGAAAGATGTGCGCCCGGTGGGCGACGAAAAACGCGCTGTCCTGGCGCAGGTGCGATTTGAGCAGTGGCTCGCATCGCTGGCGGAAAGCGCCACGATTGAGCAGTATCTTTAAACGGGGGAAGTCATGAGGCAGGGAAACGCTCTAATCTACAACGTCATCTCGATCATCTTCCTCATCCTCACCGTAGTCGTCCTGGCAGCCGTCGGCAGCCGACTCGTCGCGCCGGCTCCCGCGCCGACGGAGGTCGCCCAGGCGCTGCCCACCGCTGTCGTGCTGCCGACCATCACCGCGACCTTCACACCCAGCAATACTCCGCCGCCGACTCTCACCTTCACGCCGACCCCGACGGAGACTTTCACTCCGACGGATGTGCCGCCGACGGAGACATCGACGCCGCGCCCGACCTTCACCGCTACGCTGACTTTCACACCGGCGCCGACCAACACCGGCGCGCCGAGCGCGACCATCGCCCCGACGGATACGGTTCCGCCGACTTCAACGGTTCCGCCGACTTCGACTGTGCCGCCGAGCGCGACGCTGACCTTCACGCCGCCGCCGAGCGCGACGATCACCTCGACGCTGCCTTTCACTGCGACTCCGCAGCCGACCCGCACCTCGCCGCCTACCGCGACGACAGTGGTGACTATTCCGCCGGTGGAAGATGCCCCTTCGCCCTATCCCTTCGCCCTGCGGGACGGACAGCCGGTCTTCAACCAGAACTTCGCCAATACCGCCGGGTGCCTCTGGCAGGGCATCGGCGGGCAGGTGTTCGACCTGAACGATCAGCCGCTGCTCGGCGTTACGGTTCACGTCTTCGGTTCTGGCGTGGACGTGCGGGTGACCAGCGGCAGCAACACCATCTATGGCATCGCCGGATGGGAAGTGCCGCTCAATTCGGTGCTGACCGGCAACTCCTACCTGGTCGAGCTGCTGTCCCCGGCCGGGACGATCATTTCGCCGCAGATCACCGTGAGCTTCACCGCGAACGATTGTGCGCGCAATCTGGCGCTGGTGAATTTCAAGCAGAACCGTCCGCTGTAAGGCGGTTCCAGCATGAGCGAGCGACGACCGCGCGGCGAAGAACGTTACCCCCCTCTGCCCGATGAAACGCATGGCGCTCCTCGAGGGCGTTCTGTGCCGCGCCGGCGCGCCAACCGCCCGATTGACCCGAATCAGGCGGCGAAGA
Organism: Anaerolineae bacterium; assembly: GCA_016789005.1. Taxonomy (GTDB): domain Bacteria; phylum Chloroflexota; class Anaerolineae; order Aggregatilineales; family Phototrophicaceae; genus Flexifilum. The sequence continues at coordinate 5,124 of JAEURA010000220.1, forward strand.
GCAGGACATACAACGTCGTGGCGGCGTTCTTCTTCCTGGCGACTGTGCTGGCGCTGGCGGTCATTCTGTTCCTGTGGAACAACTACAATTCGCCGCTCAATCCGCTGGCTCCGCCGACACCGCTGCCGATCATGGTGACGGCGACCTACACGCCGACCGTCACCGTGACGCCGGAACCAACGCAGCCGCCGAGCCAGACGCCCACGCCCTCGGTCGCGCCGACGCTCACGCCTTCGCTCACCTTCACGCCGGTCCTCCTGGAAGGATTCATCACGCCCCAGGGGACGCTCGCGCCCGGCGCAGCAGGAACCGGCGATTTCCCTTATGCGCTGCGCGGCGCGGTGGTCTATCGCACCAATCCCGACGCGCGCGGCGGCTGCCGCTGGTCGAGCATTGGCGGCACGGTGCTCAGCTATGAAGGCAGTCCGGTCAACGGTTTCGCGGTGCGCATCGTCGGCGAAGGGGTCGATGAGACCGTCACGACGGGAAGCGCTGCCGGTTTCGGTCCCGGCGGCTTCGAGCTTCAGCTGGGCAGCGACTCCCGCGATGCGACCTACGCGGTACAGCTCTTTGACGCCCAGGGAGTCCCCGTCAGCGCTGTCACCACCGTGACGACGCGCGCCGACTGCGCCTTCAATATCGCCGCGCTGCCCTTTGTCGAGGTCGCGCCTTCGCCCTGAACGCTCACCTTTCGTCTAGAGGGTGTTTGAAAATTGTCCTAGGTAGGGGCGCGTCGCGACGCGCCCGCCGTAACCGTGACGATCTTTCAGGCAGCGCGGGCGGCTCGCGAGCCGCCCCTACGAGAGCGTTGATGAATTATCAATTACGCTCTAGAGCCTGTTATGAACTTTTCTCCCCTCAACCCCCCAGCCCCCTTCTCCCACAAAAACGGGGAGAAGGGGGAGTCAAGTCCCCTCGCCCCGCGCGCATGGGAGAGGGGATACAGGGGTGAGGGGAACTTCTGCCGCAGAAATTCATAACAGCCTCTAGTCGTCCGCCGCTGCTTCCGGCTCTTCGCCGCTGAGCCGCGACGCCTGTGCCACCAGCCAGACCACCGGCGCAAGGATCACCCCGGTCAGCGCCAGTGCTGCCCGCAGTCCAACCCGCAGCCCGACCAAGCCGACAGCCGGTCCTCCGACAAACTGACCGATCGCGTCGAACTGATGTAGTGACGAGATGACGGTGGCGCGCACGCGGGAGTCGATGTGCTGATTCGTCCAGGTATTCATCAGCGGCTCGCTGATGCTCCGCAGCGTCTGTGACGCCAGATAGGCGACCAGCGCCAGCAGGAAACTGTCCGACAGACCGAACATGATCAGCGCCGCCGCCATGCCCCCATAGAAGGTCTTCACCGCCCGTGCCACAGCCGCCTGATCATCCGTCTTCACCCGCCGCCGCACGACTTCAGCCGCAGCGATGGAGAGTGCGTGGTTCGCCAGCGCGATCAGGCTGAACCAGACGATGGGCTGCCAGCCGCCGATGCTCGGAAAGGTGAAGTTTTCCATCAGGTGTTCGCGCCACAGCCGATCGAAACCTTCGCTGTGCGCGCCGATGACGGAGGCGATCAGCAGGAAGACGATCAGGATCGGGCGCAGCCGCACCACGCGCATGGCGGCTCGCGTCGTCTGCGCCATCGAGGTGAGGCTGCTGTGCGCTTCACGCGGGGTGGGCGCGAAGCCAGTTTCTGGCATGGCTGCGACGAGCGCGGCGCTCAGCAGGATGAAGATCGCCCCGCCGGACACGACCGGCAGCGCCAGGGCGATGCTGCCCAAAGCGCCGCTCAGCAGTGTGCCCAGGATTCCGGCGACCGAGCCGAGCTGCGAACCGCGCAGCAGGATCGGTCCGAGCGCTGTCGGGTCAGTCTCGTCGGCGATCCACGCTTCGAGTGCGCCGCTGGTGAACGTGATGCCGATTCCCCAGATGACCTGGTTAAGCAGAATCGCCCAGAAGAAAGGCAGCGATCCTTCGACGAGGAAGCCGACGCCGACCAGCAGATAACCGATGATCACCGAGAGCCGCCGGCTGTACAGGTCCGCGACGACCCCGGTGGGGATTTCGAACAGGAATGCCGTCACCTCCAGGGTGGTGCCGACCAGCACCAGCTGAAGCGGATTCAGCCCGACCACCTCCGCCTGGTAGATCAGATTGGTGGTGAAGATCAGCGCGAATCCGAAGGCGCTGACAGCCTGGATGACATAGAAGATGAAGACCGCTCTGCGTCGCAATGCTGACCCCTGGTTCTGGTTACGAGATGCGACGATAGCATAGGGTGAGGAGAGGCGTCAAGAGGTCACCACCTGGCGCTTTCGGAATCGGGCAAACCATATTAAAACTATTGAAGCGTGAACATGAGGTATTGCCATGCAGATCAGTACAGAGCGCCTCACCCTTGTAGCCTGTCCACCGCAGATGGCGGAGGCGTCTGGAGCCGGAAGACGACAGCTGGAATCCATCGCCGGGGCGCGTATCGATGCGGAATGGCTGGAAGAAGATGGACGAGGGCTGCTGAGCTACTATGCCTACCAGCTGCGCGAGGATTCTACGGCGGTGGGTTGGGGGATGTGGCTGATGATTCTGAACACCAGTCGTCTGGTGATCGGCTCGGCGGGTTTCAAAGGCAAGCCAGATCGGCGCGGCTCTGTCGAGATCGGCTACGGCATCTCGCCGGAGTTCCGGCGCAAAGGGTACACTTGCGAGGCGGTGCGCGGGCTGCTCGACTGGGTGTTTCATCAGCCGAGTGTGATGTGCGTCACCGCCGAATGCCTGCCAGAAAATCATGGTTCCAAGCGCATCCTGGAAAAAGTGGGCATGACCAATCACGGCGTGCAGGGGATGTACTTGAAATGGTCACTGGAGAAACATGCCTACATCGCCGCGCAGGCGCGCATCAGATGACTCATCCCGGTCGAACACGGCGAAGGGATACCCCGTCGCCCCGCCGTTCGCCGTCGATCTGCTGGCGTGGTACGACCGTCTGGGCATAGAACTGCCCTGGCGAGGCGAACGCGATCCGTATCGCGTCTGGCTCAGCGAGATCATGCTTCAGCAGACACAGGTGGAGACGGTGAAGCCATATTTCGCGCGTTTCCTGGCAGCTTTTCCGACGGTCGAGGCGCTCGCAGCTGCTCCTCTGGACGCCGTCCTGAAGCTGTGGGAAGGGCTGGGCTACTACAGCCGAGCGCGCAACCTGCACAGGGCGGCGCAGGTGGTCGCCCAGACGGGAGTTTTTCCCAGTACGCCCGATGCGCTGCTCAACCTGCCCGGCGTGGGGCGTTATACGGCGGGCGCTATCGCCAGCATCGCCTTCGGGGTTCGCGCTCCGGTCCTGGACGGCAACGTAATTCGCGTCTATGTCCGCCTGCTCGATCTGGCGGATGAGGTGACGCTGCCGGCGACCCAAGAGTATCTTTGGGAGATCGCTGAGGCGTGGCTGCCGGCGGACCGTCCCGGTGACTATAATCAGGCGGTGATGGACCTGGGACGCCTGGTCTGCACGCCGCGCAGCCCGGACTGCGCGGCGTGCCCGCTGCGCCGGCACTGCCTCGCCCATGCTGCCGGCACACAGGGGGAGCGCCCGATCAAGGCGGCGAAAGCGGCAGCGCCGCACTATGATGTGACCGCCGGTCTGATTCGGGGTGACACCGGCGATCTGCTGATCGCTCAGCGCCCGCTGGAAGGGCTGCTCGGTGGTCTGTGGGAATTCCCCGGCGGCAAGGTGGAGCCAGGTGAGACACTGCCCGAATGCCTGCGGCGCGAACTGCGCGAGGAACTGGGCATCGAGGTGGCGGTGGGCGAGTTTTTCGTCAAAGTGAAACACGCTTTCACCCATTTCAGGATCACGCTGCATGCCTTCGAGTGCCGCCATATCGCCGGCGAGCCACAGCGGCTCGGCGTCCATGCCTTCGCCTGGGTGCGCGAAGACGATCTGGACGCCTACAGCTTCGGCAAGGCGGACCGCCAGGTGATCGCGGCATTGAAGGCGCGCCGGAACATGTTGTTCTAGAAAGCGAGCGATCTTGACCTATCTTCTGCTCTTTGGGGCGACGGTGTTGTGGGGCATCTGGGGCTATGCCAACAAGCTCGCCGTCAATCAGGCGCATCCGCTGCACGTGCAGTGGATGTACTCGCTGCCGCTGATTCTGCTGATTCCACTGTGGTATTTGCTCGGGCGAAGCCAGCAGCCGGACGTGCCGCTGACCGGCACGGCGCTGGTCTGGGCGCTGGTATCCGGGCTGGCGGCGGCGCTGGCGTTCAGCCTGATGCTCTTCGCGCTGCGTTCGGCTTCGGCGACGGCGGCGGTGGCGCTGACCTCCGCCTATCCGATAGTCACGGCGCTGATCGCCTACTTCACCGGGACTGAGAAGCTGAGTACCGGGCAGATCGTGGCTATCGGCGTGATCATCAGCGGAGTGGTTCTTTTTGAAGTGACGGGCAGTAAAAGCGGAGGCTGACACGCCGCACCGGGCATACATCGACTCTGGTCACTATGCCCTGCGGAGAGTACACTTTACCCCCTGACGGAAAGACCAGACAGTCATGGGTTAGAGCGGATGGAACGCATCGCGGCGGCAGACAACCTGATCATCGAACTGGACACGGAACGCTGGCGGCTCCTTGCCGACGGCTTGAGCAGCGGAAGCGAGCGCCTGCTCTTTGAAGCCGAGTCCGGCGGACCTGCCCGCTACGTCAGCGCATTCGCTGCCCGCCGCAAACTCCCCAGCAGCGGCGCGCTCAACCCCGATCGCATCGAGCGGATCGTCCTGGGCTGGTCGGAAAAAGATGCTGCCTGGCATCTAGGACTGGTGTTGGATCAACCCCTGGCAGAGGAGCGCGGCAGCCGCTGGTGCGGGCTGGCGACCTGGCAGGACCCTGACGGCGGCATCTTCCGCGAGGTCGCGGGTCATGCCGGGCAGTCGCTCGCGCACAAGCTGGCGCGTCCTTTCGCGCTCGTCCCGCCGAAACCGGTCGTCATGCAGAACGTGCAGGGCATGACCGCACCGGTCGATACCTCTGAAGTACGCCAGCCCATCCCCCAGCCCGAACTTCCACTGAAGTTCGATCAGTGGTCGCTACAGCCGGTTTCGGGGCGGGGCGCGGCGCTGATCCTCGCGCCGTCGTGGGCGCGATCGCGTTTCGTGCGCGCCGGTTGGTACATTATCCTGATGGGTGTTTTCATCGTCCTCACCCTCACCACGCTCACCAGCGGCATCGCCTTTCCCCGCCCGGAATTCCTGGTCTACCTGGGCTTTGCCTCGATTCTGATCATGGCGTTGGCGGCATTGATCACGCTCATCGGGGCGGCGCTCCAGCCGAAGCGCATTGTCTTCGACGGTGCGGCGGGCATTGTCGTGTGGATGCGCGGGCGCTCCGTCATCCGCCAGATTCCCGCGGGAATGATTCGTGAAATCTACGTCAGCCAGGTGGTGAGCAAGGTCGGCAGGTGGGCGGATCGAGAAGCCCGGCGCGTTCGGCACGGTGAACTGAACCTGCTGCTGAACGACAACGCATTCGTCCCGCTGCTCGTTCAGGCGCGCACCGAAGAGATGATTCCGGTGACCGACGATCCGCTTGACGAAGAATCGGTTTCACCGCTGACCGTTTTCACCGCTCGCACCCGTCTGCAGAGCGCCGCGCTGGCGATTGCCGAGATCATGCACGTCCCGGCGACCTACGATAAGCGGCTGTAGGCGAAGTCCTTAAATCTTCTGAGGAATTGTATTAAGATTGGTGGTACGCTGTTTTCACTGCCGCATCGGGGTGATAGCATCGTATCTGTTG
>JAEURA010000224.1 GCA_016789005.1 Anaerolineae bacterium
GGGCACGGTGACCAGCCCCAGCTTCGTGCCCGCCAGCAGCACGGAAGGCGACTCGACGGTATAGAAGAGGTAGGTCAGGAACGTGCCGGTCATGACCATGCGCAGCATTTCGTCGAGCAGCGGCAGGTTGTACTGGCTCAGCGTCGACCGGATGCTGCCCGCCTCATCTTCCAGTTCAAGCAGCTCCTGACGCCGCTTGCCGATCACCAGGAAGAGCGCCAGCAGCCCGGATGTCGCGTACAGCCAGGGCGAAAACGCCTGCACCTGAATCACCACCACGCCGGCGAGGACACGCAGCACGAAGCCGGAAGTCACCGACAGAATATCCATGATGACCACATGCTTGAGCCAGAAGCTGTAGAGCAGGTGGATGATCACGTAGAGCACCAGGATGACCGCGATTCGCCAGTTGAGCGCCAGCGCAGCCAGGAGTGTGCCGCCGCCGAGCAGCGCCGCGCTGAGGATCGCTGTCGGGATCGGCACGCGCCCAGAGGCGATAGGGCGGCGGCGCTTGCGCGGATGCTTGCGGTCGCTTTCGACATCGACGATGTCGTTGACGATGTAGATGGTGCTGGACGCCAGACAGAGCAGCACGAAGGCGCTGATCACCCGCAGGAGTGAGTCGAAGACGAAGAGCTGCCCGTCGAAGACGATGCCGGCGAAGACCAGCCCGTTCTTCGTCCACTGATGGGGGCGCATGGTGCGCAGCAGTCCGGTCAGCACCCCGCCGGTTCCGCGCTGTGCTGCCGTTTCTGCGCGCGTGATGTCGCGTTTCGCCATGATGTCTCGATCCGCCCTCTGAACCGCTACTTGAAGATCACGACCTGCTGCAAGAAATCGCTCGTCGCTTTCAGGTAGTGGATGATCGTCTCTGATTTGTGCCAGCCATGTCCTTCGCCCTTGTAGACATGGTACTCGTGGGGCACGCCGCGCCGCCGCAGCGCCTTGACGATCACCTCTGCCTGGCTGATCGGAACCGCTTCGTCGTCCTCGCCGTGGAAGATGATCAGCGGATCGCTGATCTTGTCGGCGTGGAAGAGCGGCGACCGCTCGCGAAAGAGGGCGGTCGACTCCGGCAGCGTGCCGAGGAGCGTATCATTGTAGCGCGCTTCGAATTTCCAGGCGTCGTTGAATGACAGCAGGAATTGATTGGAGATGCCATACAGGCAGACGCCGGCGGCATACAGCCCCGGCTTGGTCGCCAGCGATTGCAGCACCGTGTAGCCGCCAGCACTGCCGCCCAGGATGATCAGCTTGCTTCGGTCTGCGAGACCGCGTTCGGCGAGCGCCAGCGCGCCGGTGGCGCTGTCTTCGACATCATAAACGCCCCACATGCCGCGCAGCTTATCCTTGTAGGCTTTGCCATAGCCGGTGCTGCCGCGATGATTCACATCCAGCAGCGCATAACCGCGCGTCGTGAAGAAATACGTTTCCGGCGAATAGTTCTGCCGTGACTGTCCGGTCGGTCCGCCGTGAACGCGCACGATCAGCGGAGGCGCGCCGCTGCTGCGGTAGCGGGCGTTGAAGGGCGGATAATACCACCCGTAGACCGTCTCGCCGTCGTGCCCGGTCCATTCCACCGGCTGACCCGGCGCGATCTGGTCGCGCAGCATCTCTGACCGCGAACGCGCGTGGATCACTTCCTGCTCAGCGATGATGACCGCTATCCTTCCCACACCAGAGTCATCGCTGCCCAGCGACAGAGCCGGCGGGATGCGCAGACGGTCGATTTCGATGCTGACCAGCCGATCTGGGGTGGTGGTGGATGCGGCGATCAGGGCGACTTCATCATAAGTGGGCGAGACGGCGATCTGGCGCATCGAGTCGTAGTGTTCCAGCGCCCGGACTTCGCGCGTCGTGCCGTTCGTCAGCTCGACCATGCCCAGGCGCGACTTGCCGAGTGCGCTGCGCAGGAAGTACAGGGCGTCGCCGCTCGGCGACCAGCCGATGGTGCGCATGCCCTGCGCCCACGCCGGCGCGGCGTGTTCTGCCGGCACGTCCGTGATCTGGCGCGTCTGCTTCGTCTCCAGGTCATAGATATAGATCTGCCACCAGCCCGTCTCATCGCTGACATATGCCAGTTTGCGTCCATCTGGCGAGAATGCGGGCTGGAAGATGGCGGTGTCGGGTCCGCCGGCGAGGATGGACGTGCTGAGGACCGCCGGAAGCCCGGCAGTCTCCTGGATCTGTGCGACGACCAGCTGCGTCCCGTCGAAGGGCATCTGCGGATGATTCCAGATCACGTAGGCGAGCAGGCTGCCGGAAGGATGCCAGGCGGGCTGCATGACGAAATCGGCGCCGTAGGCGAGCTTACGCGGGAAATGCCTGCCATCAACATCGACCACCGCCAGACCGTCGATGCCCTCGTGATGGTGGGCAAAGATCAGGAAGCGCCCGTCGGGGGAGATGGTTGGTGCGGCGGCTGCGCCAAAGGGCGGCGTGATCGGACGAGGAACGCCGCCGGCAAGGGGAAGGCTGAAGATCCGCCGGGCGTGACCGACGAAATAGACGACCCCGCTTGCTACGGTGAAGTCGCCGCCGCCGTAACCGATGCGCCCTCGCACCGGGATATCGCCATCAGTCAGGAAGCGCGGCGAATCCTGACCCGTCTTCGCCATGAGCCAGGTAGTTCCCCCGCGCGATTCCGTCCAGACCAGCGTCTTGCCATCGCTGTCCCAGGCAGCGTCGCCGATGCGGGCATTCAGCGCCACCGACTCTGCTGTGATGACGCTGTCCCAGGTGCCAAACATGCGCATTTGTGTATTGTGCATGGGTTCATTGGAACCAGAAGTCATGATGCCGTCCAGTAGGGTGAGGATCAGGTTGGATGTTGTATTGCGCAGACTATTGTAACGCAAATAAAAAGCGCCTCGTGAGAGGCGCCTATTTTCTGTGCGGGATGAGGATTAAGTCTTTTAAAAGAAATGTCTTCGATCCCGCACTTCGTTTATTTTGTTTATAGCTGAAGTATACGGGGCGCTCAGGGGAAAGTCAAACCAGATCGCAGGGGGAATCGACGAAATTGAATCGTGCAGAAATTCATTATCGCTTGTGAAATCAAGAACAAATTTGCCGCCGTTCACAGGTAGCGCTCCCAGAACTGCTCGAAACGTTTTCATGCGCGATGAAAAGTTGAGAATAGAACGGAAATGCGGTTGAATACTATTATGAAAGGAACATTAGATGGCTCGGTGTGCGAGAGATATTCATATATCCTGCACAACAAAAACCCCCGAAGCGCCGCGGTGCTTCGGGGGCAAGTGGACAGGAGTGCAGCACATTTGCCGGGAACAGCGTCTAGATCAGATCAGGGCTAACCTCTGGTTCCGCCTGAGTCCTGGCGCCGTCATTCCAGAAAGCTTCCGCCTGGGCGCTGCGCGGCAGGAAATCGCCCGCGATGATCTCGACAACCGTCCCCTCATCTGCCCAGTCGAAAAGCCACTGTGCCGGCTCGTTTTCCGACATGACGCAGCCAAAAGTTGCCGGATTTCCGACGTTGCCGTCGCCCAGAAGCCGCCCATTGGGCAGCAGCACGTTGCCGTGGAAGCCGTTGACCAAGCCGGGCACGACCTCGTAGATGCCCATGAACCAGTCCATCTCCCACTGCGCGCAGCCCAGGTCGCTGCACAGCTCGTAGCTGCCGCCTGAAGCCTTTTCGTCATGGTTCAGGATTTGAAAGATGCCCGGCGATGTCGGCGCGCGATCCATGCCTGAAGCGATCACCCAGGTGCGGATCATCTCACCGTTTTCGAAGACAGCGAGGGACTGCGTGCGAAGATTCACGACGATGCGCTTATTGGGGACCGGGTCGATGGGCAGCATGATATCCGGCGATGGGATGTTCACCATCTCGCCCACGACCAGCGGAACCTCCCAATCACGATTAGGATTCGCCAGCTCGAGCTGGTAGAACGGCACGCCGTTGCGCCGGGCAATACGATAGCCGGTATCGCCCGGTTCGACCTCGTGCTGATAGGAACGATAGCGGACGCGCACGGTAAATTCGCTCGCGTTTTCGGCGATGGCTTCACGCATCTTGGCGATAGAGTCATTCGTTTCGATGTAGCGCAGCTCACTGGTGCTTTGCAGCGACTGAGTCTGGGCGTCGACGAAATTCGCGTAGACGCCTTCGCGCACGGTCAGCCCGTCAGTATCCACTTCCAGCCAGGAAGTTAGCGTCGCCTGATCGGTGGACCAGGCAAAGCTTTCGTTGGTGAAGGGATCAAACCCTTTGATCGTGAAAGGATGGCTGACGAACGCCTGCGCCTGCGCCAGATAGGGAGACGGATCGCGGATATCGGGCGGGACAATGGTCATGATCAGATCAAAGCGCCGGGACTGAGCAGCCAGCGCAAGGTTGGCTTCCAGAGCCGCCATCGTCGCGGCAATGTCCAGGAAGCGCCCATCGGTCCCCTCGACGCCGAGCACCTGCGCGTTGTTCCATTGAAAAGCGGCGTTATAAGGCAGGATTTTGGTCTGCTCGGTCAAATCGAGCAGGGTGTTCTGCGCCGCCAGGAAGTCGAGGTTGACCACCGGCGTGATGCCGTAGCCGAACGGTACGCCGGACAGCCCAACCGCCTTGGCGGCTTCTACGGTGGCGGCGGCGTCCAGCACGATGCCGATCTGGGCGGGGGTCACGTTCCAGATGCGGCTGCCATCGGCAAGCGTGATGCGCGTTTCCTGCGTCCAGAGAGTCTGAAGCATGGACGATGCTTCGTCGGCATTCATGCCGCCGATGTCACGACCGAGGACCCAGACATTGGGAAACACGCGGTTGCCCAGGACGAAAGAGCCGAGATACAACGCGACCAGCAGCACCGGCAGCAGCGCGATCCCCACCATGATCAGGCGGTTCTGGCTCACGTACCACCAGCCATCGCGCAGCAGCACCAGGACGCGCCCCTTGAGCACTTCCGAATCGAACGTGCCGGGTTCATAGGGCGCGCGGCTCATGACCGGGCGCTCAATCGGCACTGTATCGGCATCCTGCGGTCTGGTAGTTTGCCGCACAACCATCTGCTTGCGCTGGCGGGCGGCGCTGCGTTCGCGGGCGCGCCCTTTGCGTCGTCTGTCAGGTTGATAGATGTCCATCTGGTTACCCTGGAGCGCGACTATTCTAGGGTCTGTCTGCAAACTTGCTTTCTGTTGCCCCATACTGTCCTCGCCCCTGCTGCGCCTCGCTTAGCTTCCCCTCTCCATTGCATAGAGGGGACCGAGGGGTGAGGTCTCATGAGCTTGCAGACACGCCCTAACAACAACAGAGCTATCGCCTTCTATTGTACGAGAAACCGCCCTAAACGCGATAATCCATGATATTTGTCACGTTTTTCTAAATGCTCGCCGATGATGTTGTCGGAAATGCTGAATTCGGTTCTAATAGCCAATAGATATACTTTTTGGGCTTGCCTTGGACGATGAATTTGATGGTTTCAACGACAACACGTGCGTTTCTCGATAGACTCTTCAACGCCGTCCCCCTGCTGATTGCCGTGATCGCGGCGCTGGTGGTCGCCTCGTTTCTGCTGGCGGCGCTCAATGCCGACATCGCTACAGCGTACGGGGCAATGTTTCAGGGAGCGTTTGGCACGGTCAACGCTACCGCCGAAACGCTGGTCAAAGCCATTCCGATCCTATTCGTCGCCATCGGCATCTGCGTCGCTTTTCGCGGCAATGTGGTCAACATCGGCGGCGAGGGGCAGATGATTTTCGGCGCGCTGGCGGGAGTCGCCGTCACCCTGTGGATCGGCGAGTCGCTGGGTGTGCTGGTGGTTCCGCTGGCGCTCATCGCCGGGTTTGTCGCCGGCGGCTTCTTTGGCGGGCTGGCGGGCTACCTCAAAGCCTTCTTCAACGTCAACGAAATCCTCAGCACGATCATGCTCAATCAGGTCGCTGTGCAGATTATGAACTATCTGCTCAATGGACCTCTGCTGGACCCGGCGGTTGCCGGCTCGAACAACATTCCGAAAACTGCGCGCATCGCCGAAATTGCCGAGCTGCCCCGGCTGGTCTTCGGTCTGCCCGGCATGTCCGAACCGCTCTTCGACCGCACCCGACTGCACTACGGGTTCGTGATCGCCGTCGTCCTCGCCATCGTCATCTACATCCTGCTGTGGCGCACCGCCATCGGCTATCGCATCCGTGCCGTCGGGTACAATGAGCGCGCCTCGCGCTATGCCGGAATCAAGGTAGGACGCCAGATGGTGCTGGCGATGTTCCTCGCAGGCGGCTGCGCCGGTCTAGCCGGGGTCGTGCAGATATTGGGCTTGCAGTATCGCCTTCAGACCGACGGTTCTCCAGCCGGATTCACTGGCGGCGCCGGCTTCAATGGCATCGTCGCCGCGCTCTTCGGGGGGTTGAACCCCTTTGGAGCGATCCCCGCTTCCATCTTCTTCGGAGGGCTGCTGGTCGGCGCGCAAAACATGCAAAGGGCGGTAGGTATCCCAGCGGCGCTGGTGACGACCATCAACGGGCTGATCGTGGTCTTCGTCGTCAGCAGTCAGATTTTTACCCAGGTGCGTAACCGGCGGCGTGCGAAGCTGCCGAGTCAACCGGAGCGCGTCGAAGCGCGCGCCACGACGGCGGAGACTCCCTCATGATCGAGAGCATTCTAGCCCCCAGCGTCTTCGCCTCGGCGATTCGCCTGGCGACCCCCTACGTCTTCGCCAGCGTTGGCGAAATGTTTGGACAGCGCAGCGGTGTGCTCAATCTCGGCGTGGACGGCATCATGCTGATGGGCGCCTTCTTCTCGTATTATGTCGCCTTGCTGACGGGCAATCTCCTGCTGGCGCTGCTGGCGGCAGTGCTGGTTGGCGCGCTGATGGGTTTGGCAATGGCGTTCATCAGCGTGACGCTCAAGGCGGAGCAGGGCATCAGCGGCATCGGCGTGTACCTGTTTGGGCTGGGCATGAGCGAGCTGCTGTTCCAGAAGCTGGTCGGAACGCCGCGTTCCGTCGATGGCTTTCCCCGCGTGGCGATTCCGATCCTGTCGGACATTCAATTCCTGAGCCTGGGCGAAATCTTCTTCAATCATAATCTGCTGGTGTATGTCGCCTTCGCTTTGATCCCCATCGCCGCGTTCATCCTCAACCGCACCCCCTTCGGCTTGATGATCCGCGCCGTTGGGCAGCACCCGGAGGCGGCGGACGCGATGGGCGTCAGCGTAGTGCGGGTGCGCTACATCACAGTGATCATCGGCGGCATCCTCGCCGGCGTGGCGGGGGCATCACTTTCGACGGCGCTCCTCAAGGTCTTCCAGCAAAATCTGACGTCGGGTCTGGGCTTCATCGCTGTCGCGCTGGTCTATTTTGGGCGCTGGCGTCCCTTTGGTGTGCTGGCGGGCGCACTGCTGTTCAGCTTCGTTAACGCGCTCCAGCTTCAGATCAGCGCGCTGGGCATCGACGTGCCATCAGAATTCGCCGTTATGGCGCCGTACGTGATCACCATCATTGCGTTAGTCTTCGCCTCGAAGCAGACGGAAAAGCCAACTGCGCTGACCAAACCGTTTGACCGGGGTGGGTGATGACTATTTTTCGCCGTTGACAGGGAGGTTGGTTGCACCATGAGTAAACGAATTCGTCTCGTTGTGCTGGTCATGTTCGCGCTTTCGGCGCTGGCGCTGCTGCCGGCAGCTCAGGCGCAGGATGATGTTTTCCGGGTCGCCGCCGTCGCGCCGAGCGCGACCAATGACCTCGCCTTCAGCCAGAGCATGTTCGACGCGCTCACGCTGATTGACGAGGAAATGGGCGATGCCTTCGAGTTCACCTTCCAGGAAGGGACGTTCATCGTCGATGATGCGGCGGTCGCGCTGCGCGAATGGGCTGCCTCTGGCGAGTATGACCTGGTCATTGCGCACGGTTCGCAGTACGGGGCGATCATCGAAGAACTTGCGCCGGAATTTCCGGATGTCTCCTTCGCCTGGGGCACCGATGTCAACACCTTCGGTCTGGACAATGTCTATGCCTACACCGCCGCGTCAGATCAGGGCGGCTATATCAATGGCTACGTCGCCGCCATGCTGAGCGAATCCGGCAATATCGGCGTCGTCGGTCCCATTGAAGTGGGTGACGCCAAGCTGTATGTGGATGGTTTCAAGACCGGCGCTGTGGCTGCCAATGCCGATGTCGCCGTCAACGTGACCTACATCCAGTCGTTCAGTGACGTGCCGCTGGCGACCGAAGCCGCCAACGCCTTCGTCGCCAACGGTGCGGACATCCTCACCGGTTCGGCTCAGATGGTCGTCGGTCCGATCGCCGTCGCCAATGAGAATGGATTGAAGTGGTTCGGCACTCAGTCGAGCCAGGCGGAGCTTTCGGAAGAAGCCGGTGTGCTGTTCCAGGTTTATCGCTGGGACGTCGTCCTGATGGACATCATCGCCAAGATCGGCGAGGGCACGCTGGGCGGTGAATCCTACGTGCTCACGCTGGAAAATGGCGGTTTGGAAATGGTCCTGAGCGAGGCAGTCGCTGCTGAAGATGCCGAGCAGATTCAGGAATGGGTTGACATGCTGAGCGAGGGCATCATCGCCGGCGAGACCATGACCCTGCCGGAAGCGGAGGCGTAGGGCGGCTAACCTGCCGTATGCGGTCCTCACCCCTCGATCCCTTCTCCATGAAAATGGAGAGGGGAAGCTGAGCGAGGCGCAGCAGGGGTGAGGACAGCAGGGGACAACAGAAAGTCAGGTTACAGACAGCGGGCAAACGCATCAAAATCGATGAATGGGTCAGAAAAGGTTACAAGGTATCGTAGGGACGCGCAGAAGCGCGTCCCGATACGGCGGACTGCGTTAACCCATCATGACCTGATCGGAAATTTGATGCGTTTGCCCTGACAGACAGACCCTAGAATGTCGATTTTTTTTGACAACCGTTATAATAATTCTCAGACGAGAGCCGACTGAACGTCAATGACTACGCAAGCAGCAGTTACACTGAAGCGCATCAACGAGATGCGCATGATCAGCGTCGTGAAGCGCTTTCCCGGCGTGCTGGCGGTGGATCATGTCGATTTCGATGTGCGTTCCGGCGAGATCCATGCCCTGCTGGGCGAGAACGGCGCGGGCAAGAGCACGCTGATGAAGATGCTCTACGGGCTGTACCAGCCAGACGAAGGCTCGGTGCTGCTCGACGGGGCGCCGGCGCGGGTGCGATCGCCTCACGATGCTATTCAGAGCGGCATCGGCATGGTCCATCAGCATTTCATGTTGGTTCCGTCGCTGACCGTGGCGGAAAATGTCGCGCTTGGCGTGAAGTCGTCGCGCGGCTGGCGGCTCGACCTGAAAACGGTCTCCAGCCGGCTGCGTCAGCTTTCCGAGCAGTATCGTTTGAAGGTCGATCCCGATGTGCCGATCTGGCAGCTTGCCGTCGGCGAACAGCAGCGCGTGGAGATCCTGCGGGCGCTTTACAAGGGCGCTGCTCTGTTGATCCTCGACGAGCCGACGGCTGTCCTGACCCCTGGCGAAGTTGATGAGCTGTTCGGCGTGCTGCGCCAGATGAAGACCGACGGTATCGCGACGATCTTCATCACCCACAAGCTGCACGAGGTGCTGGCGATCACCGACCGCGTGACGGTGCTGCGTGATGGCAGGCGCGTCGATACCATCCCAACGCGCGACGCCACCCGCGCCCGGCTCGCCGAGATGATGGTCGGACGCCCGGTGGTCTTGGAATACCAGCGCGGCAAGGCACAGCTGCACGCGGAGCACCTGCGGCTGAAAGATGTCAGGGCGCTGAACGAGCGTGGGGAGCAGGGCTTGAAAGGCGTATCGCTGAGCGTCCACGGCGGCGAGATCGTCGGCATTGCCGGCGTCTCTGGCAATGGTCAGCGCGAACTGGCACAGGTGATCACCGGACTGCGCCCTACGCAGAGTGGGATGATCCAGGTCAATGGACGCGATGTGACGGGAAAGCCGGCGACGTTCGTCCATAATCTGGGCGTTGCTTACATCCCCGAAGAGCGTATGGTCGATGGGGCGATCAAGGAATTTACCTGCGCTGAGAACTTCATCTTGCAGGATCACGCCGCGTCCCCCTTCGCGCGCGGCGGCATGCTCATGAACTATGGCGCGGTGGATCACGCCTGTCGTGAGGCGATCCAGCGTTACGAAATCAAGACGCCGGGACCGGATACCCCGCTCAAGAATCTTTCCGGCGGCAATATTCAAAAACTAATCCTGGCGCGAGAGCTTTCTCGCAAGCCGGGGCTGCTGATCGCCGCGCAGCCGACGCGCGGCGTGGACATCCGCGCGACCGAGTATATTCACCTGCGCCTGCTCGACGAACGGGCGCGCGGAACGGCTGTCCTGCTGATCTCCGAGGATCTCGACGAGATCATGGCGCTTTCTGACCGCATTGCGGTGATGTATGAAGGACGCATCATCGGTGTGGTCAGCCGAGAGGGCGCGACGGTGAGGCAAATTGGCGCAATGATGGCGGGCGCGGTGCTGGAAAGCGAGAACGTATGAAATTCTGGACTCATTATTACACGCCCCACACCGTCGATGAGGCGCTGGTGCTCCTGCGTCAGTGCGCCGGCGGGGGTCGGGTGATCGCCGGCGGAACGGACCTGCTGGTCGATGCGCGCGCCGAGGGCGAACCGGCTGCCGAGGCGCTGATCGACGTGACGGCTATCCCGGAGCTGCGGCAGATTTCCGAAAGCGACGGTCAGATCGTCATCGGCGCGGGAGTCACCCACGCCCAGATCGTCAAATCTGATCTGCTTCAGCGCAAGGCAGCCTGCCTGGTCGAAAGCTGCGGTGTGGTCGGCGGTCCTCAGGTGCGCAACGTCGGGACGCTTGGCGGCAACGTCGCCCACGCGCTGCCCGCCGGCGACGGAACCGTGTCGCTGGTCGCGCTCGACGCCGAAGCCGAGATCATCCTGAACGGCGAGCGCCGCTGGCTGCCGATCGCCGACCTGTATCTGGGACCGGGTAAGTCGCTGCTGGACTCGACGCGCGACCTGCTGCTGCGCTTCCGCTTCAGGGCGAGCAGCGCGGGCGAGGCGACAGCGTTCAGCCGGATCATGCGTCCGCAGGGGGTAGCGCTGCCGATTCTGGGCTGCGCCGTCTGGCTGCGCCTGGATGCCGCGCGGGCGAACATCGAAGCGGCGCGGATATATGTCGCCCCGATCTCGCCCAAGCCGACGCGCGCCGTCGAAGTCGAGGCGATGCTCGCCGGGCAGCCTGCTGTTGATGAGACCGTCCAGCGCGCGGCAGAATTCGCCGTGACGGCGCTCCATCCGCGCACCAGCAAGTACCGCGCGACGGCGGAGTACCGTCAGGAGATGATCGCTGTCCTGCTCCAGCGCACGCTGACCGCCGCGATCCAGCGTGCGCGCGGCTAGAGGCTGTTATGAACTTCTGCGGCAACCTCACCCCTGTATCCCCTCTCCCACGCGCGCGGGGCGAGGGGACTGGACTCCCCCTTCTCCCCGTTTTTGTGGGAGAAGGGGGCTGGGGGTTGAGGGGAGAAAAGTTCATAACAGGCTCTAGATTTCTTCAAAGAAGACCCGCAAGACTGATGACGTGAGGGCGCAGAAGATGGCTGAACTGAGAATTATCGTTAACGGGCAGGAACACCTCCGTGATGTCGATGAATCGCGCACGCTCGCGCATTTCCTTCGGCTCGATCTTGGGCTGACCGGCACCAAGATCGGCTGCGAAGAGGCGGAGTGTGGCATCTGCACCGTGCTGGTGGACGGCACGCCGGTCGATTCGTGCATTTACCCGGTCTTCAAGGCGCAGGGGCGCAGCATCACGACCATCGAGGGCTTGGCGGAAGGTGAAAAGCTTCACCCGCTCCAGTCCAATTTCGTGGCGCACGGCGCGGTGCAGTGCGGCTACTGCACGCCGGGCTTGATCATGACCTCGGCGGCACTGCTCGACGAGCACCCCGACCCGACCGACGATGATATCAAGGGCGCGCTCAAGGATACGTTCTGCCGCTGCACCGGCTACACCAGCGTCATGCAGGCGATTCGCTCGGCGGCGCGGGAGAAGCGCGGTCTGCCGCCGCTGCCGGTCGATGAGCCGGTAGTCGATGAACCTATGGAGGCGATCAGCAGGTCGCTGCCGCCGCAGCAGGTCTACGACAAGGTGACGGGCAGGGCGAAATATACCGACGATTACGTCTTCTCCGACATGCTCTTCGCCCGCACACTGCGCTCGCCCTATCCTCACGCCCGTGTGCTGGCGGTGCGGACCGAGCAGGCGAAGGCGCTGCCCGGCGTTCACGCTGTCCTGACCGCCGCCGACGTGCCCGGTGAAAATCTGCATGGGCTGGTGTATCGCGACTGGCCCGTGCTGTGCGGCGACAAGGTGCGTTACGTCGGCGACGCCGTCGCCATCATCGCGGCGGACAGCGAAGATACCGCCGCACACGCCCTGAAGCTGATCGAGGTCGATTACGAGCCGCTGCCGGTCGTCGCCGATCCGAAATATGCCCACTCGCCGGAAGCGCCGGTGCTGCACGAAAAGCACCCGACCGGCAACCTGCTCAAGCACATCAAGGTGCGGCATGGCGACATCGAACAGGGCTTCGCCGAAGCCGACGTGATCATCGAGCGTGAATATCGCACGCCGACGACCGAACATGCCTTCCTCGAACCGGAGTGCGCCATCGGTGTGCCCAAAGGCACTCTGGGTCATGAGAAGCTGACGGTCTATGTCGGTTCGCAGATTCCCTACCAGGACCGCGATCAGATCGCTCGGGCGATGGGGCTGCGCGAAGAAGAAGTGCGCGTCATCGGCACGCTCATCGGCGGCGGCTTCGGCGGCAAGGAAGACATCGCCGGACAGATTCACGTGGCGCTGCTGGCGACAGTCACCGGTCACCCCGTGAAGATGCTGTACAGCCGGCAGGAGTCGCTGATCTTCCACCCGAAGCGCCACGCGACCATCATCCGCATCAAGACCGGGGCGAAGCGCGATGGGCGGCTGACCGCCGTTCAGGCAGAACTCTATGGCGACGGCGGCGCTTATGCCTCGCTGTCTGACAAGGTGATGACGCGCGCCACCACCCACGCGACCGGTCCTTATAACGTGCCGAACGCCCGAATCGACTGCTATGCCATGTACACCAACAACCTGCCCTCGGGGGCGTTTCGTGGATTTGGCGTCACGCAGTCGGCGTTCGCCGTCGAGCAGAACATGGACCTCGTCGCCGAAGCGATCGGCATGGACCCGATTGAGTTCCGCCGCATTAACGCCCAAAAGGTGGGTGTGACGACGGCGACCGGGCAGCTGCTCCGCGAATCGGTCGGGCTGCTGGAGACCATCAAGGATGTCGAACGCGACATGCGGGCGCATCATCAGGCGGCGGGCGATTCGTTCCGCTGGTCGTGGCGCGAGGGCAGCAAAGCCTTCGCCTGGGGTCTCGCCTGCGCCTACAAGAACACCGGCTTGGGTGGCGGCGCGCCGGATCGCTCTGAGGTGGAGATCGAGGCGTTCGAAGATGGCTTCATCGAGGTGCGCACCGCCTCGGCGGATATGGGACAGGGCATCGCCCATGTGGTCGCCCAGTGCGCCGCTCAGGAGCTGCATCTGCCCTATGAGCGCGTGCGCGTGCTGCTGTGCGACACCGACCTGACGCCGAACGGCGGACCCACGACCGCCTCCCGGCAGACCTTCATGACCGGCAATGCTGCGCGCCTGGCGGCGGCTGCGCTGCGCGAGGCGATGTCGCGTTCCGCCGCCGAAATGATGGATGTGCCGCCGGATCAGATTCGCTACGAGGAAGGGCTGCTGCGCTTCAACGGGCACAGCGTTGAGATGGGCGAGGTGGTCCGCTTCATGAAGGCGAACGGCTTGTCGCCGCGCACCCGTCACGAATACTGGGGACCCAAGACGCAGCCGCTCGGCGAAGGCGGCGACATGCATTTCGCTTTCAGCTATGCCACCCAGGCGGCGCTGGTCGAAGTTGATCTGCAGACTGGCGAAGTACACTGTCACAAAGTCTGCGCCAGCACCGACATCGGCAGGGCGATCAACCCGATGATGCTCCAGGGGCAGATCGAAGGCGCTATCGTCATGGCGATGGGCAACTGTCTGACCGAGTCCTACATCATGGAAGAAGGCGTACCCTGGACTCGTCTGCTCTCCCGGTACAAGATGCCGAGCATCAAGAACTCTCCGGAGATCATCTCCCGGCTGGTGGAGGACCGCGCCAGCGAGGGACCGTATGGCGCGAAGGGCGTCGGCGAGATTCCGTCGATCAATACCAGCCCGGCAATTGCCAACGCCATCTGTAACGCGGTCGGCGTGCGGGTGTTTTCCATCCCGGTCGATCAGGATGCGCTGCTGCGGGCGATGCGCGCCGGGATCAGCGAAGTTCACACGGCGTGGCACGATGTGAAATGAAGGTAAGAATCCAGTCTGGGGCGGCATCAACCCGTCCCAGACTGAGGAACGAGGAAAAACGGGGCACTACCTGGAACGGAAATCCTCGCGCGGCGGCGAAAATACTTCGACCAGAACCGAATCGACGATTGCCCGTCCGCTATGCAGCACATTGCTGGGGACGGCATAGCTGTCGCCCGGAATCAGCGTGTGTGTGACACCACCGACAGTGAATTCCATCCTGCCGCTGATCAGATAGCCGACCTGCTCGTGCACATGGCTGTGTTCGGGGACGACCGTCTCACGTGGGACGTAGACTTCCAGCAGCATCATGTGTTCAGTGGTGCCCAACGTGCGGCGGTAGGCTCCGAAGGGCAGCAACATCTGTGAGGCGTCCGCAGGCGTAACAAATGGCGCGTTGTCCGTCATAATCCGATGCTCCACGAATGGCGAATTTTGACGTATTATGTCGGTGTCTGCCGCAAAAGTCTACAGGGACGCCACAACGGATGGATTATGAGTCTCGCCGCACGATGAGCAGACTCTCATCGAGACTGATGGAATTATTCGGTTCATTGCAGAAGCGTTGGCGCGGGAAAGAAGAGGGTTCTTCCTTGATTTCGACGGAGCCAGAGCGCCCGGTCGTGTATCAAGTCAATACCTGGGTGTGGCTGAATACGCTGAGCCGCCGTTATGGCGAGATCATCACCCTGGCAAACGTCCCCGATGTCGAGGTAGACGCACTGGCGCGCCCTGGCATCGATACGATCTGGCTGATGGGGGTGTGGCAGCGGGGACCGGGCGGGCGGGAAAGCGCGCTGAAGTATAAGCACGAGTATCGCGGCGCGCTTCCAGACCTGATCGACGACGACGTGATCGGCTCTGCTTATGCCATCTACACCTACGAGGTGGATGAGCGCATCGGCGGGCGCGAAGGGCTGCGTGCGCTGCGCAAACGACTGCGGCGGCGCGGCTTGTCGCTGCTGCTCGACTTCGTCCCGAATCACGTCGCCTATGATCACCCCTGGCTGGATCACCATCCCGAATACTTCATCCAGGGATCAGCGGTGGACCTGGCGCAGCGTCCCAGCGACTTCTTCGTCCATACCAGCCGAAGTGGCGAGAAGCGGGTCTATGCGCACGGGCGTGATCCGCTGTGGCCCGGCTGGTCGGATACCGCGCAGCTGAACATCTTTCACCCGGCGCTGCGGCGCGCCATCCTGCGTACCCTGATCGATATTGCCAAGCAGTGCGACGGCGTACGCTGTGACATGGCGATGCTGATGCTAACTGACATCTTTGCCAGCACGTGGCACGGGTTCGTCGGTGAAGCGCCTGCCAGGGATTACTGGCGCGAGATGATCGGCGGCGTCAAGCGCTACTATCCGGATTTCGTCTTCATCGCCGAAGCCTACTGGGGCAAAGAGTACGACCTCATCCTGCAGGGGTTCGACTTCGCCTACGACAAAGTGCTGTATGACCGCCTGTACGAGGGCGATGTGCAAAAGCTGCGGCTGCATCTGCTCGCCGATATTCGCTACCAGCGCCGCATGATTCGCTTCATCGAAAATCACGACGAGCGCCGCGCCTTCGAGGGGCTGGGCGCTCGCCGAAGCATGCCTGTCGCGACTCTGATCTGCACGCTGCCCGGCGGCGTTCTGCTGCATGATGGTCAGCTCACCGGGCGGCGGATCAAACTGCCGGTGCAGATCAAGCGCCAGCCGGATGAAGTCGAAAACCGCGATCTGGAAGGGTACTACATGCGGCTGCTGAAAGAGATTCAGTCGCCGATCTACCAGCGGGGTGAATGGCGATTGTTCGACATCCATCCCCTTGGCTACGGCGACATCACTCACTGGAATCTGCTGGCATATGGCTGGCGCGACGATGACGAAGGCTGCCGCCTGATCGTCGTCAATCTGACCCAGCACGGGTCGTCCGGGCGCATCGACCTGTCCGCCTGGGAATGGCTCAATGGGCAGGAATGGCGTTTGTACGATGTGACCAACGGCGCAGAGTATCTGCGCCAGGGCGGATCGATGACCAGTGAGGGGCTGGTGACCATCCTGGAACCCTTCGAGTCGCACGTGTTCCGCTTCGAACCGGCGCCGAAACCGGCGGCACACAATGGCGACCATCGACACCAGGAACGGGTCGAGACCGCCCGCCGGCAGGAACGATCCGCCCCCTGAGTCCGGTGGGGCGCGCAGCCGATATTCAGGATGGTGCATACGATGTGGGCGACGCTGTGCCGGTTCAGGCGCGCTGCTGCGCTCTTCTTTGGTGCAGCACTGCTGATCTGGATGGGTGTTGAAGACCACAGCGCGGTGATGCCGGTGCTCTTCGGTTTCATCCTCTCTGGGCTGTTTTTCCTGCATCGCGACGGACGCTTACTGAAGCAGCGCGGCGCTGAGGCGGCGCTGATCCTCGCCGGATCAGGGATTGGTTTGGGGACGGCGCTGACGGCAGCGCTCCTGATGCTGGTCAAGACCGGCTGGCACGGTCATCTCTTCCCCGATTTCCCCCCTGGCATGATTCTCGACGTGCTGGCGCGTGCCCCATGGTGGGGTGCTGCCGGAGCGTTCGCCGGGTTGGGCACGGCGCTGCTGGCGCGCTGGCGGCGCACGTAGCGGCGCTCACCCCGGAAGCTTCTGGGTGCTTTCCAGCAGAGCGGCAGTCTTTTCGGCGATCTTGCTCAGTTCGCGCAGCCACTTAGCGGCTTCGCCCTTGCGCTTATCGTCGTTCGCCTCGAACTGATCGTGCGCCAGCTTCATCAGATTGGCGGCGCTGGCGAAATCGCGGCGGTGATAGTAGGTCAGGCTGAGGTAGTACAGCGTCTCTGGGCGCTGCGGATTGACGTTGTAGGCGATTCGGAAGTGCTCCAGCGCCGCGTCCCACTGTCCTTCGCGGAACGCCAGCATTCCCAGCCCATAGTGGGCAAGCAGCTCGACTTTGAAGAGCTTGAGGGCGTATTCGAAATCGGCGCGCGCCTCGTCGAAATTGGCGTCGTCGAAGTGCATCAAGCCGCGCGCTGCATAGTATTCGGGCTGATTGGGGAACGCCGCAATCGCCTTCGTCATGGAATCGACGGCGTTGTCGAATTCTCTCTTGCGATAGTATTCCAGGGCGCGTTTGTAGTACTCGTCGGCTTCAAAGCGCGTGAATCCCAGTCGTTGATTCAATCCACCCGCCATCTGCACCATCCTTGCTTATGCCGACGCCTCGCCTGAGCATATAATAGAACCATCGTCGCACTTCTAAAAGATGAGATGGATTGATCCTATGGACTTTGAACTGAATCACGAACAAAAGATGTGGCAGCGCACCGTCCGCGACTTCTGCGAAGCCGAACTGAAACCGTTCGCCGCCGAAGTTGATGAGACCGGTTCGCTGCGCTGGGAGGCGATCCGCAAAATGCGTGATCTGGGGCTGACCACGCTGGAAGCGCCGGAAGCGCATGGCGGTTTCGAGATGGACGCCATCAGCGTGACGCTGGCGATGGAAGAGCTGGGGCGCGCCTGTGGATCGACCGCGCTGTCGGTGGCTGCCCATAACGGGTTGGGCTGTTCGCCGATCAAGCGCTGGGGGACGCCTGAACAGCAGGCGAAGTGGTTCCCTTCGCTTCTGGATGGCGCGCATCTGGGGGCGCTGGCGCTGACCGAGCCGCAGGCGGGTTCCGACCTGCTGGGCGGCGTGCAGACCCGGGCGGCGCGCGATGGCGATGATTGGGTGATCAACGGGGCAAAGGCGTGGATCACCAACGCCGGGATCGCGCCGGTGATCACGGTGCTGCTGCGCACCGGCAGCAGCGGCGGTTCCCACGATTTCAGCATGATGCTGGTCGATACGACAGCGCCCGGCTTGACCATTCACCCGCCGGAGAAGAAGATGGGTTTGAAAGGATCGCCCACGCACATGCTGAGTTTCGAGGATGTGCGCGTGCCGGCAGGCTCGATCCTGGGGGAAGAAGGCGGCGGTTTTCATCAGACCATGCAGACGCTCGACAACGGCAGGATCGGCATCGGCGCGCTGAGCGTCGGGCTGGCGCAGGCGGCGTTCGAAGAAGGCGTCAAATACGCCCGCCAGCGTCACGCTTTCGGAAAGCCGATCAGCGAGCATCAGGCGATTCAGTGGATGATCGCTGACGCGGCATTGGAGATCGAAGCGGCGCGCCTGCTGGTGCACAAAGCCGCCTGGCTGAAGGAGCAGGGGCGTGACTTCGGTAAAGCCGCAGCGATGGCGAAGCTGATGGCGACCGAAGTTGCCGAGAAGGTGGCGCGCAACGCCATCCAGATTCACGGCAGCTATGGCTACAGTCGAGAATATCCGGTCGAACGGATCTATCGGGATCAACGTTTGATGACCATCGGCGAGGGGACCAGCGAGATTCAGCGAATGGTCATCGCCCGGCGCGTCCTCCGCGAATTTGATCACTACCCGGCGTAACGGCGCGCTCTGGAACAGAACTACAGGCAATCCTGATGAACTTCCGCCAATCTCTGACAAGCCCCGCGGGTGCAGTCACGTCCATGCAGCGTGTACAGGCGCGGGTACGCTATCTCTTCGTTGGCGCCGCGCTGGTGACGCTCATTTACCCGATGTCCGAGACGGGTTTCGTCCCGGCTGTCGTCTACCTGGTGCTCTTCTGCGCTTTCTTCGGAGCGGGGGTCGCCTTCGTCGCCGTCAACCGGAAATGGGTCTGGCTGGGCGTGATCGCCGCAGTCTGGCAGACTGTCCTGGGCGTGCTCTATCTCGTGGAGGCGCAGACCCGCACCCCGGACCCCGTGTTGACGGTTTTGCTGTTCGGCGGGTTCATCGTCTTCGACGCCATCATCATCTACGCGCTGCTGGAATTCGTGTTCGTGGAAGTTCGCCGCATGTCCAACGCCGTCATCTACGCCGCGATCACGGTTTATATCCTCCTTGGGTATGCCTTTGCCCCGGCATACATGTGCATCGAGACTATCACACGGGCGACCCAGGACGCGCCGGCTTTCATGATCGCTTACGCGCCGGATACTGCGTTGTACTGGCAGAAATTTGTCTATTACAGCTTCGTCACCCTGACGACGATGGGGTACGGCGACATCCTGCCCGTCACCTCCTGGGCGCAGGCATTCGCCGCCCTGGAAGGTGCGGTTGGCGTGCTGTACATCGCCATCCTGATCGGGCGGCTGGTGGGGCTAAACAGCGGAGGCAGCCAGAAGGATGAGTCCTAGAGCTTAACATGAAAAAAGATACACCACAGAGAATGAAAATGAGTAGACTGAAGGGTGTATCCACTGTCAGAAACCGGTAATACGGGAGCACTGCGAGTCTGGCTAGAGCGTTTGGAGGGCTTAGGTTTTCAGGTCCA
>JAEURA010000300.1 GCA_016789005.1 Anaerolineae bacterium
CAAGTTAAGCATAGGAGTCCTCAAAAACACACCAAAATTGGAAGGCTAAAGGAGTTTTACGGCGCTTGGCTCGGCGGGGAGCATAGGCGAGGTCAAGGCGCAACCACTGGAAGAAATCAGCGAACAGAGAGGCATAGGTGAAAGCCCGTTGCAAGACAGGGACATGAGTTCTCAAGATGCGGAGCGCGTCAAGGGCACCGAGGCGGTCATGCTGCCAATCGGCGACCAGCAGCGTCCAATGGGCAAGGATGACGCCAATGAGCTTGGCAAGTCCTTCACAGCGCTGCCGTAGAGGGTCAGCCGAGCGAGAGCGCAAGACCTGCGCGTGTGACTTCCAGAGCTTGAAGAGGAGTTCAATTTGCCAACGGGTGCGCGCCAAGATGTGGGCTTGGTCAAAGGACAAATCAGGGATGTTGGTCAGGTAGAGCGTCCAAGCGGCGAGTTCCAGTTGGCGTTGCGAGGTCGAGCGTTGGTCGAGGCGTGCTTGTTCCTTCAGGCGGGCAAGTCGCTTGCTGAGCGCAGCTTCAGGCAGCGGTGACGCGAGCAGGTGGGCAACAAAAGCGTTGCGTCCACTGCCGACCCGCACCGGCATCCTCACGGTCTCACTGCCGCTCAAGAGGGTTTTCAAATCGAGCAATGGTCCATCAAGGCTGTACAGGCGGGTACCGACCTTGTAGCGGGTCAGCCAAAACACGCCCTCGTCGTTCCACGCCTGAAAGCGTTTCAGCTTGAAGAAACCCAAGTCGCCCAGATGCAGTGCACCGCGCGGCATTTCCCCTTCCACCACATCCGCTTTTTGGTCATTTTGCTGGATGTCCATCAGACACCCGTGCAGGTGTCCCCGCTGGATTTCCCAGCGCACCCCCAGCTTCATCCCTGCCTCTCCCCAGACCAGGCGGGTACAGTCGGTGATGTACACCCCATTGAATTGCGGCAGCACCACCGCTTTTCCTTCCCCCTGCACCAGCTCCTTCAGCGTCGCTTCCAGCAGTTCCCTCATGAACACCCCTGCCCGTTCTGTAAAGCGCTGGTCTAGCCCTTGCACACTCACCCGTAACCCTGCCTGTATCGCCTGATGATGCACTTGTTTGCGCGTCGCTTCCGGCTGTGCCAGTCCTCCCAACACCAGCGCTTGTGCGAACCCCGCTCCCGTCACTTCGCGCTGCCGCTGGATAAATCCTGTTTTTTTGCCAGTTCATCCGCTGTTGTCGTCAACAGGTGGTGGAGTGTTTCACTGAATTCTGATATGGTTGTCATGAAAAGAGGGCTTTCTGGTTTGGCTGTGAGAAGCTTCCAGAATACCCCCTTTTCCTTATCTTGCTGCATATGGGGACGGCGAGAATGCCATCCCTACACCCCGGGGGTGTAGGGGCGCGCTTCTGCGCTTCCGTCTGCTTCAATCCTACTTGTTCGTTTTCGGTATTCCATTAAGTGATTTCCGTCGCCGTCGGCGTCAGCATGAGGTGGAGTATTTCGCCGGCGTGGTCTCTGCCGCCCAGGGTGTAGTCGGCGCCGAGGATAATCCCCTTCCACAGCACGGCGGCAACCTGATCATCGACCAGCAGCAGCGGTATCTGATCGCGCAGCGCTGCCGGAATCTTGACGTTAATCATCCACTTGCTCAGGGACTGCGTGCCGATCTGCCCTTCCCCCAGCGCGACACGCAGCGTGTCGCCAGGGCGGCGGGTGCGCAGCCGCACGGTCGCCGCATGAGGAGCCGCCAGCGCGATGCCTTCGCCCCGCGCCGCGCTGGGGTCCGGCGTCCAGCGTTCCACCTGAAGCCGCCAGCCCTGAAGTTCGACGGATGCCGGCGGTGCGAGCAGCAGTTCAGTCTCCGGGGTGGTCAGCGCCGTATCGACCGAGTCGGCTGCCGGCTCACCCTCAAACTCGACGAACAGCCGGTCGTAATCGATACGCAGGCGCAGCCCCCGCCCCAGTTCGGCGACCGCGCCGACCTCGCCCGATTCGGCGAGCGCAACTGCCGCCAGGACACGCTCATGTGCGACCATCACCACCAGATCGTCGGCGCTCATGAGAATATGATGAGCAGCGCGCAGGATCAGCCGCCGCTGAAGCGCTGAATGCAGCGCCAGGAACTCGGCGCGTTTCAGGACGACTCGTTCATCCAGAAAGGTCGTCCATCCGGCAGAGGCGGAGCGCAGCGCCGCCTCCAGATAGCTCTCGTCGCTGGCGGCATTGTCGGCAAGGCGGACCAGCGCAGCATCGACATCGGCGTTGATGGTGCGCAGCAAAGGTATCGCCTCGGCGCGCAGGCGGTTGCGAGAATAGGTGGTATCGGCGTTGGTGGCGTCGTGACGGGGCGTCAGTTCAAACTGGCGGGCGTAGTCTTCGATTTCGCCCCGGCGGATATTGAGCAAGGGACGAATGAGCTGGAGGTCGGGAGCGGTCGGCAGTGGCGAAATCCAGCGCATGCCCGCCAACCCGTTCAAGCCCGCGCCGCGCACCAGATGCAGCAGCACGGTCTCTGCCTGATCCTCGGCGTGATGGGCGACGGCGACTTTAGCGATGCCCAAGCCGTTTGCCACCGAGGCGAGGAAGGTGTAGCGAGCAAGGCGCGCCGCCTGCTCGATGCCGATCCCCCGCTCCGCCGCCAGCGCGCGCACGTCGATGCTGCCGCGCTCGCAGGGGACTCCCCATTCGCGGGCGGTCGCCTCGACAAAGCGGGCATCGTCATCGCCGGATGCGCCGCGCAACTGATGGTCGAGGGTGGCGACGAAAAGAGTCATGTGCAGCGCGCTGCGCAGTCCCGCCAGGGCATGCATAAGCGCCAGCGAATCGACGCCGCCGCTCACACCCACCAGGATGGACTCGCCAATTGCAATAAGCCGTTGTTCGCGGAGGTTACGCCGCAGCGTCTGGATCAAGCTCATCATCAGGGATGCTGGTACAGCGGTTAGGATTCCCGAACTCTGGGAAACGCTTAGTATAGTCCTGCGCAGCAGAATGCGCCAACCGCAGGGATCGGACGGTCAGGGCAAACACATCGAATTTTCAATCAGGTCATGATGGGTAAACGCAGTCCTATAGGGGCAGCCTTCTGGCTGTCCGCCGTATCGGAGGCGCAGAAGCGCGTCCCTACGATACCTTGTAACCTTTTCTGAGAGCCAGTCTGATAATTGCCCTTGGTAAGGGCGCGTCGCGACGCGCCCGCCGTAACCATGACGATCTTTCAGGCAGCGCGGGCGGCTCGCGAGCCGCCCCTACGAGAGCGTTGATGAATTATCAGATACGCTCTGACCCATTCATCGATTTTGATGCGTTTGCCCTGACTTTCAGTCGGTTTCATGCGCCTTTGGGGGCCGCCGAAGAATAGAATTCTCCGGCGGCGCATCGACCAGGATGATCGCCCACCCCCACAAGCGAATAACACCCGGATCGGACATCGCCGTACCCGGCGAAGCGTAGAAGGCTTGTAAAACGTGCTATAATCCCGCGTGGGTTCATGCCGTCAGGAGAACGATGTGTTAGGACCGCTGGATTACTTCTTTGGCTTATTCTCCCTAGACGTCGGCATCGATCTTGGAACGGCGAACACGCTGGTCAGCGTGCGCGGCAAAGGCATCGTCATCAACGAACCCTCCTTCGTCGCGATTGAGAAGAAAACCCGCCGCCCGATCGAGGTCGGCGCGCGGGCGAAAGAAATGTGGAGCAAGAATCCGAAGGACATTCAGATCGTCCGTCCGATTCGGGATGGGGTGATCAGCGAATTCGAGATCACCGAGGCGATGCTGAGCCATCTCATTCACAAGGCGCACGAGCAGAGCTGGGTGCCAATCCCGCGCCCGCGTGTCGTGGTCGGCATCCCCAGCGGCGTCACCGAGGTCGAAAAACGCGCGGTCTACGATGCGGCAGTCAGCGCCGGCGCGCGCGAGGTCTTTCTGATCGAGGAACCGGTCGCAGCGGCGATTGGAGCGGGGCTGCCGGTGCAGGAAACGCGCGGCAGCATGATCGTCGATATCGGCGGCGGCACGACCGAGGTCGCCATCTTCTCGCTCGGCGGCATCGTGATCAGCCGATCCATACGAGTCGCCGGCGATGAAATGGACGAGGATGTCGTGCAGTACATGCGCACCAAGCACAATCTGCTGATCGGCGAGCCAACCGCCGAACGCATCAAGATCGCCATCGGTTCGGCGTACCCCCTGCCGCAGGAGAAGATCGAAAGCGTCAAGGGGCGACATCTGGTCACCGGTCTGCCGGCGACGGTGGAGATCAGCTCGATTGAAGTGCGCGAGGCGATCTCCGGGTCGGTCAACATCATCATCGACACCATCAAGGACGCGCTCGACGACACGCCGCCCGAACTCGTCGGCGATCTCATGGAGAGCGGCATCTGTCTGGCGGGCGGCGGCGGGCAGCTGCGGGCGCTGGCGCAGCGGGTGCAGGAAGAGGTGAACATCCGCTCCTGGGTGGCGGATGATGCCATGACCTGCGTGGCGCGCGGAGCCGGGCGCGTTCTGGAAGATTACAACAATCTGCGCCGGCTTCTGGTCGGGCTGGAACGCGGCAGCACGCGGCACGGATAAAAACGGATGCTGCAAGGGAGCGAACGCCGAGGACTGCGCACCAGCCGAACCGGATTCCTGATCCTGTCGCTGCTGGTCGCCGGCGGGTTGATCGTCGCCAGCGCGGCGGGTCTGCTCAGCCCCTTTGAGGGCATCGCTTCCGCGCCGCTGGAGACGGTCTCCGGCTTCTTCGCCCGCCTGGGGCGAGCGCTGAACGACAACATCACCCGGTTCAACGACATGCAGGCGCTTCAGCAGCGCATCGCCGATCTGGAGACCGCGCTCGCCCTCTACCAGGAAGAATTGGTGGGACTGCGCGAGAAAGCCAGCGACTATGACCGTCTGACCAGCCTGCTCGATTATGTCCAGAGCGCCCGCAGTCAGGAATTCGTCACCGCCGACGTGATCGGCAACGATCAGACCGCTCTGCTGCGCACCATCATCATCAATCGTGGGACGCGCGACGGCATCGCCGCCGCCATGCCCGTCGTCACAGGTCAGGGGCTGGTCGGGCGGGTGATTCAGGTGAGCGCCAACGCCGCGCGGGTGCTGCTGATCAGCGATCCCAGCAGCTCGGTCAGTGCACGGCTGCAAAACACGCGCGACGAGGGCGCGGTGGTCGGTCAGACTTCCGGCGCGCTGCTGATGGAATTCATCCCGCTGGATTCGCAGGTGCGCGATGGCGAATTGGTCATCACTTCCGGGCTGGGCGGCAATTTCCCGCCCGATCTGGTCATTGGTCAGGTCACCAACGTCCGGCTTGCGCCCTCCGGGCTGTACCAGATCGCCCAGGTACGCAGCCTGGTCTCGCTCGATACACTGGAATTCGTGCTGGTGATCACCGACTTTCAGCCGGTCGATCTCGGCGCATTCGAGGAATAATCCCTTGGCAGTGACCCTGAGCCTGCCCATCATGGCGCTGGCGGCGATTCTGCAAACGACGCTGATCCCGCTGCTGTTTCGCGTCTTCAACGGCGAACCGGACCTGGTCTTCCTGATCGTGCTCGCCTGGTCGATTCACGGGCGGCTCGATCAGACTCTCGTCTGGGCGTTCGTCGGCGGCATCTTTGCCGATCTGCTGTCCGCCGCGCCGACCGGGGCGACAGTCGTCGGGCTGGTGCTGACGGTCTTCGCCGTCGCCTGGCTGCGGTCTCAGGTGTACCGCATCGGGCTGATCTCGATGCTCGGCTTGATCGTGTTCGGCACGCTGGTCCATAAGACGATCTATGTCCTGATCCTCTCCTTCACCGGCTACCGCATGCCGATCCTGGGCGCGCTGCTGAATATCGTCCTGCCAACGGTCGTCTATAACCTCGTCCT
The DNA here is from genome assembly GCA_016789005.1 of Anaerolineae bacterium. Classification (GTDB taxonomy): domain Bacteria; phylum Chloroflexota; class Anaerolineae; order Aggregatilineales; family Phototrophicaceae; genus Flexifilum. The sequence goes on from JAEURA010000300.1 coordinate 5,847, forward strand.
CATGGCTCCGCTTTACTGGCTGACGCGCCGCCTTCAGCGGAGTTCTGGCGGCGACAACCCATCCGCAGTGAGAGTTTAGAGAACCCCCCATGCAGGAAAATGCGCCTTTCACCGGCTGGCGTCTGATGTTCTTCTACGGCATCCTGGTCGCCGTCTTCGCGCTGTTCGCCATCCGCATGTATCAGTTCATGATCGTCGAGACCGATCAGTGGCAGGCAGCAGCAGACGGAAACCGGCTGAACAGCCTGCCGGTCGCTGCGCCGCGTGGGACGATCCGTGACCGCACCGGGGTCCCGCTGGCGATCAACGTACCGGCGTTCAACGTCCGGGTCATCCCCGCCGAACTTCCGGTCGATGAGGAAGAGGCGCTGCGCATCTTCAATCGGCTTTCGGCACTGACCGGTGTCCCGCCGACGGCAGCAATCGCCCGGACATCGGGTCAGCAGGTGCGCAGTATCGAAGAGCTGGTGCTGGAAGGCGAAGGTATCGCGCCCTTCCGCCCGGTAGTCATCGCCTACGACGTGGAACAGCGGGTCGCCCAGCAGATTCTTGAGGAAAGCTACACCCTGCCCGGCGTCGATGTCGATGTGGCGTCGGTGCGTCAGTACCCGACCGGACAGCTGACCGCTCAGATCATCGGCTACATGGGGCGTATCCCGGCGGAACGCGAGCTGGAGCTGATCGAGCAGGGCTATGACCCCGCCTTCGACCGCATCGGCTACGCCGGCATGGAAGCCTATTTCGAGGATACGCTCGCCGGTGAACCGGGGCGTATCGTCCGAGAGATCGACGTCGCCGGCGAGCAGATCGGCGATCCGCTGGTCTCCACCGACCCGGCTTCCGGGTTGAGCTTGCAGCTCACTATCGACACCGCGCTGCAAACCGCCGCCGAGGAAGCGCTGAAGAAACGCATCGATCTGGTCAATGCCGCTGCAGGGCGCATCGTCAGCCAGACTGGCGTCGTGGTGGTGCTGAACCCACAGACCGGCGAGATTCTGACGATGGTCAGCTATCCCAGCTATGACAACAGCCGCTTCGCCCGCGCCATCGACGTGGACTATTACCTCGATGTGGCGTCTGACCCGCTCAAGCCGCTGGTCAATCACGTCACCCAGTCGCTCTACCCGCCCGGTTCGATCTGGAAGCTGATCACGGCGGCGGGCGTGCTTCAGGAAGATGTAATCGACCCGCGATCCTTCCTGAATGACCCCGGCGATCTGCTCCTGCCCAACCGCTACGCACCGAACGACACGGCGGCGGCGCAGCGCTTCGTCTGCTGGAACCGCGCCGGGCATGGCAACCTCGATCTGATCGGCGCTATCGCCCAGAGCTGTGACGTGTATTTCTACCAAGTCGGCGGCGGCAACCCAGAAGTCTCTTCGGCGGTGCTGCGCGAGGGTGGGCTGGGCATCACCGATCTCTTCCGCTATGCCACCGCCTTCGGCATCGGCTCCAAACTCGGCATCGAACTCCCTTTCGAGAACGCCGGGCGCATGCCCGACGCCGACTGGAAGCGGCGCAACCTGGGCGAAAATTGGGCAACCGGCGATACCTACAACGCGGCATTTGGTCAGGGATACGTCAACGTCACACCGCTCCAGCTGGTCAGCGCCGTCGGAGCCATCGCCAACGGCGGCACGCTCTACCAGCCCACGCTGGTGCGCGATGTGCTCGACGCGGAAGACAACCTGGTGAGCGGCTTTGAACCGGTCGTTCTGCGCAACATCAACATCGACTCGATACCAGAGACGGAGCCGATCCGCCTGCTTTATCTGGAAGACATGATCATGCGCGGCGAGGACAGCCTCGCCTGCCGCTGTGAAGAGGACAGCGGCTTCTTCAGCCCGACCCGCTGTGATCCGACCGCCTACACCGGGCAGGTCGATGTCAACCCGGATCAGTTCATCGAAGCGTGGCGCGCCTACACCGTCTACGTACCGGAAGACTACGGGTTCGACGACGGTTTTTGCAGCGAGCTGCGCTTTGACCCGGATTACAAACCACCGTTCATCACCCGCGAAAATATCAGTATCCTGGAACAGGGGATGCGCTTCACCGTCACCAACGGCACCGCGCAGACGGCGAACCTGCCCTATGTGACGGTCGCCGGCAAGACCGGGACGGCGGAATACTGTGATGAAGTGGCGCGCCCGCTGGGGTTGTGTCGCCCCGGCAACTGGCCCGCGCACGCCTGGTTCACGGGGTACGCGCCCTATGAGAACCCGGAGGTCCTGGCGATTGCCTTCGTCTACAACGGCGGTGAAGGTTCGGCGGTGGCGCTGCCGGTCGTGGTCGAAACGCTGGAAGCCTACTTCCGGCTGCGCAACGAACGCGGCGTGCAGGAACTCGCGGTCAGCGGATGAGGTGCGAGCGCGTGTCGGCTCAGTGGACGAGGCAAATCAGGCGAGGATGGCGGATGCGGTGAAACTCAACTGGAGGCAGTTGGAGCGCTGGCTGCCCGCGCTCATCGCCGGAGGGATCGCCTGGACAGCCTTCATCGGGCTGGGCAGCACCCCGGTCATCCGAGCGTCGGGCATGGCGGTCGCCGTCGTTGGAATGGGCATGGCACTGAGACCGATGGGCGCGGCGCTGGCGCTGGTCGGCGGGCTGGCACTGGCGTTCAGCCCCGCTTTCTGGATTCAAACGGGCGGCGCGCAGTCGCTCGAAGCGCCGGCGGTCGCGGCGACTTTTGCAGCGGCAGGAGCGGCGGCGGGGGCGCTTCTGGCGCTGGGACGCCGCCCAGCGACAGCGCTGGCGGTCGCCTTCGCCGTGTTCGCCATGATCTTCCTCACGGTCGTCGGCGCGCCGCGCAGCCTGCGGGTGACCACCGTCCTGGCGGTCTGGATGATCTATCTGCTGACCGAGGGAGCGCTGGCGAGCAACGTCCGCCCGGACGAAGTGCAGCCCGCGCAGCTCGGCTTTCAGCACACCTTCGGAGTGCTGCTGCTGCTGGCGGTGGGCGTCGCCAACGATCCGCTGTTCATCCTCTTCGCCCCGGCGGTCGCGCTGAACCTGTTCCTGACGCGGGCGCGCCTGCCCCTCTGGTTCTGGGGCGCGCTGGCGGCGCTGATCGGGATCGGCGTGCGCGGCATCGTCGTCACCTACATCTCGCCGGACTGGTGGTCCTTCCCCGCCGAGCAGACCCCGCAGATCATCACGCACATCCCGTTCATGATCGCCGACGCCTGGCGAGAACCGCAGCGCTGGCTCAAGCTGATCGAACTGATCATCGGGCAGTTCACGCCTTTCGGGCTGATCCTCGGCATCCTCGGTCTGGCGCGGCTGTCGCGCTGGCATCCGCCGGTCGGTGTGATGACCATGACCGCCTACAGCACGTACCTGGTCTTCGGCTTGATCTATTTCGGCTTCGACGCGCCGGTCCTGCTGCTGCCGCTGCTGGTCATTCAGGTCTACTGGATGACCTACGCCGTGTACACCTTCAGCGCCTGGCTGCGCCGTTCGACGGATGCGCCGGCGCGCCGGGCAGAACTGGGCGCGGCAGCGGCGTTCGCCCTCCTGCCGATCCTGATGGCGCTGCGCATTGCCGGGGTGGTCTAGCGCCAAAAGGCATTTGCAGATACGATTAACTTTGGACAACCCTGAAACGCAGATGGCGCCCTACGCCACACCCAACTCGGAACTTACGCAATGCACGATCAAGCCATAGGCATCAAAGGTTTTCGCGACGGACTGCTCGTCACCCTGGAAGAAGTCGAGGAATGGCAGGCGCTCGTCGACGATCTTGCCGAGCGCATCGACGGACAGAGCACCTTTTTCGCCGGCGCACGCATCACGCTGGATGTCGGCGCGCGCCCCGTCACCCGCCACGAACTGGGATCGATCAAGGCGATGCTCGACCGGCGCGGGCTGACGCTGATCAACGTGCTGACGGAGAGCAAGACGACGCTCGATGCCGCTGCCTCTCTGGACGTGCGCGGCAACCTGACCACGCCGCCGCCCGCCGCCGCCGCCGAGCCGGAGCAGTCGTCTGAAGAAGATGGTTCGGTCGGCGTGATGATCCGCAAGACCCTGCGGGGTGGGCGCACCGTCCGCAGTCATGGACATGTCGTCGTCTTCGGCGATGTCAACCCAGGGGCGGAAATCATCGCCGGAGGGGACATCATCATCTGGGGTCGGCTGAGGGGGATCGTCCACGCGGGCGCGAACGGCGACGAATCGGCTGTCGTGTGCGCGCTGGATATGATGCCGACCCAACTGCGCATCGCCGGTTTCATCACCGTCGCGCCCGCGGATAAGCGCCATAAGCCGCGCCCAGAAATCGCGCTCATCCGCAGCCGGCAGATCATTGTCGAAGCCTGGAAGTAACGGAGACATCATGGGGGGGAAGGTCATCACGATCACGTCGGGCAAAGGCGGGGTGGGCAAGACGACCACCACGGCGAATCTCGGCGTCGCGCTGGCGCAGTTGGGCAAAAAAGTAGTCATGATCGACGCCGACATCGGGCTGCGCAACCTGGACATCGTCCTGGGCATGGAGAGCCGCATCGTCTATGACCTGGTCGATCTGGTGGAGGGACGCGCCAAGCTGCGACAGGCGATGATCCGTCACAAGCAGTTCACCGACCTGTTCCTGATCCCGGCTGCCCAATCGCGCGACAAGACCGCCGTCAGCCCTGCCGACATGGTGCAGATCACCGATCAACTGCGCCAGGAGTTCGACTACATGCTGATCGACTCGCCCGCCGGCATCGAACGCGGCTTCCGCAATGCCGTCGCCCCGGCGGACGACGTGCTGGTGGTGACCAACCCCGAAGTCAGTGCGGTGCGCGACGCCGACCGCATCATCGGGCTGCTGGAGGCGGAGAAAAAACCCAATCCCCGGCTGATCCTGAACCGGCTCAAGATCGATATGGTGCGCCGGGGCGACATGATGTCGCCGGAGGATGTCGTCGATCTGCTGTCGATCAAGCTGATCGGCATCGTCCCGGAAGATGAGAACGTCGTCCCATCGTCCAACAGCGGCGAACCGGTTACGATGATGGAAAATTCCAGAGCGGGCGCGGCTTACAAAGAGATCGCCCGCCGCCTGACGGGTGAAGACGTGCCGATGAAATCTGCCCAGGATGAAGGCGGATTCCTGAGGCGTCTCGGTCGGTTGTTTGGCGGGAGACAGTAACAAAGGGGTCGATGATGCAGGATTTCCTGTCGCGTTTACTGGGACGCAGCGCCAAGGGCACCGGCAATCTCGCCAAGGAGCGGCTCCAGTTCGTCCTCATCCATGATCGCATCAACCTGCCCCCAGAGCGCATGGAAGAGATGAAACGCGAGATTCTGGCGGTGATCGCCAAGTACGTGACCATCGATGATCACAACGTCGACATCGGTTTGCAGAGCCGTGACCGCCTGAACCTGCTGGTAGCGGAGGTCCCGTTCGTGAAACCGGTCGAATCGCCCGCCCCCGCCGTCGACGAAAACGATGACCTGCCCCCCGATTCTGCGCCTGACTCATCAAAGACCACCTGACGCTGCGGCGCACAGCCCCGGCGTGACCCTCTGACTCACCTGTCCGCGCTCCTGGTTTATCGTTCAGCGGCTTCGTATTGGTATTAGTGGATTGACCCATGTCCCGTGCTGGTAACATCTGGCGAAATTTCGACTGGCTGCTGGTCCTGCTGGCAATCGGTCTCACCGTGTTCGGCGTGCTGATGATTCGCTCGGCGACGCTTGGAGCCATCGACCCCGAGCTGATCAACCGCGTCCCCAATCAGATTCGCTATGCCATCCTCAGCTTCCTGGTGATGTTCGGCTTGGCGGCGCTTGATTATCGCCTGCTCGGCGGCATCACGCCCTGGCTGTACGGCTTGATGGTCATGCTGCTGGTGCTGGTCTTCTTCTTCGGCGTGGAAGGCGACGGCGGATTGACGCGCGGCTGGCTGAACATCGGAATCCCGATTCAGCCTTCGGAGATCGCCAAGCTGCTGATCGTGGTCACGCTCGCTCAGTTTCTGGCGCGCAATTATGAAAAGATCGGCGATCTGCGCACGCTGGCGCGCGCGGCGCTGCACATCGGCGTCCCTGCCGGGTTGATCTTCATTCAACCGGACCTGGGGATCACGGCGGTGTTCGCCGTCATGTGGCTGATCATGATGTGGGCGAGCGGGCTGAAGCTTCGCCACATCGCCATCTTCGGCTTCGCCTTCGTCCTGGCGCTGCCGTTCGTCTGGACGCGCATGGAGGTCTATCAACAGCAGCGCATCGTCTCGTTCGTCTTCCCCCAGGCGGACCCCGACGCCTACTACAACATCCTTCAGGCGAATATCAGCATCGGCTCGGGCGGGCTGCTGGGCAAAGGCTATGCCCAGGGTCCGCAGAACGTTGGGCGCTTTCTGCGGGTGCGCCATACCGATTTCATCTTCAGCGTCATCGCCGAGGAATTCGGTTTCGTCGGCGCGACGGCGGTGATGATCCTGATCGGCATCGTCATCCTGCGGGTGCTGCGCGGGGCGAGAATCGCGCCCGATCCCTTCGGCAGTCTGATCTGTTACGGCGTGGCAGCTTTCCTCTTCTTTCAGACGGCGGTGTCGATCGGCATGAACCTCAGCCTGATGCCGGTGACCGGGCTGACTCTGCCTTTTATCAGCTCCGGCGGCACGTCGCTGCTTTCGACGCTGGCAGGGATCGGGCTTGCCGAAAGCGTGATCATGCGCGGCAGACGGGTCTAGCCGGGGGTCACAGCCAGCGCCACGCCCAGCACACGTCGATGACCACCCGCGTCAGCGCCGCCAGGGTCTCGCGGTCGAAGGTCGGCGCGCGGTAGATCAGCCGCGCCGCCAGGAACTGCAGCTTCGATTCGCGCTTCACATCGGTGCGCAGACGTACATAGTTGACGATGAAGCGGCGGAACTCCGCCACCTGTTCCGCGCCGCTGTCCGGCAGGTTGCTGAATGCCGCCAGCGCCCAGGCGCGCGCCCAGGGATCGCTCATCGCATGGATGACCGGAAGCGCCCGCGCCCGCTGCGCCGGAGTCAGCAGCGCGCTGAGCGCCGCCAGCGCCGACGCCCGCGACCATTCATAGCGTATCGTCAGGCTTTCTTCGTAGAGCGCGGTGATCGCCGCATCGACCTCAGGATTTCGCTGAACGCGGGCGATATCGACCAGCGCCCAACCGCGCAGCACCGGCGAGTGGATGCCGTGTGCCTGCGCCAGCGCCTCGGCGGCGTGAGCGCTGCGCTCCGCTTCAGATGCCGCCGCGCGGGCTGCCGCCAGCGCCAGGTAGACCATGCCCCGGCGGGTGCGTTCGCCGCCCGCTTCAGCGCGCCGGCGCACCTCACGCTGCTCGTCGGCGGCAAGAAAGGGGCTGAGGAGGGTCAGCGCTTCGACGCTGCTGCCCGGATCGCTGATTCGGCGGGCGATGTCGAGCGCCGAAGGCAGCAGCGCGTCATTCAGGCGCTCCGCCAAACCCATGACGATCTTCAACCCCGCCGCCGAGTCCATCTCGTCCAGCGCGATGCCGACAACGCGAGGCAGCAGCGATTCTGGCGCGGACGAGGCGAAGGGGGCGACCGCACGCGACCGCACACGCGGATCGCGAATCGTCTCGGCGGCGTCCAGCGCCCTGGCGAAGACCTCTTCCTGGGCTTCGACCGGGAGCGACCGCGCCAGGGTAGCGACCGCTTCGACCTGCGCCCGCTCGTCGTGGACACCATACGCCTGCGAAAGCAGTTCCGCCAGCAGTTCGCGGCTCAGGAATGGGGTGAAGGCTTCATAGACATCGGCGCGCGCCCGCCGATCCTGGATCGACGCGGCGCTGATCACGGCGAGGTGGCGCAGATCGGCAGCGGTGACTTTTCCGGCGAGTGCGGTCAGCAGTTCGGCGAAGGTGTCATCTTCGATGAACAGCCGCTTCGCCTGGGCGACGCACAGGCTGACCCAATAGCTGTCGGTCGGGCGCAGCGCCTCCGCCAGCATGACGAACGCCCGCGCCCGTGAACGAGCATTGGGCAGGGATTCCGCCGTCGCCATCGCCTGTTCCAACACGCGCTCGCGCTCACTCCCCTCCGTGATGGTAGAGAAAGCGGCGGCGGCGGAAACGGCGACCCACCAATCCATTTCGGCTTCAAGCCCGTCGCGCGCCCGTTCGACACACAGGCGGCGGCGCGGGTCATCCGCCCCAAGGCGGCGCGCCAGGGCGGCGTAAGCGCGCGTGCGGAAGGCAGGATAGCGCAGCGCCTCGGTCTTCTCCAGCGCTGCATCCAGCAGCGGCTCCGGCAGGAGCGAAACCAGGCTTTCCAGCAGACGCACCGCATAGCGCTCGTTGGTGATACGGCTGAGGGTGTTCAGAACCCGCAGCAGTTGATCGGCGTCCAGGAGCGGCGCCAGGCTGATCAGCGATTCAGCGAGCGACTTGTCATGGTGAATGCCCATCGCCTCGCGCAGCGCCCGATCCAGCACCGCCGTCCGCCCTTCGGCTTCGTCCAGAACAGCGATGACACCGGCGAAGGTCGCCGCCCGCGACTCGCTCACGTCATCCAGCGCCGCCGTCATGTCGTGTACGACGGGCTCCCGCTCCTGCCCTTCCAGAAAACCTGCCAGCGCCGCCAGCCGCGCCGCCCGGTACTGCGGCTCATAGATGTTATAGGCTGCACCCAGCCCGCGATGCAGCGCCGTCCCACGCTGATCGGGCGTCAGGCGGTCGGTCTTCAGCAGGCGGGCGTACCAGTGCGCCCGGCTGATCGGGCTGGAGACGTGTTTGGCGATGCTCAGCGCGCGGTCAGGCGTCCACCCCTCAAGCGCGATCTCGACAGCGCGCGCCACCAGCCCCAGCACATGATTCGACGCCAGGCTGTTGATGGTGGTGCGAATCAATGCCAGCCGCGCCAGATCGACGTAGGCGCTGAAACGCTCCTCGCCCGCCTCGATCTGCCGGAGCGCCGCCGGCTCGGCGATCTCGAACCAGGCGGTCTCCAGGTCGGTGACGTAGCCATCGTACAGATAGCCATCGGCAGCGACACGGGCGTTGAGCCAGCGGTCATCCAGGAACAGCGCGTGGATCGCCTCGGTCGCGCCCGCCCCGCTCAGGTGGTAGATCAGGTGAGCGTACAGATAGCCATCGTCGGGCACAGTATGCCAGCCGCCCCATCCACTGTAGGCGTCGAGCAGCGCCTGGTGCGCTGCCGCCGCGTCGGGCAGCTCGGCGCGGATGAATTCACGCAGCAGGTCATGCAGGATGATCGCGCCGGAGGTCCCGTCCTCGTCGTCGATCTCCAGCAGCGCCCGCGCCGCCAGATCGACCAGCAGATCGTCGACGCCGACAGCATCCAGGCTGCCCAGCGACTGCCAGAGCCGCCGAACGGCGCAGCGCGGGGTCGGCTCGTCCTCCTTGAAGATCGCCAGCGCGGCGTAAAGGGCGCGGT
>JAEURA010000331.1 GCA_016789005.1 Anaerolineae bacterium
CAGATCAAGCTGGGCGGTGGTGACGACGCTCAAGCTGACGCAGGAGGCATCGTCCGAGTAATTGACTCCGGATGCGTTCATCGCCCCGTTGCAGTCGCTGCCGGAGTTCCCGGCGACGATAGAATTGCGGATGCTGGTCGAACCGGCGAGCGAGAGTCCCACGCCAGAGTTGTAGGCGATGGTGCTGAACGAGATGTTGAGCGCACCTTCATGACGAATGCCTGCGCCGAAATTTGCTCCAACGGTGCTGTTCAGCAGAGTCATGTTGTCGGCGTCGCAGCCATAGATGCCGCCGAAGAATTCGGCGCTGTTGCGCGAAACCGTGCTGTACTGGATGAGCGTGCCGGTCGTGCAGGAGTAGATGCCGCCGTATCCGCCCGCCGCAAGGTTTGAATCGACCGTCGAATGGGTGATCGTCATGGGGTGCGTCGTGTAAATGCCGCCGCCATTCAGGGCGTCATTGTTGATCACTCGCACCATATTCAGCGTGCCGCTTCCAGACACCGCCCCGTCGTAGATGCCGCCGCCCAACTCCGCATGATTGTCGTCAATATTCGTACTGGTGATGCTGTAGGTGACGCTCGATCCGGCGATATGGATGCCGCCGCCATTTTCACCGGCGGTGTTGTCCTGGACCAGCGTCGTGCCGTCAATCACATCCATGACGAACGTCGCATCCTGTACGTAGATCGCGCCGCCTAAGTTGTCGGCGGTGTTCGATAGGAAAGTGCTGTCATAGATCGCCAGCGAGCCGCTCTTCTGATGGATGGCTCCTCCGTTGCCTTCGGGCGCGACGGCATGGTTGAAGGCGAAGTGACTGTCTTTGATGATCAGTGCCCCGGCGCTGATGATCGCGCCGCCGGGGCTGCTGGAAATGCCCATATTCACATTCAGCACCTGCAGTTCCAGCGTGCCGCTCGCCGCGACGGTGAAATAGCGCATTGCGGGGGAGAGCGGGACGCGCGTCAGCGTGGACGAATTCCCGACGATGACGATGTTGCTGGTGATCGCCGGCAGGGCGCTGCCGCTTCCATACACCGCCGTGAACGAGAAGATCGTGTCGCTGGTCAGGTTGATGATGTCCTGACCGGGATAGTTGATTTCGTCGTTTGCCAGCTCAATCGAGCAGATCAGCTCTGCTACCGTTGCCACCGGGTTGGGGATCGCGGGCAGACAGCCTGCCGGCGGCGTATTAGTGGGCGTTGGGCTGGGCGGGACCGGTGTGTTGGTCGGCGTGCTGGTGGGCGGCGCGAACGTGCTGGTCGCGGTATGTGTCGCCGTGCTCGTGGGTGGCGCGAACGTGCTGGTCGCGGTGTGCGTCGGCGTGCTGGTGGGCGGCGCGAACGTGCTGGTCGCGGTCTGTGTCGGCGTGCTGGTGGGTGGCGCCAACGTATTGGTGGCGGTGCTGGTGGGCAGCGTGCCCGTCGCTGTCGCAGTCGGCGGGACCGGCGTGAAGGTGTTGGTGCTGAAGACCGGCGTGTTCGTCGCTGGGACCAGGGTGTTCGTCGGGCGCGGCGTGTTGGTCGCGATGGGGATGAAGACGCCGGCGACCGGCGTATCAGTCGGGGTCGGCGGCGCGCCATCCAGCGGCAGGACGATGGGATAGTTCAGGGTGATCCCCTCGAAGCCGCCGAACTCCCTGATAGCTTCTGGCGGCAGGTCCTCAAACCCGAACCAGGGGCATTCCTCAATCACCTCGTTGTCGTTGTCGTCCTGGTCCAACCCGATGTCTTCCGGCATCGCCAGGCAACGGAAGGCGCGCGACCCCGCCGGGACGATCTGCTCGCCCGGCGTATCCGGGTCGAGGATGCCCTCGCCATCGAGCGTCGTCAGTTCCAGCAGCGCGGCGATCTCGTCGTCGAACCCGAACCGCTCCTGAAGGATACGCTTCTGCTCGTCGCTGATGCCGATGACGCGCAGGACGATGGTCGAGCCGATGCGGATGTCGGCGCCGTTGGTCTTCAGATCGACCTTGAGGTCCTGTGGTCCCTGGACGATCAGCGAGTCCGGCGCTTCGGCGCACTCGGTCTGTCCGATATTGGTGCGCAGGAAGAACGCCTGACCGGGGGTGCGAGTCTCTGGCGCGATGATGCTCAACCCTGACAGATCGACCCCGCCCGCCAGCGCCCCGGTGGCGACCCAGCCGGGCACGCCGCGATAGACGACGCGCACAAAAGCGCTATCGCTGCTCACCGCGTCCGCCTGAAGGCTGGTGGTTTCCGGCACAAAATCGAGAAGATCGGCATCGAGGCGCGGCTGATAGTAGAGGTTGCCGCCTGTCTGCATAGTGACGCTGATGATCTCCCCCGGAACGTAGGTGTCTTCCGGCGAGACGGCGTTTTCGACCTCGGTGTCGCCCAGCAGCATGAAGATCACGCTTTGACCGGGGAGCGTCTCCGGCAGATTCGCCTGCACGCTGAGCAGGGCGATGCCCCACTGATCAAGTTCGGTACGCAGCGGCGTGGTGGCAATCGAACTCAGGACGTTGATCGGCGTACGTTCGTTCGGCAGCGTGAAGAAACCTTCCGCCTGCGGTTCGATGAAGCTGGCATTGACCGTGTTGAAGCCGTAGCAGGCGCTGTTACGGTCGAGCAGCCCGCAGTTGTTGCCGACGGTCTGAATCGCCTCTTCAATGAAGGCGGAGCAGACTTCGACGCCAGTATCCGTCTGCGCGGTGGAAAGCTGCAAACCGAGGACGAGCAGCAGGGGGATCAAAAGCAGCACCACGTATCGAAGGCGCATCGCGTACCTCAAATGGTTGTTCGTCAGGACATCGTCGAATACTTATCTTGTCAAGTATACATAGGTCTACGAGGAGGGCAATCGGTCATTCGTTTAGGGCAGCCAGCAGCCCGCGAAAGGCAGCCCGGTAATCGGCGCCGAAGTCGAAGCGCGGCGCGCGGCGCAGCGCATCCGGCGGCGGCGCGTCGAAGACCTGGGCGACGATCACCGGCTTCCCCTTCTGGCGAAAGAACTGCCAGGCGGCGGTCACATCCGGCGCATCCAGCGCGGCAGGGGATGCCACCAGCACCATGCGCCCGCATTCCTTCAAAGCCGGGTGAACGCCTCCCGCCCATCGCACCGAGTCCTGTTCGACATCGTGCAGCCAGTGCGGCATACGCAGACGGTCCAGGTCGGCGGCGAGCTGCATGGCGAAATCGACATCCGCTGCATTGAAGGCGATGTAGACCGAGTCCGGCGCGAGCCGGGCGCGCCTGGCTTTTGGCTCGGCGACGTGTATCGCCGGCGGACGGGCGATTCGCTCATGCCCCGGAGTCCTGCCCAGGCGGAAGACGCTGCCGCCGCAGATCGGGCATTCGCCGCGCGTGGCGGGATGTCCTCTGCCGGTCCAGACGGGCGTTGGGTCGATCATGATCACGCGCTGTCGATCACGAACGCAGAACGCTTCGATCTCGCCGCCCTCCGCGTCCGGGTCATTGTGGAGGACCTCATCCATGATTATGCCTCTCTGGTGCGCAGCCGCCGACGCGGGCGATTGTAGCGCGTCGGGCAGGATTTCGTCAGCCGTTCAGCAGCCTGCGCATTGTGAGGGCGATCTCGCTACAATCGGCGCTGTACGGCAGGGCAGAGAGGCGGTATGGGGACATGACGATCCTGGTGACTGGCGGAAACGGCATGCTGGGGACGGCGATTCTGCGGCGCCTGGGCAGCCTGGGGATGGCGGCGCGGAGTTTCGATGTCAGTCCACATCCCGACCGAGGGATCGACAGCCGGGTCGGCGACATCCGTCAGCCCGAAAGCCTGATCGCCGCCTGCGAGGGTGTGGAAGTGGTGATCCACACCGCGGCGGTGGTCAGCCAGCTGGTCGCGCCCTCGCCGGAGATGTACGACATCAATGTGCAGGGGACGAAGAACGTGATCGCCGCCTGTCAGGTGCAGCAGGTGGCGCGGCTGATCTACACCAGCTCCATCGACGTGGTCTTTGACGGCACGCCCATCGCCAACGGTGATGAGCGCCTGCCCTATCCAGAGCAGCACCTCGACTACTACAGCACGACCAAGATGCTGGCGGAACAGGCGGTGATCGCCGCGAACGGCGAAGGCGGCGTGGCGACCTGTTCGCTCCGCGTCGCCGGACTCTATGGACCGGGCGACCGCCAGCGCTTCCCCCGCGTGGTCCAGCCGGTGCTGGAAGGCGGGCTCTACACCCGTCTTGGCGACGGCTCGGCGCGCTTCAGCCACCTGTACGTGACCAACGCCGCGCACGCCCACCTCCTGGCGGTCGACCGCCTGTTCCCCGGTGCGCCGGCGGCAGGACAGTGCTACTTCATCACCGACCATGCGCCGGGCAACTTCTTCGACTTCTTTCCGCCTTACCTGGATGCCCTGGGGCTGCGCTATCGGGTGAGGACGGTCCCCTATGCGCTGGCGCGGGGCGCGCTGGCGCTGCTGGAAACAAGCGTCCGGCTGCGTGCGCTGAGCGCGAACCAGGGGACAGCACTGTCTCGTTACGCTGTCGAAGCGACCTGCCGCGATTTCTGGTTCAACGCAAAGAAGGCGGCGCGCGATCTGGGCTATGCGCCGGTCGTCTCTGCCGAAGCGGCGTTCGACGAGACGCTGATCTGGCTGCGCAGTTGGGTCGAAGCCTTTCGAGCGGGCAGCGCATGAACAATTGTCGCGCAGGCGCGCAAGATGCGGTGCTATAGTGTGAAGAAAGCACTTTGGGAGCGAAGACGATGGGTTATCAGCTGCTCTGGCTCATCCAGGACCGTGTGATCTTCATTCGACAGTTCGGCGTCCTGAACCGTGACGAACTGGTCCGCTATCTCGATGAATCGATGGTGATGCGCGATGAAGCGAACGCCCGTAATGGCGAGGGGGGACCGCTCGTGCATACCATCACCGACGCCCGCGCGGTGGAGAAGAATGAGCTTCAACTGAGCGATCTTCAGACGATGCTGCATTCTCTGCGGGCGCAGCGCGTCGGCTGGTCGATCTATGTCAATGAGTCGAAGATCGTGCGCTTTCTGGCGTCGGTGGCGCATCAGATGGTTGGCGTGCGGCACTCCATGTGCGTGTCGATGGAGGATGCACTCGCCTTCCTGAACAAAGTGGATGAGTCACTTCCGCCGCTGACCATGACGCAGGTCGATGCGCTGCTTCGGCAGCAGGCGGAACAGCCTCCGGCGTGATGCGCGCCGGCGTGGGCTTCAGCGCTCCTCAGACTGCGGCTCGAACGTCGGGATTGTGATTTTAGGCAGGCGCGCTGTGATGGCGGCGCGCTGCGACTCGTACCAGGGCGGAAGCTTGAGCGCCGTGCCCAGCGTCTCGACCGGTTCATCCACCAGGAAGCCGGGCGCGTCGGTCGCCACTTCGAA
>JAEURA010000339.1 GCA_016789005.1 Anaerolineae bacterium
AGCGAATCGCGCTGGACAGTGCGCGTGAGCCGCCGCGCCGCCGCCGCCGCCAGCAGGCTGAGCGCAACCGGCAGCAGCACACCGCCGATCAGGAAGAGCGCCGCCAGCACGACGGCTTCGATGGCGGCATCGGTCAGCCCGGCGGCAGTCAAGCCGAGTCCTTCAGCGAGCGACTGCATCAGCGCGTAGATCGGCGGGACCATCCCGAAGGCGTTGATCAGCCCGAATGCCGCCAGGATGATGACTAAAAACGCCAGATCGGTGCGCTGCGGAAAAGAATCGGCGCGGGTCAGCTCTGCGCCGGGACGGCGCGCCAGCAAGCCGACGTTGTCGTGCGGGCACGCCCGCGCACAATCCAGGCACATCACGCAGTCGATATTGCTCTTGATCTGCGGGGCGAAGAGCAGCGTGCCGCAGCCCAGCGTCCCCTGCGGCGAATGAATGTGCGTCCGGTCTGGCGCGCCGTCAACGCCGATCTGATCGATCAGGATGACCGGCTGCGGGCTGTAGCTGCCGTTGAGGCATTCCCTGCCGACGCACGACCGGCAGATCTCGCGGTCGCGCACGCCGATCTGCACCGGCGACAGGGTGGAATAGACGAAATTGAACGTCCCCAGCGGGCAGACGTATTTGCAGAACGGCGATTCGCTGAACAGCGCTTCCAGGATGAACGAACCGGCGAAATAGGCGACGATGAGCCACGCCGTCAGCGCCGGGCTTGACCAGAAGTCCAGCCACTCATAGGCGAAGAACAGCAGGACCAGCGCGGCGACCGCCAGCCACTTGCTGCGCAGCGCCCTGGGGAAGCGCGGACCCCGCCCACTCAGCCGCTTCGCCAGGGTGCGCGGCACGGTGAACGGGCAGCCCATGCAGAACAGGTTGCCCGCCAGCAGCAGCGCCAGCACGGCGAAGCCGCGATAATGTACCCAGGGGATGACCGTCGCCAGGTTGCGCCCGGCGAGCGGGTCGCCGGTGAAGCCGTCGTAGACCAGCAGCGCCGCCAGCGCCAGGAACGGACTCTGAAGCGCCAGCCTGCCGTAGCGATGCCGCAGAATCCGACCGATCAGCGGCAGACGCAGCGCGTCGAAGGCGGCGGCGGGGCGATAGAGCGAAGGCGAGGGCGTCATCGCTGGCGGTCAGGAAGCGATGGTCAGTTCGAACTGACCGGCGCGCTGCTGACCGTCCGGCGTGGTGATGGTGACGGTGACCACCCAGTCGCCGCCCGCCGTCCACTCGAACGGCACGCGGACGACGCCCGCGCTGTCGGTCTGTCCGCTCCCCTGCACGGGGAGCACGCCGGCGCGCCGCAGGTCGCCCTGCACCGCCACCTGCGCCCCTGCCAGCGCCGCATCGCCGCGCAGCACCTTGAGCACCAGCGTCACCTCGCCGACGACCTGCGTATCCGGCTCCAGGGCGACCAGCTCGAAGCTGACTTCTCCGGTGGCGGGGCTGGCTGCTCCCTGGCAGGCGGTCAGCAGCAGGAGCAGAAGCGTCCACAGCGCCAGGAACCCTGCAAGACGGATACGACGAAGCACAGTTCTCGACATCAAGGTCCAGCCTTTTCGGTGAGTAGGGGCGGTTCGTGAACCGCCCGTGAGCCGCCCATGAACCGCGCGTGAACCGCCCGGTCCGTCGGGCGCATCGCGATGCGCCCCTACGACGCCTCGCTATTATCACCCGGCTGGGGCAGGATGTCACGAACAGGATCGGGCGTGACCGGACGAACTCACCCCGCTGCAGGTCATGCAGGTCGCTCCGGCGACGGTCGGCGCGGTGGTGAGCCAGTAGCCGGTCGGCGCGGTGCTGTCGGTCCCCGGACTGATCAGGTTGACGTGCACGTCGGCAATGCTGTCCCCGCTGGTGGCAAAACCATCGCCAGAGATGCTGTCTCCGTTGCTGACGGCGCTGCCGCCGCCCACCGCTGTGATCTGCGGACCCCAGCTCGTCCCCCACCAGTTGGAATTGGCGATGTTACCGCCGCCATCCGCCGCCAGATCGTTGGCGACCTCCGTATCGACCACCGCCGTATCGCTGTTGCCGACGATGCAGGACTGGCTGATCGAATCTGTGCCGCCGCTGACCGAGTAGTAGGCGCCGCCGGTGTTCGACTCGATGCGGCTGGTGGTGACGGTAAGATTTCCCTGGTTGTTATAGATCGCGCCGCTTTCTGCCGCGCTGCCGCCGGTGAAGCTGCTGCCGCTGACGGTCAGAGAACCCACCCCGGTCTTGTAGATCGCGCCGCCGCGATTGGCTGACGATCCGCCGCTTGCCTGATTGCCGCTGAAGGTCACGCCGCTGATCGTGCCGCTCATCGAGGCATCCGAGGCGGTGAACTGGATGGCGCCGCCAAAGGCGTTCGTGCCGCTGTTGGCTTGGGCGCGGTTGCTGGTGAACGATCCGCCGCTGATGCTGAAGGTGCTGCCTCCTGCGCCCTGACCGCTGTAGGAGATCGCGCCGCCCTGAGCCCCGGTCGCGGTCCCCGCGCGATTATTGCTGAAGGTCGTGTTGGTGAGGCTCAGGTCCGCATTCGTGCCAGACTGCGCAATCGCGCCGCCGTTGATCCCCGACGTGTTGTCGCTCAGCATGCTGCCGCTGAGGGTGATGCTGCTCACGGTTCCCGTTGTGCCAATCGCGCCGCCGCTGTTGGTCGTCATGCAGCTGCGGATCACGCCGTTGTTGAACGTCAGAGAGCCGCTCGTACTGACCAGGATGCAGCCGCCCGCATTGGTAGAACTTCCGTTCTCCAGTTCCAACCCATTGAGGGTGAGGCTGCCAGACGCTGCCGAAACAAAAAACACCCGCGAAGAACCGCCGCCGCTGATCGTGACGTTCCCCACCCCCTCGTTGATGGTGATATTGGACGTGACCGACATTTCGGTCCCGCCCAGCGTGATCGGTCCGGCAACGACGAAGGTGATGATGTCCCCGCCGGAGCCTGAAGAGCAGTCGGCGTGAGTGGCAGCGTCGTTATTGGCGTTGATGATCGCTTCGCGCAGCGTGCATAAGCCGTTGAGGCTGGTTCCGTCGGTGAGCGTGTTCACGGTGATGGCGGCGGCATGAACGGGAAGGGTGATGGAAAGCGTCCAGGCGATGAGCAGGGACAGGAAAAGGATGATACTCCGCTGCGATAGAGTCTTCATCAAAAAATCCTGACTTATAGTTGGCTGCAAGATAGACACTGATTACATCGTACCCCATGTTTTCGAAAATCAGTGAATCACGAACGTATATCCCCACCCCTAAATCCCCCCTCGGATGCATGAAGACGGGACTTTTCTGACCCGTTATGCCCCCTAAGCCGCGTAGCGGCGAGGAATAAGGGGCGATGAGGGCAGAAAGGCGTCGAAATCAGCCGGCTCAGCCCGCCGCTTCCGCCAGCAGCTTGATCACCGTGTTCCAGTTCCGCCCCGTCCCGACCGTCTTCAGCTTTCGCTCCACGAAACTGTTGTCCAGCTTCGACCGCCCCATGCCGTCGGGGTAATAGGCGTACACCTCCTGCCCGCGCACCTCGACCTGTTCCGGTCCGGCGTGCGCCGCCCGCAGCGCAGCGATGGCGGCGGCGTCTGGCGCGGTCAGCAGGAAGGTGACCAGGATTTTGCTCGGCTCGGCGATCTGCTCCGGGGTGAATGGATGCCGCGCGATCAGCGCCGCCCACTGGTCGCGCGCCCGCAGCAGGACGCGGGACTCAAAACCGAAGCGCGCGGCGATGCCCGCTTCAAGGTCGCGGACGATGCCCTCGGCATCCGCGCGCGGGCTGGCAAAGACGACGTTGCCGCTTTGCAGCAGGGTTTGTGCGCCGGCGAAGCCCAGCGACTCGCACAGGGTCCTGAGGTCCGCCATCGGCAGCTTCTTATTGCCGCCGACGTTGATTCCGCGCAGCAGCGCGATATAAACGGGCATGGGGGGTACTCCAGATGGGAACATCAGGCTGCAGCACCAGTATACAGGAAATCCATTGGCGGAAACTCCGCAGAGGTGCTGCCGACACCCCGCCAGAACACCCCGCGAAATAGTTGACAGCGCCGGCAAGCGGTGTTAGGTTATGGTTAACATATTCAGGCGCGGGCGGCGATCCGCCGGCGTTTATTGGGATGTGTAACCCGAAGACTTATGGCGACGATTGAAGATGTCGCGAAGCGCGCCGGCGTTTCGGCGATGACCGTTTCGCGCGTGTTGAACAATTCCGGCTACATCGGCGTGAAGACGCGGGAAAAGGTCGAGCGGGCGATTGAAGAACTCGGCTACGTGCCCAACGCCCTGGCGCGCAGCCTGCGCTTCAAGACGACTCACACCCTGGCGCTGGTGCTGACGGACATCACCAATTCGTATTTCACGACGGTGGCGCGCGGCGTCGAAGACATGGCGAACGCCCGCGACTTCACCGTGATGTTCTGCAACACCGACGAATCGCCGGACAAAGAGATGAAGTATCTGAGCGTGCTGGCGCAGAAGCAGGTCGATGGCGTCCTGCTGGTCCCGGCGTTCTCGTCGCCAGACCCGATCCTCTTCCTCAAGGCGCGCGGCATTCCGGTGGTCGTGCTCGACCGGCGCATCCCCGATGTCGAGGTCGATACCGTGCGCACCGATTCCGTGCGCGGGGCGTACCAGATCACCCGCCACCTGCTCGACCTGGGACACCGGCGCATCGCCATCCTGACCGGACCGGTGGAGATTTCCACCTCGACCGACCGGGTCGCCGGCTACAAACAGGCGCTTCTTGAGGCGGGACTGAGCGAAGCCGACGCCGTCATCATGGGCGGAGCCTACACCATCAGCAGCGGCTACCAGCTGGCGCAGCGGGCGCTGGCGCTGAAACCGACGCCGACGGCGCTCTTCGCCGGCAACAACTTTATCGCCATCGGCGTCCTGCGGGCGCTGCGCGACGCGGGCGTGCGCGTCCCCGATGAAATGTCGGTCGTGTCGTTCGACGACCTGCCCTCGACCACCGTCGTCGATCCCTTCCTGACGGTGGTCAGCCAGCCGGCGTATGCCATCGGCGAACAAGGGACCTCGCGCCTCTTCGACGTGCTGGCGGGCAGGGCGCAGACCGCCCCCCTCGACCTGGTGCTGCCCGCCGAGCTGATCGTCCGCCAGTCGAGCGGCGCGCCGAGGCGAAAAGACCAGGACATGGGCTGATCAACCAGCAAACGTGATGAAAGGCTGAAGCGAATGAATGATGCGGGAACAGGTGCGGCGCTGGCGGCGCGCGTGCCGGGGCGCAGGGTTTACACCGGCGCATCGATGCCAGGGATCGGTCTGGGGACGTTCGGCTCCGACCGCTACAGCGCGGCGGAGATCGCCGAGGCGGTGCGCGTGGCAGTCGCCGTCGGCTACCGGCACATCGACTGCGCGGCGGTCTATGGCAACGAACGCGCGGTCGGCGCGGCGATCCACGACGCCATCGCGGCAGGCGTCCCGCGCGAATCGCTGTGGATCACCTCCAAACTGTGGAACGACATGCACGCCGAAGCCGATGTCATCCCGGCGTTCGAACGGTCGCTGAGCGATCTGGGGCTGGACTACCTCGACCTCTATCTGATTCACTGGCCCTTTCCCAACTTTCACGCGCCGGGCGTGGATGTCCACTCGCGCGATCCGCACGCCAAGCCGTACATCCACGAGAATTTCATGAAGACCTGGCGGCAGTTGGAAAAACTGGTCGCCCAGGGGCGCATCCGGCACATCGGCACGTCGAACATGACCCTCCCCAAGCTGAAGCTGCTGCTGCGCGACGCCGGCGTCCGCCCCGCCGCCAACGAGATGGAGCTGCACCCGCATTTTCAGCAGCCAGAGCTGTTCCGCTTCGTGCAGGAACAGGGCATCGTGCCGATCGGCTTCTCGCCGCTCGGCTCGCCTTCACGCCCGGAACGCGACCGCACCGCCGACGATACCGTCGATGTCGAAGACCCGGTGATCGTGCGCATCGCCGAGCGGCTCGGCGTCCACCCGGCGGCGGTCTGCCTGAAGTGGGCGGCGCAGCGCGGGCAGGTTCCGATTCCCTTCGCCGTCAAGCCGCACCAGATCGTCGCCAACCTGCGCGCCGTCGCTGACGATCCGCTGACCGACGAGGAGATGGCGGCGGTCGCCGGCATCGACCGGAACTGCCGGCTGATCAAAGGGCAGGTGTTCCTGTGGAAGGAAGACCAGTCCTGGGAAGACCTGTGGGACCTGGACGGCGAGATCGCTCAGTAGATCGCTCAGCGAGGTGAAGACGCCATGACGCGACGCTGCATCATCACGGTGGACTGCGGAACCTCCAGCACCAAGACGGCGCTGTGGGATGAGACCGGCGAGACGCTGGCGGAAGCCTCGGCAGCCTACCGCGTCGAGCGTCCCGACCCGCTGTGGGCGGAGATCGACGCCGAAGCCTGGTGGCGGGCGCTGTGCAGCACCGTGCGCGACGTGCTGGCGCGGAGCGGCATCCGCGCCGACGAGGTCGCCGGCATCGGGGTGGACGGCGTCGGCTGGACCCTGCTGCCGGTGGACCGCGCCTGCAAACCGCTGACGCCGGCGATGATCTGGTTGGACCGGCGCGGGGAATCCGAGACGGAGGCGCTGCGCGGGCTGTCACAGGCGGAGGCGCTGGTGAACCTCGCCGCCAACCCGCTGGATGCCGCCTACATCACGCCGAAACTGCGCTGGCTTCAGGCGCACCATCCAGAAATATACGCCGAAGCGCACCAGTTTTTGACGTGCAGCGGCTTCCTGACGGCGCGTCTGACCGGCGTCTTCACCTGCGACTATACCCAGGCATATGGCTATCACTGCTTCGACATGGCGCGGGCGCGCTGGGATGAAGCGGCGGCGCACCTGCTCGACATTCCGCTGGAGAAACTGCCGCCGCTGCACGCCCCGACCGACGTGGTCGGCGTCCTGACGCCGAGCGCCGCCCAGCAGATCGGGCTGAACCCCGGCGTCCCGGTGATCGCCGGCTGCCTCGATGCGGCGTCCGGGGCGCTGGGGGCAGGGGTCACCCGCCTGGGACAGACCAACGAGCAGGGCGGGCAGGCGGGCGGCTTCGCCGTCAGCCTGGATC
>JAEURA010000019.1 GCA_016789005.1 Anaerolineae bacterium
GCCGATGTGTCCGGGTTCACCGCCATGTCCGAACATCTGGCGCGGCGTGGACAGGGAGGCGCGGAGAACCTGACCCTGGTCATGAACAGTTATTTCGCCCTGATGCTGGACATTCTGGCGAAGAGCGATGCGCAGGTCCTCAAGTTCGCCGGCGATGCGCTGCTGGCATTCTTCCCGGCGCGCTCGGAAAGCGACCTGTCAGACGCCCACAAAGCGGTGCGCGCCGGACTGCGCATGCAGCGCGCAATGATCGAGACCTTTCAGCCGATCCACAGCCCGCAGCTGCTTGATGTGCTGGGACGTGAAAGAGAACACACCCTATCCATGACGGCGGGTATTGCTCGGGGTGCGCTGTTCGAAGCGCTTGTCGGCAACGCCGTGCAGTGCGAGATGATGGTTCAGGGTGAACTGCCGGGGCTGGCGATGCGCGCTGAAGCGGTTGGCGCGGGCAACGACGTGATCGTCGATGCCGCTCTTGCCGAGGCGCTGGCGACGGATTTCACGCTGCGGGACACCGGCGATGGGTTCATGCAGGTTATGGATACCTTTGGCGACAGCCTGGATGATTATGAAGTGGAACTGCCGGTGCGGCGGCGCGCCAAGACCGGGGCGCTCTTCGACCTGGAGCCGGAAAATTTGCAGGAGCATCTGCGGGTGACGCTGGACAAGCTGATCCCGGCGGCGACCTATCTCGCTCCGGCGGTGCTGGATCAGCTCATCCTCAGCGGCGACTATCGTGTGCCGGCGGATAACCGCTACGCCGTGTCGATGTTCATCCATGTCACCGGCTTTGCCGAGATGCTGCGGACCTGGGGCGCCGAGCATCTGAATGGGGTCTGCGGCATGGTCGAACGCTACTACACGATGGCGCAACCCCTGATCGCCGCGCGCGGCGGGACGCTGATCCGGTCCGATCCCTATGAACTGGGCGTCAAGATCCTGGTCATCTTTGGTGCGCCGGTCGCGCATACCGACGACCCACTGCGCGCCGTCGATGCGGCGCTGGCAATCCACCGCCAGCTTGACCAGCTGCAGGCGCGCCTGCGCGAAGAGCTGCCAGAGGCGCTGCGCTCAGGGTTGGAGATTCATCACCGCATCGGCGTGGCCCGCGGGGAGGTCTTCGCCGGCGAAGTGGGCTGGCGGGCGCGCCGCGAATACACCGTCATGGGTGACGCCGTGAATCTGGCGGCGCGCATCATGTCCAAGACGCCGTTCGGCGAAATCTGGGTCGATGAGCGAATGTTCGAGCGCGTCCAGTATCGTTTCGCCCTGGAGGCGATGCCTCCACTTCATTTGAAGGGGAAGACCGGACAGATTCAGGTTTATCAGGTCACGGGGACGCGCGGCGCAGACAATCTGAGTGCAGAACAGGACTCGTCGTTCGTCGGACGGTCCCTGCTGCTGCTCACCATCAGCCGTGCCCTCCAGCAGTCGGCGCAGGAACGGACGCGCAAGGCATTTTTGCTGACCGGCGAGGTGGGTTCAGGCAAGACGCGCATCGCGCGCAAGGTGGCGCTGACGGCGCAGACGATGGGCTACGCGGTGGCGCTGGCACATCCACAGCCGGGTGCGTCGCGGAGCGTACTGTGGGCGTCGATCCTGTCGTCGCTTCTGTACATCCCGGCGGATGCCGACCCGGACCACGCCCGGTCGCAGGCGACGGTCGGTCTGCAAGCCCTCGGTCTGACCGATGATGTGCCGGCGCTCCTCCGGCTGATCATCGAGGAGGGCGGCTTGTTCGCCTATGATCGAATCAGCACAGCGTCGGGAGCGATGCCGCGCAAGGAACTATCGCCGCTGATCCTGCGCTTCTTCCAGGCGTATGCGGCGCGGACCCCAACTCTGATCGTCATCGACGACGTGCATCAGGCAGGTTCGGATGCGCACGCTATCATCCGCGAACTTCTGCTGACGCCTGACGAAATGCCGCTGGTGATCATCGGTACGGGCGATCCTGGCGCGGCGCTGGACCTGCCTGGCGACCATGTCGAGGTGGCTGATCTTAATGAAGAAGAGACCGAGGCGGCGGCGGCAGCGCTGCTGGGTGCCAGCGAGCTGGGCAGCCGGCTGAAGCAGGCGATCTGGACGGGCAGCGGCGGACGCCCGCTGTTCATCGAAGCCCAGCTGCGGGCATTGCAGGACTCAGACATGCTGTTCAGCGCCGGATGCACCATCGAGCTGAAGAACGACGCCAAGAGTCCCCCGCTGCCCAATGAACTGCGCGACCTGGTGAGCGCGCGTGTCGATCATCTGGGGCAGGAAGAGCAGGCGCTGCTGCGAGCGTCTGCCGTGCTTTCCGAAGACATCTCGACCAGCATCAGCCAGGATGTCCTGAAGGCGGTTGCAGAGTTCAGCGACGATCTGCGTCTGATGGTGGCGCTGGAAGGACTCGACATGTACGGGCTGCTGATCTGGGATGAAGACAGCGCCATCCGTTTTCGGCATGGGCTGGTGCAGCAGGCAGTCTATGCCAGCCTGACCCGCGCGGCACGGCTGAAATTGCACCGTCTGGCGGCGGATTACTGGCGTCAGCAGACCGAGGACCCGGATCAGCCGTTCCATCTGGCGTACCATCAGTCGCGCAGTGGGCTGCTTCCCCAGGCGGTCGAAACGCTCACCGCAGCCGCTGAAGCGGCTCAACCCGAACGGGCCATCGCCTTCTACGGCAAGGCGTTGGAACTGCTGCCGGATCAGAAGCACATCATCGCGGAACTGGAGCGGCTTTCCGGAGAAGTGCGGCAGGGATGACGCCCCGCCGCGTCAACCGCTGATCAAGGCTTTGGCGACGGCGACGAGTTTCTGTGTGATGGGATGATTCGGATAGCGCAGGGCGAAGACGCCAGCGCTCGCCAGGATCATCATTTCGTCGGAATGCGGCAGAACCGCGCCAACCCCGCAGTTGTACGTGGATTCAACGCGCTTGCGCACCTCGTCGAAGTCGAACGAGGTCGGCGTCTTGTTGACGATCAGCAGCATCAGCGGCACGTCAAGCTTACGCGCCACTTCGACCGTCACGCCGGTCCCCTGGTAGTCCTGCTGGTCCGGGCGCATGATGATCGCCAGCGCGTCGGAAATGGCGACGGAAAGCAGAGTCTCTTCGTTCAAACCGGGGTGCGTGTCGATCAGCAGGATATCGAGCTTGAGTTCGCGGACGAGACTCTGAAAGCCGTCGTTAAGCAGCCCGACATCATAGCCTTCGCGCAGGATGCGGGCGATCTCGCCGACCTTGATGCTGGAAGGGATCAGATAGACCTTGCCGCCCGGTGGGATAGCGCCTGCGCCACCCTGACTCTTGCTGTTCAGGTTCTCGGTGACATCGTGCGCCGCTTTCTCGATCTCGCATTTGCCCCACAGATAATCGTTCAGCGAATAGCGCATGTCGTCTTCGTGCAGACCGAAAAGGACATGGATGCCGGGCGAGTTGATGTCCGTATCGATCACCCCTACGCGCATCTTCTGGCTGGCATAGATTGCCGCAAGGTTGGCAGTTGTGTTGGACTTGCCCGTGCCACCGCGAAACGAGTGGACCGAGATAATTTTGGACACGAGATCAACTCCTCAATGATGTGCGCTGGGCGACAACGCGAAGGATTTTATCCGCAAATCTGCCTGCCGTCCATCAGGGACAATGCCATTATAACCAAAACACGGTTTCTGCGCCGATCTGCGCCGGGAAAATGCCCCTGGCGATGCCCGCCTCAATCGATTCGGTCTGGTGGATGGTGACCGGCAGCTTTGACGGCGTGACCGTCCCGTAATGCAGGACTGTGAACGCCAGGATCGATTCTACCGCCTGCTCGATCTTCAGCGGCGCTTCTGCCCGAACGTGAAGGGGCTGTACCGACGCATCCGCCGTCTGTACGAACGCCTCAGCCTCGCTGAGTCGAAACAGGCTGCCCCACGCCGGCGGCTCGATACGCCCGCCATCCAGGGCATACAGGCGCGGAACCCCTGCGCGAATGAGTTCGACCGTCAGGAACGAGGCGTCAAGCGCATCTTCCCAGCGCCCCAGCGCCTGCGCCGCATCGCGCGACAGCCTGCCGTCGATGTGCAACAGCACGCGCTGTTTGCGAAGCAGCGCCGCCGGAAGGAGACGCGCCAGCAGATCGTCCGGGATACCTTGTCCAGTTGCGTTGAAATCACCCGCAACGGTATGATAGCGCAGATGCCCATTGCTTTGGTAGACCCGTGAAATGCCCGTGATGGTGCTGCCTTCGCGCTTCTCCTGCTCGAACAGGCTCAAGCCGACCACCCAATCAGCATAGGGAAGGGGATCGGCGAGCAGGTAGGGCGCGCCGCCCGCGCGGGCGAGCAGCCCCATGAGCAGGTGCGGCATCTGCGCCGGGTCCTGCATGGCAGATTCGTGGATGATCAGCGAGGACAGCGCGCGCCCCGTCGTTTGCAGGCGCACATAGCGCTGGTTGACGGCTTCTTCCTCTGCCGCTTCGCTCTCATCGGGCAGACAGGCGAGGATCACGGCAGCGTCTTCCTTCGCCAGCAGACGCACCGCGCTGTCCAGGTTGGTCTGCGAGATCACCCGCATGTCGCGAACACGGACGATTTCGACGCGGAAGGCTGCGTCACGCTCGGCAGCGCGGCGCAGCGCTTCCAGAAAGTCCTTCGCACCGCTGGAAGTCGCGTCGATCACCGCCAGGCGAACAGGCTGCTGCTGGCGCAGGTTGTCGGGTATGAGCGCCGCGCCATGCGCGGTGAAGTCGCTCGCCAGTCGTTCGCGCAGGTAAGGGCGTGGTCGAGAATCGCCCCACTGAAGCGAGATCTGCGGCGTCAGCGTGGTAAACAGGTGCGCCGCGCTGCTGGAATTGTAGGCGTTGGCGATCAACCCGCTCTCCTTGACCACATCGGAGACCAGTTTGACCATCTGGGCGTGCGCCGCCGGCTTGAGGTGCAGGGCGCGGTCCAGCTGCCCCTTGTTGATGGCAAACTGGGCGATATCGTCGGGGCGGATCACCAGGTCGAGTGCGTCGGTGACGTAATCGTAATCGCGGATACCCGACGCCACGCGCACCACCCAGCGGTCATCCGGGGCGGCGTCGATGATCTCCTGCATGGCGGCGCTGGTGGTGAGCGTTCGCAACCGGCTGCGCTGTTCGCCGAGCAGCCCAACCAACCGGACGATCTCGCCTTGCAGCCCGGTCTGCTTATCCGCCACCCACAGCCCGATCATCCCCGTAGCGTCGGTGAGCGTCGCGGCGTAGCCCTGCAAGTCCGGCTCGTAGAGCAGGCGCGAGACCACCGATACGGAGAGCGCCGGCGATCCGCCGACCGACCAGGTGCGCATGCGGTATTCGCGGGTGACGCGCGTATTCCGTATGCTGAAGACCGTCCGCGCCAGCGCTTCGAGGATCGTCGGTTCGAGATCGGTCAGCGGACCGCGCACGAGCCAGTCCGCCGACTGCAGCGGCGTTGGCTGCCACCCCGGATCGGCTTCGACGCCGGCGAGCGGCGCGAACAAGCGCGGGAAGGCGGCGCGCAGGTCTTCGACGAACGCCGCAAGCTTCGGCGGGGACACGGCGGAATCGACGATCAGCCGTCCGCCGATCCATGCCCAATAGCCGCTGAACGCCTCGCGCAGGTAGCCGGGCAGGCGCGACCCAACGCGCCGGGCGTTCTGCTGCGCCAGCTCATCGCCGCTCATGATAAGCTTGTAGGCATGGAGCGGGGGCAGCGCCTCCGCCCGTATCGGGAAAACTTCGACGAACACCTGCGCGTTGGTCATGGCTTCTTTCAACGGCGGCGGGGCGTGGGTGATCGCGCCGCTTCCGTCACTTCAATGTTGGCAACTTCAACGCTATCATTCTACCTTGTGATGAGGATTTTCGCCGTTTTCTTCGCATTTATGTTCGTCGGCGCTCGGCTGGGCGAGGCGCAGTTTGCCGTGCCCCCCTGCGCCGAACGGACGACCAGTCTGAGCGAACCCTGGATTCGCGAAGGCTTCGCCTGCCTGGAACGGGTCATCGAAGACACCTCGGCGGGCGAACTGGGCTATACGGCGCTGGCATCCGCGCCGGATGGCACGCTTTACGCAGCGCGCCCCTTCGCCGGTCAGATCATCGCCCTGACGGATGGTGATGGCGACGGTCTGCCGGAAACGCCGATGGTCGCCGCCGATGAGCTGACGCTGCCCAACGCCCTGGTCTTCTACGACGGCGCGCTCTACGCCGCCGGCGGACGCTATCTCTACCGCCTGCGCGACGGCAGGCTGGAAACGCTGGTGGATGATTTGCCCACCGGCGAATTCTGGACGGGCGGTGTCGCCGTATTCGACGACCGGCTGTACGTCGGAATCGGCGCAGCCTGCGAGTCCTGCGCAGCCGAAGCGGAGAGCCAGCACGGCACGATTCTGAGCTTTGCCCTGGACGGCTCGGATCGCCGAGTTGAGGCGCGGGGACTGCGCAGCCCATATGCGCTGGCGGTCCATGAGGGGGCACTCTATATCACCGACAGCGCGGCTGATGCGCTGTTCGCCGACCTCAATTTGCCGACTCTGGATGAAGTCAATCGGTTCACGCCCGGCGCGGACTATGGCTTCCCGGCGTGTCTGGGCGCGGGGCTGGCGCTGGATGAACGCGATGCGGCGTTGTGCCGCGAAACCGCAACCCCGGCGGCGGCGCTGCCCACCGGCGCGACGCCGACCGGCATGGCATCCTACGCTGGCGATGCGCTGCCCGCACTGAAGGGAAAACTGCTGATCGTCCTGAACGGATCGCGTCAGGCGCTCGAACTGCGCGGCTACCGGCTGGTTGCCGTCGATCCTCGCGATGGCACGATGCTCGACATCATGCCCGCGAAACCGGACGACAAACCCCTTTCCGACTACACCCCCGACCAGATGAACTACCGGGGGAGCGGCTTCTATCCGCATCGTCCGATCGGCGTCACGGTCACTGATCAGGGCTGGATCTATCTGAGCGTCGGCGGCGGGCGCATCCTTGCGCTGCGTCCGTGACGGAGTCCCCGCCGTGAAGCTGCGCCAGAAGGAGGAACCTGCATGATTCCATACTGGATTGCCGATACACTCAGCGGACTGCCCATCTACCTCCTGGTCGTGGCGGGCGTCGGCATCCCCTGGGCGTTTGCGCTGCTGCCGCGCGCTGAACGGGGCGACCTGCCGACGCTGCTGGCTGCGGCGCTGGCGGCGGGCGGCGGGCTGATCACCGCCTGGATGTTCATCCTGGGCACGGTGGGCGAGATCGTCGGTGAGCCGCTGCTGCGGGCGGAAGGGATCGCGATCGGTCTGGCGGTGCTGGGGCTGGGCGGCGCGCTGCTGGCATGGCGCGGGCGGTGGACCTTCATTGCGCATTCGAGGGCGACCCAGCGGCGGGCGACCCAGCGGGTCGCCCCTACAGGTGAACGGCTGGCGTTCGACGAGCGCTGGCTGATCCTGCTGATCGCCCTGGCGGTGCTGGTCGCTCTGGTCGTCATCATGTACTGGCCCTTCACTGCTTACGATGCGCTCTGGGTCTATGGCTACGAAGCGCGCGTCTATGCCCTGACCGGTCGACTCCCGAACAGCATCGACTACTACCCGCAGTTCCTGCCGCTCCTGTACACCCTGGGACAGATCAACGGGGTCAGCGATCACGCCGCGCGCGCGGTTGTGCCGCTGCTGCACGTCGGCGCGATCCTCGCCGCTTACGTCCTCGGCAGGCTAGTCGATTCCCGGCGCACGGGAGTGTATCTGGCGGCGCTGTGGACGTTGTATCCGCACGTTGGCGAATGGTCGCGCGCTGGGGACCTGGAAATCCCGCTGACCTTCAGCTTCACCCTGGCGGCGGCATTCTTCCTGAAAGCCTGGTTCGACGCCGGCAGCCCGGCAACAAGCCGGCGGGATCGCCTCCGCCATGCGGCGCTGAGCGGCGCGGCATTCGGCGTCGCCCTGTGGACCAAACCGACCGCCGGCGCGTTCGCCCTGGGCGTGGCGCTGATGACCGGGCTGGAGGCTATGCGCGCGGTGGGGCAGGGGCATCGGCGTTTGACAGCGATCCTGGCGGCGCTGCGCCCGCGCCTGGAGATCGCCGCGATCACGGCGCTGACCTGCGCGCCGCTCGGAGGTATCTGGTACGTGCGCAACCTCCTGCTGGGGCACAACGCGGTGGATTTTCCACCGGGGTACTGGCAGACCGTCGCCGAGCGCGGGGGCGATGATCTCGGTTTTCCGCTGCTGGCGATCCTGGTCTGTACCGTCAGCCTGTGGGTGCGCTTTGGCGACTCGCGCCGCGCCGGGGCGCTGGTCGGTCTGGGGCTTCTTGGAGCGGCTGCCGCCCGATCCATCCTGGTCCCCGATCTGAGCCTGGAAGAACGCCGTCTGACGCTGGCTGAACTCACGATGCTGGCGGCAGGCGGCGCGCTGCTCTTCAAGACGCTGATCATCGACTTCCTCAATCGAACCGACGCCGGGCGTGCGCTTCTGCCGCTGGCGGCGCGCCTGGGCTGGGCGGCAGCGCTGGCTGCGCCCTACTTCATCGTGTGGTTCCTAGCCTACAGCTATCACTACCGGCTCTCGTTCGCCGTCATCCCGCTGCTGCTGCTGCCGGTGGCGGTCGTGCTGGGACGCGGCATCGGCGCTGTCGCGCCGCGCCATCGACTGCTGAAGCCGGCGCTTCTGTTCGCCTTAGGGGCGGCGGCGCTGCCGGGGATCGTCAGCCCGGTTGCCGACAAGTTCAGCGGAAGCGCATACCTCTTCAGTGACATCATGCCTGACGACGACGCGCGCTATCGCAGCGGCAACGCGGCGCTGATGACGGTGGTCGACGGGCTGCGAGTGTGGAAAGAGGAAAATCCCGGTGAACGCCTTACCGTGAGCGCGCCGGGCGTGGACAATCTTCCTTTTTTCTTCCCGCTGGACGACATCCGGGTGGAGGATGCGCCGACGCGCCTGGCGGCGCTGGAAGATGCGGTGTACTTC
This sequence comes from Anaerolineae bacterium, assembly GCA_016789005.1. GTDB lineage: Bacteria > Chloroflexota > Anaerolineae > Aggregatilineales > Phototrophicaceae > Flexifilum. The sequence continues at coordinate 8,927 of JAEURA010000019.1, forward strand.
GTCTATGGGCTGTCGGAGACGCGCGGGGAATATGAGTCTGTCGCGTTCTTTGAAAACCAGGTGATCAATGCCCTGGGGCGTCAGGATATCGTACGGCGCGCGTGGGGGCATGACGACGGCATCTTCAAGTATGATGTCTACGAGCTTCACCTGAATCGGCGATGGCGTGCGCCAGAACCGATGGGCGCAGCATCCGACGAAGTCATCTTCGGCGGTTTCGCGGGCTACCTGGGCTATGATCTGGGCGGGTTGGAACTTTGGACGGGGCGGCGGGTGATCATGCACCTGTACTTCGAGACTCTCGCGACACCCTCGGCGGATTATTCGATCTACGTCCATCTGCGCCGGGCGGATGGCAGCCTGATCGCTGCCTGGGACAATCCCGCAGCGCGCACCGAAACCGGGTACTACTCGACGCTGCTGTGGGAACCGGGAGAGTACATTACGGAAGAGCGAGTCATTGCGCTGCCTGACGGAGCCGCCTCGCTCGGCGAAGGCTATCGCCTGGTGATCGGCTTCTACGATTCGGCGAACAACCGCCTTCCGGTGATCGTGAACGGGACCGCAGCCGGCGACGGCTACGAGATTGACAACCGCATCGCCATCGTGCCGCCGCGCGACTGAACCCGGAGAAGGCTTGATCACGGGGGTGTATTTGGAAATGGGGGCAGAAAGGATAAAGTTGTAGACAAGGGGAAAGGGGGAAGCGATGGCGACAGAACGGGAGCAGTTGAAGTCAAAGATCATGGGGCAGGTGGAGGTGCTGGTGGAACAAGCGTTGGCACAAGGGGAAAAACGGCTGACGCTGAGCCAGATTGAGGACCTAGCCCTGGCTGCGCGCAGCGCGATGGCGCAAGAACTGACGCAAGGGTTGCTGGAACAGCAAAGCAGCAGCAGAGCGCCAGAACTGCCGGTCTGCGCGACATGCGGACGACGGATGCATCCGAAAGGGAAGAAGCAGCGCTACTTACGGACACGGAGCGGAGACGTACAAGTGCAACGCCCCTACTTCTACTGCGCGAACTGCCGCAGCGGACATTTTCCCCCTCGATGAACAGTTGGAACTGAATTATGACAGTTTGAGTCCGTTACTGGCACGCGAGGCGGTCTGGTTAAGCAGCTTACTGCCATACCAGCAAGCCGAAGCAGTGCTGGCGCGGATTGGCGGCTACACGCTTCCCGCCACGACCTTGTGGGAACAGACCCAACGGGTGGGACAAAGGTGGCTGACGCAGCAGGAGAAACGGTCGGTCAGCGTGGAACGAACCCGTTGGGAGACGGAAGGCTACCAAGCCCGGGAGCGCAAAAGCGTCAGTATGGATGGTGGGATGGTGCAGGTGCGCCAGGAAGGCTGGAAAGAGTTGAAGGTGGGAGTGGTGGGGCGCTGCTTGCCGCCTTGGGAAGTAGGCGAAGGGGACAGCGTCCGCAGCTACGACCTGCACTACACCGCGCAGTTAGGCGGTGTAGACACTTTTGCCACGACCCTGTGGCAGCTCGCCGTCCAGCAAGGGGTGCCTTATGCGGGGCAGGTGGTGGTCACCGCCGACGGCGCGGCTTGGATTTGGCGTTTAGCGGCGGATTTGTTCCCGTGCAGTACCCAAATTGTCGATTGGTATCATGCCAGCCAACAACTGACGGCTTTGGCGCAAGCGCGCTTCCCCGATGCGCCGCAGCAGGCTCAGCACTGGGCTGAAACCTTGAAGTGTCATTTGTGGCAGGGCGAATGCTGGCAAGTGATTGCTCAAGCCCGCGCTGCCGGTTTGCCCGCCGCTTATTTTGAGGAACACCAACGGCGCATGGATTATCCCACCTTTCGCGCACAGGGCTATCCGATTGGTTCTGGAACGACCGAAAGTGGCGTCAAGCAGTACAAACAGCGCTTCTGCGGTCCCGGCATGCGCTGGTCTCGTCCCGGAGTAAATCGCATGGTCGTGTTACGTTCGGCTGTCATGGAGGGGGCTTTTGACCAGCGTTGGGCAGCTGCTTAACTTCTGCCCCCATTTCCGAATACACCCTGATCACGGGAAAATGTAGCATTATCGCGCCTGAGGCATTACACTTGGTAGTGCTCATGAGATGCAGAAGGCTGGTCTGCCGATGACGGATTCATCTCCCATTGAATTGGTTACACAGGCGCTCGATACCACTATCAACGAGACGCGCCAGTTAGAGGCTTTGACAGAACGGCTCACGCAGGTCCTGACCCAGAACGGGTTTCAGATCGCCGTCGATATTCCCGGCGTCATGCGCCGTATGACGGATCGCCTCGAAGATACCGACAAGCAGCTCAAGCGCGTCGGCACGCAGATGGAGAATCTGGAAGAGCTGCTGCGCACGTTTTCCCTGATCACCGGGTCGCTGGAACTGGACGAGGTGCTGGAAGACGTGATGGACACGGTGATCCGCATCACCGGAGCGGAACGCGCCTACCTGCTGCTGCAAGACAAAAAGACCAACGTTCTGGAGATTTCTGTCGCCCGCAACTGGGATCAGAAGAACATCAACGACGACGAGGCGGTGTTCAGCCGCAGTGTGGTCAACCAGGCGATGGAGAGCAAACAGGCGATCATAACGTCCAACGCGCAGTCGGATAGCGTCCTTCAGAACGCCAAGAGCGTGATGGCGCATAATCTGCGGTCGATTTTGTGCGTGCCGCTGGCGCTTTCCGGGCAGCCGATCGGCGTGCTGTATGCCGATAACCGCATCACCAACGATGTGTTCCGCCACGAGGCGATCCCGCTGCTCACGGCGTTTGGGACGCAGGCGGCGATTGCCATCGACAATGCCCAGCGTTATGCTCAGGTCAAGCGCGACCTGGAAGAAGCCCGGTTGGCGATTCAGGCGCTGCAGATCGAGATCGACCGCCGCCGCGTCGATGAAGAGGTGAGCCAGGTCACCGAATCCGATTTCTTCCAGCGCTTGACGGTGCAGGCGCGCGAGATGCGTGACCGCAGCCAGAAGCGAAGCGAATAATGATTAAGGACGTGCGCCCATGAAAAAGACTCCTTTGCTGAACCATCCTCTCTCCAGTGTGATCGCCTCGATGGGGCATACCGACATGCTGGTGATCGCCGATGCCGGGCTGCCGATTCCGCCGGATGTAGAGCGCATCGATCTGGCGGTCGTCGCCGGCATGCCGCCGCTCATCGATGTGGTCAAGGCGATCATGGGCGAGCTGCAGGTCGAGCGGGCTATCGTCGCCAGCGAGATGCGCGAGCGCAGCCAGTCCATGCGCGAGGCGCTTTCCGACGTGCTGGTGCATGTGCCGATGAGCGATGTGCCTCACGACGAGTTCAAGCGGCTGACGCGATCTGCCAGGGCAGTCGTGCGCACCGGCGAATGCACGCCGTATGCCAACGTCATCCTGGTCGCGGGCGTCGTTTTCTAGTCCGCCGTCACCCAGAGCCGGTCAGGGCAGCCCCCAACGGCGCGCCGCCACCTCGACGATGGCGTTGACCAACCGTTCATAGCTCCAGCCATCGGCTTCCGCCTGAAGGCAGAGGTCGCTGAATCCGGGGCTGAGTCCCGGCAGCGTGTTGATCTCCAGCACGTAGGGTTTGTCCCCATCTTCTGCGTCGAGTCGAAAATCGACGCGGGAAACATCCGCGCACCCCAGTACCTGAAAGACCCCTGCCGCCAGCCAGCGCAGATGATGCGCTTCCGCTTCCGCCAGCACCGCTGGACACACATAGCGGTACAGGTCTGTCAGTTCCTTCTTGACCCGGCTGGTATAGACATCGCCTTCGGTCTCAGCGGTCAGATGGGTGTCCATCTCCAGAATGGGAAAGAAATGGATCGACTCTGGCAGCGTCTCGCCGATGTCGGCGGGATCGAGCCGGCGCGGCGCGGTCGGGGCGAAATTGCCGACCATGCCGACGGTGACCTCGCGCCCTCGGACGTAGCGTTCGACCAGGATGGGCTGGTTGTAGCGGGCGATCTGCGCCGCGATCTGTTCCCGCAGCGCCGATTCGGTCTCAACGATGCTCTCAACTGTGACGCCCATGCTCGTGCCTTCGCGGCTGGGTTTGACGAACAGCGGGAAGCGCAGCGTCCCGTCCGGGTAGATCAGGTCTTCATCGATCACTTCATCGGCGCGCTCAAAGACCTGAAATTCCGGCGTCGGCAGGTCATGGTAGGCGAGGATGCGCTTGGTCATCGGCTTGTCGAGCGCCAGCGCCTGAGTCAGGACGCGGCTGCCGGTGTAGGGCAGGCGCAGCATCTCCAGGATTGCGGGAATCTGCGCCTCGCGCCCGTCGCCGAAGTGACTTTCGGCGATGTTGAAGCACAGATCCGGCTGGAAGACAGCGAGCTTTTCTATTAGAGAGTGGGGTGGGGTGATCTGCGCCTCGAAGAAGGCGGCGTCGTGTCCGCCGCTGATCAGGGCATTCACGACGCCGTTGACAGATTTTTCGCTGTCGAGATCATCCCATTGGTCGGGTGCGATTCCGTCCCAGGTCGGCGCGTTGGCTTTGAGGTTGGCAAGGACGGCAATGCGCATCGGGTTATCCAGTCCAGCGAAAGTCGGGAATGGACCCAGTATAGCGCTTTTTCATCCGCCTACTGAGGCGCAGATTCCGGTTCTTCCTCGTGTCGGTACTGGCTCATGTACAGGTCGTAGTACGCGCCACGCTGTTCGATCAGCGACCGGTGCGTGCCGCGCTCGATGATCTGTCCGTCTTTCAGCATCATCACCACGTCGGCATTGCGAATCGTACTCAGGCGGTGGGCGATGACGAACGCCGTGCGCCCCGGAAGGATGCGCTCGAAAGCGCCCTGGATGAGTCGTTCGGTGCGGGTGTCGATGCTGCTGGTCGCCTCGTCCAGGATGAGGATGCGGGGGTCCTTGAGCACGACGCGGGCGATGCTGATCAGCTGGCGCTGCCCCTGGCTGAGACCCGCCCCGCGTTCGCCCAGGACCGTGTTATACCCCTCTGGCAGGCGCTCGATGAAGGCGTCGGCATTGACCAGCTTTGCCGCTGCGATCACTTCGGCGTCACTGGCGTCCATCTTACCGTAGCGAATGTTGTTGAGCACCGTGTCGCTGAACAGGAAGGTGTCCTGAAGGACGATGCCGATCTGCTGGCGCAGGCTTTCCATGGTGACATCTCGCACGTCCTGACCATCGATGCGCACCGCGCCGCCGCTCACGTCGTAGAAGCGCGGGATCAGGTTGATGATGGTGGTCTTGCCTGCGCCGGTGGGTCCGACGATGGCGACGGTCTGACCGGGTTCCGCCACAAAGCCCACGCCGCGCAGCACCGGCTCATCCGCTTTATAGCCTGCCTCGACGTTAGCGAATTCGACGCGCCCGACGATCTGCGGCATGGTCCTGGCGTTCGGCTTATCCTGAATCTCGATGGCTTCATCGAGCAGCCCGAAGATGCGCTCGCCGCCGGCGATGGCGCTCTGAATGTTGGTCCACAGCACGGCGATCTGGGTGATCGGCTGGTTGAAGCGCTGCACGTATTGGACGAAGGTGAAGACCGTACCCAGCGTGATGCCGGTGATACCCAGGACCGGTTGATCGCCCAGGATCGACAAGCCGCCGACGATGACCACCACACCGAGCGCCACATAGCCGAGCGCTTCCAGCACCGGGTTGAGCGCCGCCGTGAAGGCGGCAGCCTGCACGTTGGCGGCGCGGTTTGCCTGATTCACCCGGCGGAATTCCTCAATGGTCTCTTCTTCGCGGTTGAACGCCTGGACTTCGCGCGCGCCGGCGATGCTTTCCTGAAGCTCGGCGTTGACGCTGCCCATCTGCCGGCGTGAACGGCGGAACGCCCGCCGCGCCTGTCCGCTGATCCAGACGGTAGCGATGAACATGACCGGCACAACCGCCAGCGAGATGAGCGAGTAGGGGACGTTGGCGGTGAACATCTTGACCATCAGCCAGATCATCAGGAGCAGACCGCTGATCACCTGGAGCAGGGCGAAGCCGAAGGTCTGGGCGATGGTCTCCGTATCGCTGGTGATGCGGCTCATCAAATTGCCGACTTCGTTTTCCGAGTAGAAGCTGAGCGACAGCCGCTGAAGCTGCGTGAACAGCTCGTTGCGCATCTGCCGCAGGACGCGCTGCCCGCTGGAACTCATCGAATAGAACGCCAGCCCTGCCAGCACCGACCCGAAAAGGTAAAGACCGAGCAGCAGCACGGCGATCCTGCCCAAGCCGCCAACCTTCATCTCGGTGGTGATGGCGTCCATCGTGCCGTTCTGCATGGCGGCACTGACGCTCGAATCGAACCAGCAGACCGACGCCGGCTGCGGGAAGAGGTAGCAATCGACCGCCTGACCGATATAGTCGGGCGAGACGACCTGCGTCCAGACCTGAATGACGATCAGCACCAGCGCCACGACAACGCCGACCCAGGTCCGGCGGAAGTAGCCCGCAAAGCGCGCCAGCGTCCCGCCGATGTTGCGGGCGCGGCTGCTCTCCTGCTCAAAGAGACGGCGACCGCCGTCAAGACCCATCATGACTTGTTTTCCTCCGCGATGATCGCCTGCATCTCGCTGGTGATGGTGACGTCGCCCACCAGCTGCGAGTTGTAGATTTCGGCGTAGATGGGGCTTTGCTCCATCAGATCGGTATGTTTGCCGGTGGCGACGATCTGCCCTTTATCGAGCACGAGGATCATATCGGCATTGAGTACGGTCGAGATGCGCTGCGCGATGACGAAGCTGGTGCGCCCGTGCATGAGCTTGTCCAGCGCCTTTTGAATCTTGTACTCGGTCAGCAGATCGACGCTGCTGGTCGAATCGTCAAGGATCAGCAGTCGCGGGTTGAGCAGCAGGGCACGGGCGATGGCGATGCGCTGCTTCTGCCCGCCAGAAAGGGTCGTGCCACGCTCGCCGACGGGGGTGTTGTAGCCTTCCGGGAACTTCACGATGAATTCGTGCGCTTCGGCGGCTTTGGCGGCGGCGAAGACCTCGTCATCGGTCGCGTCGGGGCGTCCGAAGGCGATGTTGTCGCGGATCGAACCGCTGAACAGGTTGGTCTCCTGCAGGACGATGCCGATCTGCGATCTCAGGCTGTCGATGGTCACATCGCGGACATCCTGCCCGTCGATGAGGATGCTGCCTTCGCTGGCGTCGTAAAAGCGCGGGATCAGGTTGATGATGGTCGTCTTGCCGCTGCCGGTTCCGCCCAGCAGCGCGACGGTCGTACCCGGCTCGGCTTTGAAGCTGACATCGCGCAGAACAGGCTCGCCGGACGAGAAATAGCGGAAAGTCACGTCTTTGAACTCGACCGTACCGGTGAGCGCGGGCAGGGCGGGCGCGCCCGGCTTTTCGGTGATGTCGCTCTTGGCATCCAGGATCTCGAAGATGCGGTCCGCCGACGCCGACGCCTGCGCCAGCAGGGAGATGATGAATCCCAGCTGTCCGAGCGGGAAGAAGACATAGATGACGTATAGGCTGAAGGACTGGTAGTCGCCCAGCGTAAGCGTGCCGTTGGTGATCTGTCCGCCGCCGAAGTAGAGGAGCGCCGCCTGCCCGACCTGGGCGATCAGGAAGATGACCGGGAAGAGGAAAGAGAACGTCCTGGCGACCTTCAACTGCTGCGACAAGACGTCTGCCGATTTCTCTTCAAAGCGCCGGCGCTCGAAAGACTCACGGGCGAAGGCGCGGACGACGCGCGTGCCCGCCATGTTCTCCTGCAGGACGGTGTTCAGCGCCGACAGCCGCATCTGTACGGAGACGAAGAGCGGCTGGCTGATGCGTCCGAAGATCATGAAGATGACCAGCGCTATGGGCAGGATGGGCAGGACGACCAGCGTGAGCTGCCAGTTGGTCAGCAGCAGGATGATCAGCGTGGCGATCAGCAGGAGGAACGCCTGCGCGGTGAGGACCAACCCCTGGGCGATGAAGAGGCGCAGACGCTCTACGTCGTCGGTCGCGCGGATCATCAGCTGACCGGTCTGGTTCTTGTCGTAGTAGCTGAAGGAGAGCCGCTGTATCTTTTCGAAGATTTCGTTGCGGAAGTCGAAGGCGACGCCCTGCGAGGTGGACTCCGCCATGTAGGATTGGATGAACGAGAACAAGCCGCGCGCGATGGCGAAGACGATGACGAGGATCGTCGCGTTGATCAGCCAGGAGGCGGCGTTCGCCTGAATGTCCTGGAGCTGATTGACGGTGTAGCCGGCAGCCCCGGCGGCGAGCGGCTGGGCGAGCTGCGGCAGCCCCAGGATGGTGTTGGCGGTGAAACCCTGCGTGATCGAATTGATCATGTTCTGGATCAACTGCGGCACCGCCAGCTGCGCCAGTGTCGCCACGATCAGGGCGAGGTATGCCGGGATGTTGGTGTTTTTTTGCCGACCCAGATAGCGAATAGCGCGCCCCAAGCCGCCGCTCCCACGCTGGCGTGAGCGATCACCGCCCCATTGTCTGGAAGCCTGTGCTTGCAACGAGACACCTCATTTCTCAAAATGTTTGCCCTGCTAACGATAGGAGGATGTAAGGTTCATGTCAATAGATAGAATTGTCAGGCACGCTGCCTGAATTGTCTGAGAATTCGCTGAGTGCGCTGGTCTCATGACCAGGGCATCGGGTATCATGGGAACAGTTTTCTGTGACGCCTATCAGTAAAATTCATCGCGTCACCTCTTGATCACCTGAAGGAGCAAGACTCATGCCGGCACGTACAGCACAGGCGGTTTGGAAAGGCAATCTGAACGAAGGAAGCGGCGCGCTCAAGTTGGGCAGCGGCGCATACGATGGGGCGTACTCATTCCTGTCGCGGTTCCAGGACGGCAGCGGCACCAACCCGGAGGAGCTGCTCGGCGCGGCTCATGCCGGCTGCTTCTCGATGGCGCTGGCGTCACGCCTTTCGCGCGAAGGGCACACCGTCCACAGCATCGAGACGACGGCTCACGTGCACCTGGAAAAGGGCGAAACGGGTTTCGGCATCAGCCGCATTGACCTGGTGACGACCGGCAGGGTGGAAGGCATCACGGCGGAGTATTTCGCCGAAGCCGCCGCCGCCACCAAGGATGGCTGCATTGTCTCTCGGGCGCTTGCCGCCGTGCCGATGACGATCAGCGCGACCCTGGCGTAAAACTCTGCTCAGCGGCGCTGGCGGTTCAGCGGCGCTTAGCTGACCTCCTCCGGTTTTTGGCAAGAATCACCAAACGCCTGCCCTGTCGATTTGTGTCGGCAGGGCGGGTGTTTTTCTGTATAATCCGCCGAACGTTCGCTAGGAAACACAAAGATCACCCTGAGTGATCTGAGATTGGAGCGCGATGGATTTCGTACTAGCCGCCTCGGTACCGTTCGGCGTCGCGCTTTTCCTGAGCGTAATCGGAAACCGACTTCCTCGCGGGTGGCGCACACTGCTGACGGCTGGCGCGTCCGCCGGACTGTTCGGATGGCTCCTCGGATACCTGTCCGTCGTCACGCAGCAGGGCGCAGTCGAAAAGTCGTTTGAATGGGTGAGCGCGCTCGGTCTGAGGCTGACGCTCTACCTCGATGGCTTGGCGCTGCTGTTCGGTCTGCTCATCACCGGCGTAGGGGTAGTGGTGGCGCTGTATACCGGCAACTACTTCGATTCCGACGAAGAAGCCAACCGCTTTACACTGCTCCTGTTCGCCTTCATGGGGGCGATGCTTTGGTTGGTGCTCTCCGGCAATCTGATCACGCTGTTCATCGCCTGGGAGCTGACCAGCATCACCTCCTATCTGTTGATCGGCTTCAAAGGCGGTAAGGATGCTGAGGCGCGGACCGGGGCGATGCAGGCGCTCGTCATCACCGGCGGCGGCGGTCTGGCGCTGCTGGTAGGGCTGGCGCTGCTGGGCGCGGCGGCGGGGACCTTTGAGATGAGCGGCGTCCTTGGCAATACCGCTCTGCGCGATCACCCGCACTATTCCGCCCTGGCGATCCTGATCTTCGCCGGGTGTTTCACCAAGAGTGCTCAGTTCCCGTTCCAGTTCTGGCTTCCGGGCGCGATGGCTGCGCCGTCTCCGGCGTCCGCGTATCTGCACTCGGCGACGATGGTCAAAGCCGGCATCTATCTGCTGGCAAGACTCTATCCGGCGCTGGGCAGCACCGAGTTATGGACTTCGGCGCTGCTCGGCGTCGGTTTGACGACGATGCTCCTGGGGGCGGTGATCGCCCTGGGCAAACGCGATCTGAAGGGGCTGCTGGCGTACTCGACGGTGAGTCAGCTCGGTGCGCTGGTGGCGCTGCTGGGGCTGCCAGACTCGGCGGGGCTGAAAGCGGCGTTTGTCGGAATCCTGGCGCATGGGCTTTACAAGGCGGCGCTCTTCCTAACCGCTGGGGCGGTCGATCACGCGACTGGCACGCGCATCATCGACCATCTGGGCGGGCTGGCGAAGACGCTGCCCGGTTGGACGGGGGTCGCTGTCGTTTCGGCGCTGTCGATGGCGGGCATCCCACCCCTCTTTGGCTTTGTCGGCAAAGAGGTGCTGCTGGACGCGGTGATAGGCAGCTATAAGGTCGCCAGCCTTCCCCTGCTGATCGTCGGTGTCAGCGCTGCGCTGACGGTGACGGCAGCGTTGATCCTGATCTTCGACGTGTTCTTTGGCGCGCCGCGCGAGAGCCACGCGCATGGGCATCCTCCGAAAGCCGCACTGCTCGTCGGTCCGGCGCTCCTGGCGGTGGGCACGCTGGCGCTGGGGCTGTTCCTTGAGCCGCTGATCGTGCCGCTCATCACGCCGGCGGTTCCGAAAGCCTTTGAACTGCATCTGTTCCATGGGATCACCCCGCCGCTGATCGTCAGCATCATCGCCGTCGCCGGGGGCGTGGCGATCTTTGTCGTTCGCCGCATGTGGCTGGCGATCCGCCTGCCGGCGCTGCCCAGCGGCGCAGGAGTTTTTGAGCAGGCGGTCGCCGGAGCAGGCTGGATCGGAGATCGCCTGCTGAGTACGCAGAGCGGCAAACTGCGTGTCTATCTGACGGTGATTCTGGGGGCGGTCGCGCTGCTGATGCTGCCCGCTGTGCTCACCTACAATGGACAGCGCAGCCTTGACTTCGCCCTGCGCAATACCGGCGATGTGCTCAAACTGATCCTGCTGATCGTCTCTGTCGGGGCGACAGTCGCCGCCATCCGGGCGCAGCGGCGCTTCGTGGCGGCGCTGTTTCTGGGCGTGATGGGCTATTCGATGGGAATCGTCTTTCTGTTGGAACCCGCCCCCGATGTCGCGCTGGTGCAGTTCCTCGTCGAAACGCTTTCGACCATTCTGATCATCGTCATGATCAGCCGCATTTCGCTGACGCTGCGCGACCGGGCGACGCGGATCGAGAGCCGGCAGAAGCCGCTTTCCCGTCTGGGCGATATCGCCATCGCCGGGACCATGGGGCTGATGGTGGGCTTGTTCGCTCTGGGCGCAGTGATCAACCGCCCGGTGCGCGAATCCAATGTCTCCGACTGGTACATCGCCAACGCCAAGCCGCAGGTCGGCATCACGGATGTCGTCGGTTCGGTCGTGACTGATTTTCGCGGGATGGACACCCTGCTGGAAATCACGGTGTTCGGTTTCGCGGCGCTCTCGGTGCTGACCCTGCTCACCCTGCCGCAGTCGCGCGAGCTGCTGACTGGTAAGGGGCGCGCCCGGCGTCACACCGACCGCCCCTATGTCCACGTGCCGGAGGAAGACACCTACGGGATCGCCTCCTTTTCTACCCCGCTGACCCGCATGGCGGCGACAGTCGTCCTGCCGTTCGCTGTCATCATCGCGCTGGTGCATCTGCTCTACGGCGGGGATGCGCCGGGCGATGGATTCACCGCCGGGGTCGTCGCGGGCTTGGGGGTGGCGCTGTGGTACGTGGTGTTCGGCTACTATGAGGCGAAACGCCGACTGCATCGCCTTCGACCCGGCGCGCTGATCGGCGTGGGGATCGGGCTGGCACTGATCAACGCGGCGCTGCCGCTCGCCTTCGGGCAGCCTTTCCTGGCGCACACGGGACTGGACATCGATCTCCCCGCTGGGCTGCATGTTTCTTCGACGCTGCTGTTCGAGACGGGCATTTTCCTGGCGGTGTTCGGCGGCTCCAGCGTAGTCATCGAAGCCATTGCGCATCCCAAGGAGGTTGAAACCCTGTGAACGCTATTTTCGCCATCGTCACCGGCATCCTGTTCGGACTGGGGGTCTATCTGCTGCTGCGCCGCGATCTGGTGAAGACGGCGATGGGTTATTACGTCCTCTTCACGGCGATCAACCTCTTTTTCCTGGCGGTCGGCGTCTTCGACGGTGAAGCTGCGCCCTATGTTGGCGAGCAGGGACAGCCGAGCGATCCGCTGGTGCAGGCACTTCTGCTGACAGCCATCGTCATCAGTTTCGGAACTTACGCGCTGCTGCTGGGCATGATCAATGTCGCTTCGCGCCGCTTCGGAACCATCGACTCTGACGATGTCGATCATCTGCGCCGGTGACATGAGCATGAACAATGCCGTCATCCTCGGACCAATCTTTTTCCCTCTTGCCGGTGTGATCATCTGCCTGCTGCTGGCGCGCAGCAACCGCATTCAACGCTACGCCGGGCTGGCGGCGATGATCGCCGCCTGGTTGTGCAGCCTGGCTGTGCTGACGGCGGTCTTCGACCAGGGCGTGCAGGTGTACCGTGTGGGCGGGTACAGCCCGCCGTACGGCATCGCACTGGCGGTCGATCTGCTCAATGGGCTGTTCGGAGTTATGGCTGCGACGGTGATGACTGCCGGAGCGCTGTACGTTGTGGGCAGCAAGGACAAGTGTGCCAACTACCCCGCCTTCATGCCGCTCATGCTGGGCATGGCGACCGGGCTGGCGGGTGCGTTCTATACGGGCGACATCTTCACGCTGTTCGTGTTCGTCGAGGTCATGGTGATGTCCTCGGTTGGGCTGACGGCGATCTCTGACAACAAGCTGGGGTTGGAAGCCGCCATCAAGTATCTGCTGATCAGCGCCATGGGGTCGCTCTTCCTGCTGCTCGGCATCGGTGCGATTTACGCCAGCTTCGGCACGCTCAACCTTGCCGACATCGCCCGCGCCCTGGAAACGGGGGAACGTCCACTGCTGGCGCAGGTCGCCGCGCTGATGCTGATGTGCGCCTTCCTGCTTAAGAGCGCTGTCTTCCCGTTCCACTTCTGGCAGCCGGACTTTCACACGACATCGCCGACCGCGGTCAGCGCCATGCTGTCGTCGGTGGTCGTCAAAGTCGGAGTTTACGGATTGATCCGCCTGACGACGCTGCTCTTTATCCCGGAATCGCAGCTTCTGCGGCTGGCGCTGCTGGCGCTGGGGATCATCGGCGTCTTTTTCGGCGGGCTGGGAGCCTTTCGAACGCACGACGCCAAGCGGATGCTGGCGTATTCGACGTTCGGACAGATCGGCTTCATCCTGGTCGGAATCGGCTGGGGGACGCCGCTGGCGCTGGCGGCGGCGATCATCTATGCCATGAATCACGCCTTCATCAAGTCCGCCCTGCTGATGCTAACTGGCGCGGTTGCCAGCCGACTGACCAGCAAGTCGGCGGCGCTGGCTCAGCTTCAGGGGGTCGGCGTAGAGATGAAAGGCGTCAGCCTGCTGTATTTTATCGGCGGGCTGGCGCTGTCCGGCGTGCCGCCGCTCAACGGTTTCATCAGTAAGCTGGCGCTGGTGCAGGGTGGCATCGGCGCCGAAAGCTGGATCGCGCTTGGTCTGGCGGTCGGCGGGGGCATCCTGACGCTGATGTACATGATGCGCACCTGGCAGTATGTGTTTCAGGCTGAACCGGAAGCCGAGGTGAACTTCCGCCCCTACGGCGACAGCTTGATCGCGCCGGCGATCCTGATCGGTTTGTGCGTCGTGCTGGGGGTCTATGCGACGCCGCTGGTCAGCGCCGCGCAGATGGCGGCGGCTCAGCTTGGCGACCCGAACGTGTACATTACGGCGGTCCTGGGAGGGTAGGAGGTGACAGTGTGATGGCGATTGCAGTCCTGGCGCTCCCCCTGGCGCTGATCTGGATGCTCCTGAACAACCATCTGACCCTGGACAGTCTTCTGGTCGGCTATCTGTTAGGGGCAGGCGTTGCTGCCGCTGCTGGAGCCGGGCGGGGGCGGCTGCGCGGACGCACACTCCCGCGACAGGTTGCCGCGCTGATCGTCTACAGCGTCATCCTGTCGCGCGACATCTTTCTTTCGGGCATCGACGTGGCGCGCAAAGTGCTTAACCCGAAGGCGCTGCGTCCGGGAATCCTCGCCGTCGATCCGCTCGACCGGCGCGGACTGTACGCTGCGCTCAGCGCGCACAGTATCACCATCACGCCGGGGCAGCTGGTGGTGGAATTCGATCACGAGAACACCCTGTACGTGCACTGTCTGGACGTGGTCGCGAGCGATTCGACGGTCGCCGGCGATCAGCGCAAGCGGCTGCGGCTCTTCAAAAGGATCATGGGCGATGGTTGACCTTTCCGGGCTGGTGCAGTTCAGCGTTCAGGCGGCGCTGCTGATCACGACTCTGCTGCTTCTCCCCTGCGCCTATCGTGTGGCGGTCGCCGAGAGTTCTGCCGAGCTGCTTCAGGTGATCGATACCATCACCACACTGCTGATCGGTATCATCGCCCTGCTGGCGCTGTCTGCCGGGAATGCGCAGTACATTGATGTGGCAATCGCTCTGGCGGCGCTGGCGTTTATCGGCACGCTGGGAGTCGCGCGGTTCCTGGCGGAAGGGAAGGCGTTCTGATGGTCGGTCAGATCCTTGGCTTGATCGCGCTGTGGTTCGGCGTCGGCTTCGCGGTCATCGGCATCGTCGGGCTGCTGCGCTTTCCAGACGTGTACACGCGCATCCATGCGGCGGGAAAAGTCTCGACGCTGGGATTGGTAGGCATCCTCGTTGGGGCGGCGCTGCTTATGCCCGAAGCAACGCCGCGCGCCATCGTGCTGACGCTGTTTGCCGTCGTCACACTGCCAGTCTCGTCGCACGCCATCGCCAGTGCGGCGTATCAGCGCGGTGTGCGGGGTAAGAACTACGTGCGTGACGATCTCTCTGCCGTAGTCGAAACCAGCGCCAAGTCGGAACATGACGGCGCGACATAGAATCGCCCTGGGACATCCCTCATTCTCATCCATTTGGCGCGTCGCTGACGAATGATCTGCAACGCACCATTGCGCAGGGGAGGGGGATTATGGACCTGGAAGCGTTTCTTGATGCCTATGGACTGCTGGCGATCTTCGGGATCATGCTGCTCAAGTCGATCGGCATCCCGATACCGATCCCGGCGGACGTGATCATGCTGGGCGCGTCGGCGCGTGCCGCCGGCGGCCGCCTGAGTGTAACATCGGCGTTTTTGGCGCTGCTGCTGGCACTTTCGGTGGGCGGGCTGATTCAATTCAGCCTGGTGCGCGGCGTCGGTCGCGGGCTGCTGCTGAGATATGGACGACTGCTCGGCATCACTGCCGAACGGCTGGACGCTGTAGCGCGCCGCCTGCAAAAAGGCGGCGTCCT
This sequence comes from Anaerolineae bacterium, assembly GCA_016789005.1. Taxonomy (GTDB): domain Bacteria; phylum Chloroflexota; class Anaerolineae; order Aggregatilineales; family Phototrophicaceae; genus Flexifilum. The sequence goes on from JAEURA010000019.1 coordinate 24,337, forward strand.
GGGGATCGGTATCGCCATCCTGACGCCCGGCATTCGCTCCGTGACCATTCCCGCCTGCGGAATCGCCGGCATTGAGCTGCTGCGCTTTGCTGGCGGACTCATCCTGGGCAGCGGCATGTTTCTGGCGCTGCACTTTGCCCTGGGGCTGCTCGGCGGAACGGCTCTGAGCGGTCTGGGAGTGACACTTTCACCTCCGATGGCGATCCTTCTTGTGCTAGCGGCGCTGGCGCTTGGCTTGGCAGCCTGGATGGTGATTCGCCGCCGCCAGCATCCTGAGGCATCCGCGCGTGAAGCGCTGGCTTCCGCTGTGGGAGCATGGCACGAGGCAACCTGCCCTGCCTGTCTGGCGCTGGGGGCGACGCGGGTCTTGCAGATTGACCTTTCCGGCGGTGGACATATCCATGAAGGGGGCGCGTGATGGGGGAGAGAGTGTTTCATTTCGAACCCGATCAGGTCGCCTATTTCGAGGTCGAAGGGTGGAAGGCATACTACGATCACGCCTGGATTCGCCTGCTGCGTCTGATCATCGCGCTGGTACAGGCGCAGTTTTCGATACCGTTCCCGCAGTCGTGGCGCGCCGCCTATTTCGTCACGCGGGCATCTGCCGCCTGGGCTCCGAAGGATCATGACATGGGTGAGATTGAACCGCATCTGCGGAGCTTCTACGCACTGGCGAGACGTTACTCCGGGTTGAAGTTCGATGTGAACGCAGTGGCGGCGCTGGAACTGCGCTACTGGGATGCGCATCGGCGGCTGGTTGGCAGTGACGACAAGACCGAATTTCTCGAAGCGATGATCGCCCTGCACGCTGCCCTCTTCGGGCTTTCAGGCGAGCAGGCGCGCGAATCAGCAGAACTGCGGGTCGAGGCGAACAACGTACTCGATACCATCACGGGGGGAACTTCGCGCGATCCTGCTGCCGACTGGCAGCGCTGCCAGTCGCTGCTGCAACGCTGCTATCGGTCGCTCCAGGCGGCGGCACAGCCGTGACAGCAGGGGCAAAGACACCGCGCCCGACGCTGTAGGTTGTGAACGTCGGGCGCGGCGAAGATCAACGTAACGAAGACGCGCCGCTACTTCAGTTCGGTGCGAATCTGCGCGGCGAACAGGTACTCGTAGGTGTTCTGTGCGACCCCCTGCTGCAGCAGGAGCGCCAGCGGGACATCATCACCCGCCGGAACCGTTGCTGAGACGACAGCGACCGCCCGCCCGCGCTGCAAGAACATCACGGCATCGATGGCATCGACTTCGCAGACCGTGCGGGTGCGGGTCAGCATCGGCGCGGTCGCGCCTTCTTCCGCTGAGACGGCGAACCCTTGATCGACGTAGCTCTGCTCGTACCAGCCTTCAGCCAGCGCCGCCGCCGCTTCTTCAGGTGAGGCGAAGCGGTCCAGCCCGTAGCTGATCGCCATGAATCCAGCGCTGGCGAGGTCGCAGGTGGCATTGGTGACGCGGTGTTGTACTCTCTGGCTGTGCCCATGCGCCCCGAAGAACGCCGCGGCGGACCCGTCCGACTGATCGCCAGGAAGAAGCGCAAGAGTCTGTTCGGTTGAGAAGACACCGGAAAACTCACTGTCCACCAGAAGCGGCGTCGGGACCGAGTTGTTCAGCTGATCCATCGCCGCCTGATAGTCTTCAGCGGCGGCAGCAGCCGGAGCCGTGTAGGTCGTCTGAACCAGCGCCGGATCGCTGACGATCACGACCGTATTGAGCGCTTCGCCGGGCGCTGTGGCAGCGGCGGGGTCGCGCAGGTCGATGGCGGCAACGTTCTCCTGCCCTTCAAGGACTTCCCCGAAGATGGTGTGACGGAAGTCGAGATGCGGAGTCGGGGCGGTGGTGATGAAGAACTGACTCCCGTTAGTTCCGGGACCGGCGTTCGCCATCGCCAGCCAGCCTGGACGGTCGAAATTGAGGAACCCGACGAATTCGTCTTCGAACTGATAGCCCGGTCCGCCAGTCCCGGTTGCGGTGGGGTCGCCGGCCTGCGCCATGAAATCCTGGATGACGCGGTGGAAGGTGGTGTTGTTGTAGTAGCCCTGCTGCGCCAGGAAGACGAAGTTGTTGACGGTGACCGGCGCGTAGTCTTCGAAGAGATCGACGTAGATCGCGCCGGCTCCGGTGCAGAAGACGGCGGCATAGTCGAGCGCCGAATCGATCACCTGCTCAGCAGCGGCATACTCGCGGGTCGCCGGTTCCGGCGCGGCGGCGGCGTCGCATATCTGCTGCGGCGTCTGGGCGGTTTGGGCAAAGGCGGCTGGCGCGATCAGGAGGACGGTCGCCAGGACCACCAGGACATTCATGAGGGTTCGCTTCACGCTTGACTCCTTGGTACGGTTGAAGAGGTTCATTGTAAAGCATGGCTGCCGGCGATGTCACGGATAGTTCCGCCCGGCGCTCAACGGCTCAGCGAAATGACGACCAGTTCGTAGGGCGCGAGGCTGGCGACCGGCTGGTAATCCTCGAATCCGCCGCTGTCCGTCAGGGTGAGCGCGGCGATGGTATCGGCATTGACGACGCCCTGCGCCGTCGCTCGCCCGCCCAGGTCTGCGGCAGTCGTCAGGGTGAAGCCTTCGACCGCCTCGCCAGAGAGGTTGAGGATCACCAGGTTGGCGGCGGCGTCTTCGCCCGCACCGATCTCGACGAAGCTGAAGACTTCACGAGCGTTGGCACGGACACGGAAGCGCGTTCCACTGCCCAGACCGATCTGCTCGCGCAGGCGGATCATGTCACGGTAAGTGCTCAGCAGCGATCCAGCGTCGCCGGTCTGCGCTGCGACGTTGACCTCGGCGGCGTCCCGCTGAAGAGCTTCCCAGGACGTCCCGCTGGTGAAACCGCCAGTGGCGGCGTCTGCGCTCCACTGCATGGGGGTGCGGATGCGCTCGTCCGGCTTGCTGCCCCGCATGCCGATCTCTTCGCCGTAGTAGATGAAGGGCACGCCCTGACTGAGCAGCAGCAGGCGGGCGGCGACCTGCGCCTCTGCCACGCTGCCGCCAAGCTGATCTATCACCCGATTCTGATCGTGGTTGGTCAAGAATGCGCCGAAGCGCGCGGCAGGGTAGGCGTCGGCGACGCGCTGCGCCAAGCCGGCGACGGCTCCAGACCGTCCAGTGTCGGCGCTCTGGAGCATCGCCCCCGCCAGGTCGAACTCGAAGGCGATGTCGATGGCGTCAGCGGCGACGTATTCTGCGACATCGTAGGTGCTGGACCAGATTTCGCCGACCAGCAGGGCGTTCGGATCGACTGATTTCACATAGTCATAGAAGGCGGTCATCCAGGCGACTGTGGAGTCGGTGTTTTCCTGGATCAGATCCTCTTCGATCACGTGCTTGACGCCGTCCAATCGGAAACCATCTACGCCGACATTTTCCAGCCAGAAGCGCACGATATCGTACATCTGAGCGGTGACATCCGGGTTGGTATAGTTCAGGTCGGGCATGCCCTCCCAGAACAATCCGTAGTAGAAGCGACCCCCGCGCCCGTGCCAGACGACCTGATTGCTCGGTCCCCGCCAGGCAGGATCCTGATCGCGCCAGAGGTACCAATCGCTGAACGGCGTATCGCCGGCAGCCGACGCCCGAAACCAGGGATGATCGACGCCGGTGTGGTTGAAGGGCAGATCGATGATGATGCGTATGCCGCGATCATGGGCGGCGGCGAGCAGCGCACGGAAGTCGCTCATCGTGCCATATTCAGGATCGACACTGTAGTAGTCGATCACGTCGTAGCCGTGATAGCTCCAGGACTGCATGATCGGCATGAGCCACAGCGCCGTCACGCCCAGATCAGAGGTCGTCGCCGGGTCGCCATCATTCAGATAGTCAAGCTGTGCGGTGATGCCATCGAAATCGCCGACCCCATCACCATTACTGTCATAGAAACTGCGCACGAAGACCTCGTAAAAGACGGCGCTGCGCCACCATTCGGCGGAACCGCCATCCTGACTGTAAGCGGGCGAAAGACCGACGACGAGCACCAGCAGCAGGGAAGCGCTGATCCGTGTCCAGAAACGACCGCGGTGCATGGACATAAGGTCTATTTCCAATCTCCAAAGCTTTGAAGCCGCGTTTGAGATGATGCAGGTTCAGGTATGAACCCTGCCGGATCATTATAGTGGATGTTGCGCTGACTGAGGCACAGTTAACCGACGAAGGGTGCATTTCAGATTATTGGGGATACGGGCGGACAACGCGGGCGTTGTCCCTACAAAATGGGACGATGCCTGCATCGTCCGTTGAAGTACCCAAAATATTGAAATGCACCCACCGACGAAGCGCGGATCGAAATCACGGTAGACTTGCCTGACGCCCTGTATTGAGGGGGTGACGATAATGGAACATGTGTGCTATAATAGAGATTGAGTTGAGAGAAGACTGAGAGCCTCTCAACCGGGGTGGAGCACATGAAGCCGACCGACATCAAGAGACTTCAGAAGCGCAGCCGAGTGATGCGGGTGACACGCGTAACGCCGACGACGCTGGTAGTCTACAGCAGATCCAACCCGCAGCTCCAGCACATCGTCACCATCGAGTGGGACCGGCGGGCAGGCATCCGCGCCCGCTGCACCTGTCCCTGGGCGCAGCATGGCGGCGCGGCGTGTTCTCATGTCCTGGCGGCGCTCAATTTCCTGGCGGCGGAAAAACATCGGACGATCAGCTTCTGGCTGAACGCCGATGATGCACGCCGTCAGAAGCACCGTGTGCTGACTTTGCGGGCAGGCGATGGCGACGTGTTCATCACCAGCCGCCCTGCGGATGACGAAAAGGCATCGTGATCTGCCAGGCGGTGTTGTAGGCGGGAACGAAAAACCGCCGGGGTACACCGCCGCCGGGAGGACCATATGGTCGCTCCCAGCGCGGCTTGCCACCCTGGCGGTTCAGTTGAAGCAGTGTCGGCGCGCGTTCTAGGCTTCCGCCAGTTTTTCCTTCGCCTTCAGGTCTTTCAGGCGTTTCTCGTTGTTGAGGATGCGCTTGCGCACGCGCAGCGTGTTGGGCGTGACTTCCAGCAGCTCGTCCTCGGCGATGAACTCGATGTAGTCGTCCAGGCTCATGCTCAGGTCGATATTGACCTTTTCCTCTTTGCCGAAGTACACCGTGTGCACGGCTGAGAGCTGCTTGGTCTTGCAGACGTTGACCGCCAGGTCTTCGGCGCGAATGTGGATGCCGACGACCATCCCCTCGTAAACCTCCGCGCCCGGCTCGATCAGGAATGTGCCGCGCTGTTTGACCTGATCGAAAGCGTAATTGGTCGACTTGCCAGTCTCCCACGCCACCAGGCTGCCGAACTGGCGACCGGGGATGGAGCCGGCATAGGGTTCGTACCCGTAGAAAATGGTGTGCAGCTGACCCATGCCGCCGGTTGCCGTCAGGAAACGGGAGCGCAGACCGAGCAGACCGCGAGTCGGGACCAGATAGGTCATGTAAGTCGTGCCGCTCTCGGTGCTCATGTTGATCATCCGCCCGCGCCGCGCGCCGAGCATCTCTACGACCGTGCCGGTGAGATCGTCGGCGACCTCGATGTGCACTTCTTCGACCGGTTCGAGCAGTTCGCCCGATTCCGCGTCATCCTGCAAGATCACTTCCGGCTTGCTGACCTCGAACTCGTAACCTTCACGGCGCATCGTTTCGATGAGGATGCCCAGGTGGAGTTCGCCGCGGCAGCTGACGATGAATTTCTCCGGCGAATCGCCATCTTCCACGCGCAGCGCCAGATTGTGACGGGTCTCGTTGTACAGCCGCTCGCGCAGCTTGCGCGACGTTCCCAGCCCTGTCTTCCCTTCGCGCCCGGCGAACGGCGAGGTGTTGATTCCGAAGGTCATGCGCACGGTGGGCTGTTCGACGCTAATCGGCGGCAGCGCCTCGGCATACGCCGGATCGGCGATGGTGTCGCTGATCGCGATGCGGTCGAAGCCGCCGAAGGCGAGGATGTCGCCGGCGCGGACCTCATCGACTTCCTGTTTGGCGAGGTTGTGATAGGTGAAGAGGTAGGCAATGTTGCCTTTTTCCGGCGCACCCTCCGCCGGGATGCGCATGACCTGCTGTCCTCGGCGGAGCACGCCGGAGCGCAGGCGTCCCACGCCGATCTGACCCTTATAGTTGTCGTACTCCAGCGTCGTGACCAGCAGGCGCGGGGGCGCATCGACCTCGATTTCCGGAGCCGGGATCTCCTTGATGATCGTCTCGAAGAGGGCAGTGAGGTTGTCCTCCATCGTCTCGGCGCTGTAACCGGCTCTGCCTTCCAGACCAACGGCGTAGACGACCGGGAAATCTGCCTGATGATCGTTCGCGCCGAGTTCGATGAAGAGGTCGAACGTCTCGTTCAGCACTTCCGCCGGGCGGGCGTACTGCCGATCCACCTTGTTGATGACGACAATGACCCGCAGGTTCTGCGCCAGCGCCTTACGGAGCACGAAGCGCGTCTGGGGCATGGGACCTTCTACGGCGTCAACCAGGAGCAGCGCCCCATCGACCATATTCAGGACGCGCTCGACTTCGCCGCCGAAATCGGCGTGCCCGGGGGTATCGACGATGTTGATCTTGGTTCCGTTCCAGGTGATCGCGGTGTTCTTGGCGAGAATCGTGATGCCGCGCTCGCGTTCAAGGGCGTTGCTGTCCAGGATGCGTTCGCCAGCGGCGCCGGCGGCGCTGGCGTCGCGGAAGACCTTCGACTGCTTGAGCATTCCATCGACCAGAGTGGTCTTGCCATGATCGACATGGGCAATGATGGCGATATTGCGGATATCGCTGCGTATTTCCGTCACACACGAACCTTTGTAGCTCAGATTTTATGGGATTCCTAACTGCCTGTATTGTAGCAGGTGAACATTAAGCGATGTAGTGGGGAATCCTGTGAAGATCAGTTGGCAGTCGCGGCGCGGAGGCGTATCTGCACTGTCGCCAGCAGGACGCCGAGCAGGATGAGCGCGCTGCCGACCCACAGGCTGGTGGTCATCGGCTGATGCAGGATGATCACGCTCAGGAGCGCGCCGACGAGCGGCTGGGCGAAGAAATAGAGCGACGCCACCGAGGCATCGACCAGGGCGAAGGCGCGGCTCCACAGCCACATCGCCGCCGCTGTCGAGACGATGCCCAGATACAAGATGCCCAGGACGACCGGCAGGGTGATTGTTCCGATCGGACGGCTGGAAAGCTCGACCGCCGAGGCTGGGAGAGTCAGGATCAGCCCGCCGAGCAGACCATACACGGTGACGACGGTGGTATCGGCATGGGCGCGCAGGCTGACCGCCCGCACCAGGACCGAATACAACCCCCAGGTCAGGGCGGCAACCGCCAGCGCTACATCGCCGAAGAAGGTGTCTGATGAGAAGTCGGCGTTCGCCAGGTCGATGATGACGACAACGCCGACTGTTGCCAGGATGACCGCTGCGATCCGGCGCAGGGTCAGCTTCTCGCGCAGCAGCAGCGCCGCGAAGATCAGGATGAAGGCTGGGGAGGCGCTGGTGATCAGCGAGCCGTTGACTGCCGTCGAACGGTCGGTGCCGACGAACTGCGCGCCGACGCTGACGCCAAAACCAACCAATCCGACTCCCAGCAGTTCGAGCTGCCGGCGCCGCGGAACAGCAATAGAAATGCCGCTCGCCCGCGCGATTCCCAGCAGGACGACGACCGCCATCGCCAGTCGGATGCTGAGCAGGGTGAAAGGGGGGACGACCGGCAGGACAAGATCGGAGACGACGTACATGCCGCCCCAGATGGCGGCGGCGGAAACTCCGTAGACGGCGCTGTGCAGAGATCGATTCATCAAGGTGACCTGTGGTCCTTTCTGGTACTTGTCACAAATTGCAGAATGTAGATTTGGATGCTTCTTTCTTGTAAGTTCTATCGACTCGGTTATACTTGTGACGGTCGTGCGAACCGGTTCGTAACAATTCGCTGTAACGCGCCGAGTTTAGCACCCGTTTGTGGGCAGGAAGCAGTATTTTATACGGAGAGGTCAGTCTATGCGCACGAAGAAATCAATGCTCGTATTGCTTGTGCTGGCAGTCGCGCTGAGCCTCAGCGTGGTGATGGTGCAGGCGCAGGATATGCAGGTGATCAAGATCGCCTCGCAAAGCCCGCTCTCGGGTCCACAGTCGATCCTGGGCATCAGCATTCGCAACTCGGTGGAACTGGCGATTGAACAGCTTCAGGGACCCCTGAACGAACTGGGCTATTCGGTGGAATTCGTCCCCTTCGATGATCAGGCGACTCCTGATGTCGGCGTATCCAACGCGCAGAACATCGTCAACGACGCCGCGATTCTGGCGGTCGTTGGTCACCTGAACAGCGGCGTCGCGCTGCCGTCGTCGGAAGTCTACAACGACAACGACCTGGTGATGGTCTCTCCTGCCAACACCAACGTCAACGTCACCGATCGCGGCTACCCGACGGTCAACCGCGTCTGCGGTCGTGACGACACGCAGGGCGCAGCCGGCGCGGCTTTTGCTGCGACCATCGAAGGCGTCGAGTCCGTCTATGTCCTCCACGACACGACCGCCTATGGTCAGGGCGTGGCGGAGTTCTTCATGGCGGAAGCTGAAGCGCAGGGGCTGTCGGTCCTCGGCTTCGAGGGCACTGAAGAAGCTGCCAACTTCGACGGCATCATCCAGCCGATTCTGGCGCTGGAACCGGACCTGATCTACTTCGGCGGCATCTATTCGCAGACCGGCATCTTCATCAGCCAGGCGCGCGCTGCCGGTTACGAAGGCTTCTTCATGGGTCCCGATGGTTTTGACTCGTCGGAATTCGCCGATCTGTCGGGCGATGCCGGCGTCGGCACGTACTACACGTCGGTTGCCGCCCCGGTGACCGTGTACGAAACTGCGGCGCAGTTCGCGGCGGATTACGAAGAGAAGTTCGGCGAAGGCGTGCAGCCCTTCGGCGCGCAGTCGTTTGATGCCGCCAGCATCGTCCTGCAGGGCATCGCGGCAGCCATCGAAGCCAACGGTGGCGCAATGCCGACTCGCGCTCAGGTTGCCGAAGCCGTCCGTGCGACCGAGGGTTTCGAAGGTCTGACCGGCGCGATCACCTTCGACGACAACGGCGACCCTGAACTCGCCAACTATTTCATCCTCCAGGTCGGGTCGGCGGACTCTGCCGAGTGGAACAACAACGCTCTGCTGTCCACTCAGTCCATCGCATCCCCGCTGATGGCAGCGGCGATGAGCTCCTAACCGGACCATGCAGTACCTTCATCGGGGCAGCGCATGCGCTGCCCCGATGCCGTCTTGGCTGTTCGACTGGCGAGGTTTTTCATGACCACTGAGACACTTTCCACGCGCCCGACGACGGGCATCCTTGACTCACTGCGGGAACACCCGACGATCAAGCGCATCCAGTCGAACTGGATTTATCGGTATATTGTCTTCCCCGTTGCTCAGATGCTCTTCTTCATCGTGGCGGCGGCGCTGGTGATGACGGTCATCGCTTATGCGGTGTCCATCGTCGTCCCGGAACCGCGCCCGAACATCAATCTGGCTGCGCAAATCACCAAGCAGCTTCCGGGCATGATCGTCAGCGGAGTCGGCATCGGCTTCGTCTATGCCATGATCGCGCTCGGATATACGCTTGTTTACGGCGTCCTCAAGTTCATCAATTTCGCCCACAGCGAAATCTTCATGGTGGGCGCGGTGGTTGGGTTCGAAATCACCGATCGGCTCGCCGCTTCGGGCACAATTGCTTCCTGGAATCCGCTGATCCTGGTCCCCTTCGTGGTCATCTCCTCGATGTTGGTCAGCGGCGGGCTGGCGGTGCTGATCGAGCGCGTGGCGTATCGACCGCTGCGCGGCTCACCTCGGCTTGTCCCGCTGATCACCGCCATCGGGCTGTCCTTTTTCCTGGTTGACGGCGTGCGCGCGCTCGTCGCTGTGACCCGCAACGACTTCAACCTGACCTACCCGACGCAGGAACTTGAGTTTCTTAAGAACCCGATCCCGCTCACCTTCAACGGTCCGGTCGTCGGGGGGACCAACATCGGCGGCGTCACTTACGAACAGATCACCGCCGACGGCGTGGTCCTGGACGAGTGGCAGGTGGAAGGCGCGACCTACAGCAGCATCACCGTCGGCGGCGTGACGCTCGGCGGCGTCCCCGTCAAGGCGAGCGACATCGTCAGCGGTGAGACGGAGTACGACGCCGTCCTGGTCGAAGGGCGTGACCTGGATGACATCGAAGATGGCGCCAATATCGTCAACATCCGCATCACGGTGATCATCATCGTGCTGAGCGCGGTCATCATGCTGGTGCTGCTCAACTACTTCGTGAACGGCACCAAGATCGGCAAGGGCATTCGCGCGGTGTCACAAGACCAGGCGACCGCCGGGTTGATGGGAATCAACGTCAACCGTATGGTCGCCATCACCTTCTTCCTGGGAGGGGCGTTCGGCGGGGCAGCCGGGGCATTGTTTGGACTCAACGTCGGTACCGTCACGCCTTACGTCGGCTTCATCCCGGGTCTGAAGGCGTTCACGGCGGCGGTGCTTGGCGGCATCGGCAACATCACCGGCGCGCTCCTGGGTGGACTGACGCTGGGCATGGTCGAATCGTTCCTGAACGGCACCCTCGTCTATTTCCCGGCGCTCGGTCAGCGCTACACCGACATCTTCGCCTTCTCCGTGCTCATCCTTATCCTGATCTTCCGCCCCAGCGGTCTGCTCGGCGAGCGCGTAGACGAAAAGGTGTAAGCGTATGACGACCTCAAGAGCTGCCGTTTCAGAAGCAGGGGCGCGCTCCGGGTTCTGGGGACGCTTCCCAAACCCGACAGTGACCGTCGGGTTCCTGATCGTCTATCTGGCGGTGGTCATCGGGCTGCTGCTGTCGCTAGATCGGGCGAGCCTGTGGTTCTCGATACAGAGCACCATCGTCTTTCCGGCGTTTATCCTGTCACCGCTGCTGATCCATTCGGCACCCATTCCCAGGACGTGGAAGGCGGTCCTGATCGGTCTGGTGATGATCATCGCCATGCCGATCATCGGCATTTCCGACAGCAGCTACCTGGAACTGGCGATTCAGGTCTGCATTTTCGCCGGGCTGGCGCTCGGGTTGAATATCGTCGTTGGCTTCGCCGGTCTGCTGGACCTGGGCTACATCGCCTTCTTCGCCGTCGGCGCCTACGTGTGGGGCATGTTCACCTCGACCGCACCGACAATCTTCAACGAACTCGGCATCCTGATCCCGCCGGACTCACAGGCGGTCGCCTTCATCATCTTCATTGCCATCGGCGTCCTGGTTGCCGCCTGCATCGGCATTCTGCTCGGTTTGCCTGTGCTGCGTCTGCGCGGCGACTATCTCGCCATCGTCACGCTCGGTTTCGGCGAAGTCATCCGCATCATCGCGCGCAACGGCGACAGCCCGACCAACTTCACCAACGGCAGCCAGGGGCTATTGAACGTCGGCAGACCGCCGGTGAACGCCGACATGGTTGCGCGCATCGGCGAGCTTTCCAATACGTTGAATATCCAGGTGGTCGGCAATCTCGAACCGCTGACCCAGCAGATCCTCTTCTATTTCATCGCCATTTCCATGCTGGGGATCATCCTGGTGGTCGCCAACCGCCTGCAGAACTCAGTGATCGGGCGCGCCTGGACGGCGATCCGTGAGGACGAAGTCGCGGCGATTGCGATGGGCGTCCCGCTGGTGCGCATGAAGCTGATGGCGTTCGCGCTTGGCGCGGCGTTCGCCGGCTCGATTGGGGTGTTGTACGGGGCGAAGCAGACGTTTGTCAGCCCGGAGTCGTTCACGCTGCTCAACTCGATCTCCATCCTGGCGATGGTCATCGTCGGCGGTCTGGGGAGCATCAAGGGCGTGCTGCTGGGGGCGATGATCGTCACGCTGCTTCAGCTTCAGGTGCTCAAGAATTTCTCGCTCCAGCTGAACGCCCTTAAGAACGTCGATTTTGTGGTCCTGGGTTTTCATATCCGCGACTGGCCCACGCAGCTTGAGCCGGCGAAGTACGAGCGCTTCGTCTTCGGCATCCTGCTGGTGCTAATGATGCTTTTCCGCCCTGCCGGCTTGCTGCCAGAGTCTCGTCGCCGGCTGGAAATGACGCGCACCAACGATGTGCCGGAGGAACCTCCGAGCGACATTCCCGGTACACCCAACGGTCCTGCCAACCCTGCCGCTGCCGGTGTAGGAGATTGATGCCATGCTGCTTGAAGTGAAGGATGTCAGCAAATCGTTCGGCGGTATTCGCGCGGTGCGCAGCGTCACCCTGGGCATTGAACAGGGCAGCATCAGTTCGATCATCGGACCGAACGGGGCGGGCAAGACGACGCTCTTTAACCTGCTGACCGGCATTTACAAAGCTGACACCGGCTCAATCGTCTTCAACGGGCGCTCGATGATCGGGCTGCGTCCCGACCAGGTGAACGCCGCCGGGATGGCGCGGACGTTCCAGTCGATCCGTCTGTTCCCGACGATGACGGTGCTGGAAAACGTCATGGTCGGTGCACACTCACGGCTGCGCGTGTCGATCCTTCAGACGCTGAGCCGGGCGCCGTCGTTCAACAGGCAGGAGAAGCGTCTGACCGAAAAGGCGACGCAGCTTCTGCATTTCGCCGGCTTGGCGGGCAAGGGCGACGAGGTGGCGCGCAATCTTCCCTATGGCGACCAGCGGCGTGTGGAAGTTGCCCGTGCGCTCGCCAGCGATCCCAAGCTGATCCTGCTGGATGAGCCGACCGCCGGCATGAACCCGCACGAGAGCGCCGACGCGATGGCGCTTTTCCGGCGCGTGCGCGACGAACTGGGCATCACGGTCGTCCTGATCGAACACGACATGAAGGTCGTCATGGGCATCAGTGAGCATATCTCGGTCCTGGATTACGGGGAAAAGATCGCGGACGGCACGCCCTCCGAAATCCGCGCCAACCCGCGCGTGATCGAGGCATATCTCGGTCGCGGCGCAGCCAGCGGCATTGACCCCAACAATCCGAATGCAGCCAAAGCGGAGGCAGCCAAGTGAGCAGCGCAGCGCCAGTGCTGAAGATCGACAATCTGCACACCTACTACGGGCATATCCACGCCCTCAAAGGGATTTCGCTCAGCGTCGAAGCCGGGGAGATCGTCACGCTGATCGGGGCGAACGGCGCAGGCAAGAGCACGACACTGCGCACCGTCAGCGGGATGGTGCGTCCGCGTCAGGGTGCGGTCGAACTGCGCGGCAAGAGCATCGTCGGCTTGAAGGCGCATGAAGTCGCCGCCCTCGGGGTGGGGCATGTGCCGGAAGGACGGCGCATCTTCCCGCTGCTCACCGTCCGTGAAAACCTGGAAGTCGGCGCCTGGAACGTCAAGGAACGGTCGCAGTTTGACGAGCGCATGGACCAGGCATTCACGCTGTTTCCTCGCCTGAAGGAGCGTGTGACGCAGAAAGGCGGCACGCTTTCCGGCGGCGAACAGCAGATGCTCGCGATTGCCCGTGCGCTGATGGCGGACCCCGAAGTGCTGCTGCTGGATGAGCCGTCGATGGGCTTGGCGCCGGTGCTCGTCGAGGCGATCTTCGACATCGTGCAGCGCGTGAACAAGGAAGCCAGGAAGACCATCCTGCTGGTAGAGCAGAACGCTCTGATGGCGCTGGAGATTGCGCATCGCGGCTATGTTCTGCAGACAGGTGAGGTCGTCCTGAGTGACAGCGCCCGGTCGCTGATGGTCAACGAGGACGTTCGCAAGGTCTATCTCGGCGAGCATTGAGCGGCGCAAGGGATTTCTGTGGCGAAGCCAGCGCACATCCTGATCGTCGATGATGAGACCACCGTTCGCGAAGTGCTGCGCAAGTACCTGGAGCGGGATGGCTATCACGTCAGCGAGATCGGTGACGGGTTAGCGGCGCTGGCGTTTTTGCGTGAACAGCGCCCCGACCTGGTCATCCTGGACATCATGCTTCCCGGCGCGGATGGCTTCGCCATCACACGGGCGCTGCGCGGCGAAGAGCCGCCGCTGGTCGCTGAAGGCGAGATCCCGGTCATCCTGCTGACCGCCCGCACCAGCGAACTGGATCGCATCGCCGGGTTTGAGCTGGGCGCCGACGATTACGTCGTCAAGCCGTTCAGCCCGCGTGAGCTGGTCGCCCGCGTCAAGGCGGTGCTTCGCCGCAGCGGCATCACCCCGGATGAAGAAGATGGAAAACCCTTTGCGGCGGCGCACCTGTGGATCGACCCGCGCGCCCGCGAAGTGCGTATTGACGGCAGGCTGATCATGCTCACGGCGAAAGAATATGACCTGCTGCTGTTCCTGGTGCGCCATGCGCGGCAGGTGTTCAGCCGGGAGCATATCCTGAACCACGTCTGGGGCTACGAGTTCTACGGTGATGCCAGCACCATCACCGTACACATCCGCCGCCTGCGCGAAAAGATTGAACCCGACCCCGGCGAGCCGCGCTTCATCCAGACGGTCTGGGGCGTCGGCTACAAGTTCGACCCCGCCCCCTGAAGCAGGTGTATGGACGAATCCTTGGAAACGCTGCTCACGCTGCTCACGGCGATAGCGCTCTTTTCAATGGGCAGCGCCTACGCCATCTACCGGGCACGGCTGCTGCGTCGGCTGCCCAGTCTGCGCTGGGCGCTGTTCGTCATGGTCATCCTGATCGTCGCCCTGCTGTTCGCCAACGTCTGGGTGAGTGCCCAGCTGATGTTCATCAGCCCCTATGACCTGAATCTGACCGGCGTGCTGCTGGTCTTCTCTGCGCTGGTGGCAATTGGCTTCGGCTTCTTCGTGTCGCGCGCCATCACCGAGGCGCTCAGCGAGCTGGGCGGCGCGGCAGAGCAGGTTGCCCAGGGACGGCTGGATACGCGCCTGCCTGTGGAAGGGCGCGACGAGCTGGCGCAGTTCGCCCGAACGTTCAACGCGATGGCGCACAGCCTGCAAGAACTGGACGAGCAGAAAAGGCAGCTCGATCAGCAGCGGCGCGACCTGATCGCCTGGGCGTCGCACGATCTGCGCACGCCGGTCACGTCCATACGTGCGATGATCGAAGCCCTGGCGGATGGTGTAGTGAGCGACCCGGCATCAACTGCGCGCTATGCCCGCGACATGCAGTCGGAGATCGAAAATCTGACCCGGCTGATCGACAATCTGCTGGAACTGGCGCAGCTTGACGCCGGGCACATCCGACTGGACAAACAGCCCACGTCGCTGCGCGATATGGTGTCCGACACGCTCAGCGGCATGAATGCGCGCGCCGCGCTGGCGGGGATCGCGCTTTCCGGCGCGGTGGACGACTCTATCGATATGATCTCCGTCGCGCCGGACAAGATTCAACGCGTGCTCAACAACCTGCTGGACAACGCGCTGCGCTATACGCCCCGGGGTGGGACGGTGCGCATACACGCCGAACGCGACCGTGACATGGCGCGCATCGTGGTCAATAATCATGCACAGGGGATGGAGATGCTCGACGTAACGAGCGCTTTCACCCGTTTCTACCGCCGTGAAGCTTCGCGCGCCCGGTCAGACGATGGACGGCGCGGGGCAGGGTTGGGGCTGGCAATCGCGCGCGGCTTTGTGGAAGCGCACGGCGGGATCATCGAAGCGCAATCATCGCCGGGGCAGGGCGTGACGATCACTGTGAGACTGCCTATTGAACCTCGTGAAAGGGAACGAGCCGCATCATGACATCGATTCGCGTCACTGTTTGGAACGAATTCCGCCACGAAAAGCAGCATGAGCGGGTCATCGCCGTCTATCCGGATGGCATCCATACGGTCATCGGCGACGGGCTGAAGGCGCACGGAGTCGAGAGCGTTCGTTATGCCACACTGGACGAGCCGGAGCATGGACTGACTGCTGAAGTCCTCGCCGAAACCGATGTACTCCTGTGGTGGGGACATATGGCGCATGGCGATGTGCAGGACGAGATCGTCGAGCGGGTTGCTGCCCGCGTGCTGGACGGCATGGGGTTGATCGTGCTGCACAGCGGTCATTACTCGAAAATCTTCAAGCGGCTGATGGGAACCAGCTGCGACCTCAAATGGCGCGAGATGGGCGAACGCGAGCGCGTCTGGTGCGTCAATCCCGCGCACCCCATCGCCGAGGGGTTGCCCGATTACTTCGAGATTCCGCATCACGAAATGTACGGCGAACCCTTCGGCATCCCCGAACCGGATACGCTGGTTTTCGTCAACTGGTTTCAGGGTGGCGAGGTGTTTCGCGGCGGATGCTGCTTCCTGCGTGGGCGCGGCAAGATTTTCTACTTCAGCCCCGGCCACGAGACTCACCCGATCTACTTCCAGCCGGAAATCCGCCAGGTGATCGCCAACGCCGTGCACTGGGCAGCGCCCACGAATGGACCCCGCATTTTCGTCGAGAATCGCAAGGAGCCGATCGAGCCGATCAGCTGACGCTGGGTGTCGCATCTTTTCAACGGATGGGCGAGCCGCCGGCTCGCCCCTATGAAAGAACGGTATGGCGCAATGACGCGGCACGTGGACCTGGATGGGCTGCTGGAATTTGCTCTGGACGCCACGTTTCAGGCGGGACGGCTGACCCTGGGCTATTTCCTGCGCGGGATCGAAGTCGAGCGAAAGAGTGATTCCAGCCCGGTGACCGCTGCGGATCGCGGGGCGGAGCAGTTGCTGCGCGCTGCGATCCGGGCGCGCTTCCCGGCGGACGGCGTGCTGGGCGAGGAATACGGGCACGAGACCGGCAGCAGCGGGCTGACCTGGATCATCGACCCAATCGACGGGACGAAGTCGTTCACGCACGGCGTGCCGATCTATGGCTGTCTGCTGGCGCTGGTGAATGAAGCCCACGAACCGCTGGTTGGCGTGGCGCACTTCCCCGCCCTCAACGAGACCGTCTATGCGCGCAAAGGCGGCGGCGCTTTCTGGAATGGGCGTCGGACGCGCGTATCTGCCGTGTCGAACCTGGCGGATGCGGTGGCGCTGTGCAGCGACCTGAACAACTGGGGAGATCGCGCGGACTCGTGGGAGCGGATCGTACAGGCGACCACGTTTCAGCGCACCTGGGGAGACTCCTACGGCTATGCGCTGGTGGCGACCGGTCGTGCCGAGATCATGATCGACGCCTGGATGGCGATCTGGGACAGCGCCCCTTTTGGCGTGATCCTACCGGAAGCCGGGGGCACGTTCACCGACTGGCAGGGCGTGCGCCGTATCGATGGCGGCGAAGGATTCGCCACCAACGGCGCGCTCTATGAAGCGGCGCGCGCGCTGATCACGCCGCGATGAACTGCGAGAGCGCCTGCACGAAGGTGCGCGGGTCGAGCGGTTTGGCAAAATAGGCGTTGAAGCCCGCCATCATCGCACCCTGCGCGGTGGCGGGCGAATCATATGCCGTGATGGCGATGACCGGGATGTGGCGGGTGGCGCTGTTGGCGCGGATAGCGTTGAGCGTCTCCCATCCATCCATGCGCGGCATCGCCAGATCGGTCACGATCAGCGTCGGGGTGATGCTTTCGAGCATCGCCAGACACTCGCGACCATCCGTCGCAACCGAGACGTCGATCCCGTGATGCTGAAGAATCTTCGAGATCATCTGGCGGCTGTCAAAGTCGTCTTCGACTACCAGGATGGTCCATCGAGAATAATCCACCGGCAATCCCCTCGTTATTTGCTAGGCTTGCTGCGCGCTCTGTCCCAGGCAGCGCATAATTTCGCCCAGGAAAGTGGTAATTCGAAATGGCTTGGAGATATATCCGTCGAAACCGCCGGCAAGGATGCGCTCTTTGTCTCCCACCATCGCATGCGCCGTCAGGGCGATGACCGGCGTCTTCTGAAAAGTCGGGTCGGCGCGCAGTGTGGCAATCAGCGCCCAACCATCCATCACCGGCATGGACAGATCGAGGAGGATTAGCGTTGGGTGCACCCGTCGGATCAGCTCCAGACCCAGCTCCCCGTTGACCGCGGTGTGAACCACCGCGCCGTTGAAGCTCAGCACCTTGGTGACGAGAGTCAGGTTATCCATCTCATCATCGATAGCAGCGACCACCCAGGATGGAATCTCCGCTACCTTGAGCGCATTGGTGCGCGGGCTGTGCGAGGACTGCGAATCGGGGGTGATCGTCGTCATGAGTTCGTTTTCGCGGACGCTGCCGCTGCCAGAGGTTCAGGAGACTCTGCAAGTTTAGCGATTGGCAGCGTGACTGTGAAGGTGCTTCCCACGCCCAGTTCACTGCGTACCGTGATCGTCCCTCCCATCGTCTGGACGATTCGGCGGGCAATCGCCAGTCCCAGCCCCGTCCCGCCGTATTTTCGACTGGACGTTCCGTCGAGCTGGCGGAATTCCTCAAAGATGGTCTCATGGGCGTGCAGTGGGACGCCGATACCAGTATCGCTGACGGCGATCTGCCAGCCTTCGGCGTCATTCCGTCTGGCGGCGAGCGTGATCAACCCCTGTGATGTGAACTTGATGGCATTAGAAAGCAGGTTGGTGACGACCTGAGCCAAGCGTATGGCGTCTTCCGTCACGGTCTCCGGCAGGTCCGCAGCGATATCCAGTTTGAAGTCGAGCGTCTTGGATTCCGCCAGGACGCGGTTTTTCTCATAGAGGTCGTGAAACCAGGGACGCAGCGCGAAGGGCGCGCGAATCAGATTCATGCGACCTGCTTCGATCTTGGCGATGTCGAGCACGTCGTTGATCAAGCCGAGAAGCTGCTCAGAGTTCGCCAGCACGCGTTCCTGATAGCGCGTCTGCTCTTCATTGAGCGCGCCCGTCATGCCAGCAAGCTGAATCTCGGTATAGCCGATGATGGCGTTGAGGGGGGTGCGCAGCTCGTGCGACATGTTGGCGAGGAACTGGTTCTTGAGCTGTGTCGCTGCCTCGGCGATTTCTCGCGCCTCGGCAAGTTCGGCATTAGCGCGCACGAGGGCTTCATTCTGAGCCTGAAGCTCGCGCTCGATGCGCTTGCGCTCGGTGATGTTGCGCATCAGGACGACCCGACCGATCGGCTCACCGCGCCCATCACGCAGCGGCGAGATGCGGATTTCATAGCTGATCCCTGGTTCGCCAGGGCGGTCAAGCGTCACTTCTTCCTGATACGTGGCGTTCGCGCGGTAACGTTCGGCAAGTTCCGGGCGCTGCCGGAGCATTGGAGCGACTTCGGTGATGGGCTTGCCCACCAGGGTTGACAGATTTGCCTGCAAGAGGCTGCTGCCCGCCGGATTGAGATCGACCAGACGCCCCTCCTGATCCAGGACGAACATCGCATCAGGCAGGCTGTCGATGACGACGTTGCGCGCAATCGGCGCAATATCCAGCAAGTGGAAACGAAGCATGCCCCAGGTCAGCGCGCCGCCGGTGATGGCAAAGGCAAACTGTGTCAGGTCGATGTTCAGCGAGCCGAAGAGCGTGATGGCATTCGCCGTGAGGGGCGCAGCGAGACTGACGATCAGCGCGACCAGCTGTCGCTGATAGGTGGATGGAGCCTTGATGAACTGCCGCAGCAGCATCCACGCTCCGCCCAGCAGCAGAACATACGCGTAGAAGGCGTTCACCCAGAACCATATGCCGGTCACCGTCGTCGTCGCGGCGATACCTGATTCGTTGGTTCGGATGATTTGCTCCCACATCAAATGATGGTAGTCGTTGGTCCAGATGATGACAGTGGTGAGGAGCGGTATCACCAGCAGCATGGCAAGGGTCTTGGTCCTCAGGAGCGCATCTCTGCCCGTGTAGGCGGCGGAGAAAGCGAATGAGGCGACCGGCACAAGGACGACCCCGACAAACTTCAGGCGATAGGCGGCAAGCCAAAAGGTCGTGTCGACGCTGGAGACTTCCAACAGGTAGAGGACAGTCCAGTACAGCACGCCGACCATGAGCGCCGTCATCGCCACCGACGCCGACCATGAGCGCTGGCGCTGTCCCCAGATGCGCACCGCCAGCAGGAGCGTCAAGATCGCCGTTGCTCCGAGAAGCACAACCACCAGAGGTTGATTCATTGGGCGGGACCTCTTGCCCCGAGTTCATAAGGCACGGCTCTGGATCTGAGAGACTGTTTGCAAACTACTCACCTCACCCCGTTTCGCTGCGCTCAACCGCCCCTCTCCAATTGGAGAGGGGCAGGAAACCGTCAGGTTTCCGGGGTGAGGTTGTGTGAAAACCGGCTTTTCAAACAGCCTCTGAGCGCGCAGGTTTCGAGGAGCGCGGAGACGTAGCGCTCAGACCCCTCTAGTCTAAATAACTATTTTAATACTGTCAAACGTACGGTTGGGTTATCCTGTCGGCGTCAGCAGGTCCAACACTTCGGCGCGCGTCGGAAATGACGACTGCGTTCCCGGTTTCAGGACGGACTGCGCCGCGATGGCGCAGGCGTTTCCTGCCGCCGCCGCCGGGCTGAAACCCGCCGCGAGCAGGTAGGCAAAACTGCCGACGAACGAGTCGCCCGCGCCGGTGGTGTCTATCGCTTTGACCGGTTCCACCGCCACGTGCGTCACCGATCCGCCTGCCAGGACCAGCAGCGCGCCGCGCTCGCCCAGGGTGATGATGACATTCCTTGGACCGCTGGATTGCAATGCCTGGGCAGCGGTGATCGCCTGATCGCGTGTGCGGACTGCGCCGCCGGTCAGCATTTCCGCTTCGATCTCATTAGGGATCAGCCAGTCGGTCAGCGCCAGTAGTTCCTCCGGGAGCGCCGCTGCCGGGGCGGGGTTCAGGAGGGTGATGACGCCGGCAGCGCGTGCGATGCGAAACGCCGTCAGGGTCGCGTCAATCGGCGTTTCCAGCTGGCACATGACGGCATTCGCATCCTTGAAGACGGGAGCGCTGCGCTGGACATCGTCCGCCGAGAGCGTCTCATTTGCGCCGCCGACGATGACGATGTTGTTCTGCCCGGTCTCGGTGTTGACGACGATCAGGGCGACTCCCGATGCATTCGCTTCGTCGAACAGGACTGCGTCCGTGCTGACTCCGACACTGCGATAGTTGGCAAGCGTCATGTCGCCGTAGATGTCGCGTCCCAACTTGGTGATGACCGTGACTTCGGCGCCAAGCTTCGCCGCCATCACCGCCTGGTTCGCCCCTTTGCCGCCAAAGCCCATCGCAAAGCGGGAGCCGTGCAGCGTCTCCCCAGGCGCAGGCAGATGGGGGGCGTAGGCGACCAGGTCGATGTTGGAACTGCCAACCATCACCAGCTTCGGTCTCGTTCTTTCTGCCATAATCCATATCCTTCAGGAGAGCAGGAGGCGTCGGCAGCGACGCCCCCTGTGCTGCGCATACTGTTACAGCTTGACCGTGCCGCAGACCGACGTTTCGATGCCCATCGCCAGGAACATCGCCGCTTTCGCCGCCAGTGCCTTGTCGGCGTCGTCAGACGACGGCGCGTAAGCGACCTGGATATGATTGGCTTTGTGGCGCGCCATCATCTGGTCGCGGCTGACGCCGTGCAGCACAGCGTGCATGATGGGCCACTGCGGTGTGGTCAGGTTCCAGCGGCGCTCGGTCTCCGCCTTCGGCAGTTCGACGACTGTCGCGCGTCCCAGGTCGGCATGCAGTTTG
The DNA here is from genome assembly GCA_016789005.1 of Anaerolineae bacterium. Classification (GTDB taxonomy): domain Bacteria; phylum Chloroflexota; class Anaerolineae; order Aggregatilineales; family Phototrophicaceae; genus Flexifilum. The sequence goes on from JAEURA010000019.1 coordinate 45,774, forward strand.
CCGCCCATGACGAACACACGGCTCCAGACGATCTCCCCTGGCTTGCTGATGCCGCGCAGCGTGCCGCCGCCGGAGGGGAAGTACATAGGAGGCTGCCGGTCGCTGAACGCCCCCGCATAGCCATCGATGAAATGCGAAGCCGGAGCCGCCCCGGAGATCAAAAAGACCCAGACATAGTCATCCACGCCCTCACCGCGATAGTGTTCGCCCCAGCGCAGATCGTGCAGGGTGTTTGCCGGGTCGAAGCCCATCGCCGTCCAGACGCGGTTGGTGATCAATCCGTCCAGCCCGGCACACTCATCGACCTCGTTGAAGTGGGGCAGTGCCTGACCGGCGTACAGCTCAGCGCCGGTCGCAGGGTCGAAGACCGGCGGGCGCTCGACGTTGTTGAGCAGCCCTTCGACGAGGTCGCTCGCCGGAGCCATATCCTTGAGTCCCTGCTGATACTGAATGCCGACGGCGTCGCAGCCGAATTCGCGGGCGATGCGCACGGCGGCGACGTACATCTTAAGCTGATCGCGAATCTGGCTGTCGGTCAGTTCGGTCGCCGCAGCCGACCCGGTGTTGAAGGTCAACCCGCGCTCGTCAAGCCAGCATCTGGCGGCATCCGCCTCGGCATCGCTCACCAGACGCATGGCGGCGACCAGCGCCGACTGGCTCAGCCGCTCCTTGTAGACGCCCGCCGGGTTGAGCAGTTCATCGTCGATGATGGCGTTGTACATGCCCATGCAGCCTTCGTCGAAGACGCCCATGATGGCTTTGTCGTGGGCGAGCTGAGCCGCCAGTGCTTCGCCGAGGGCGCGTTCAGCAGTTGGCAGATCGCTCGCGCTGATTCGGCGCACGTGCGAAGTGTCATGATCGATCTTCCCTTCGCGGAGCCACTGCCGTATCGCCTGCTTGAATGCCTCATCCGTGAATTCCTCGCTCCAGAGGGTGCTGTAGGGGATGCCGGCTTTGGTCAGCGAGCCGTTCAGATTGAGCATGCCGACCAGCCCTGGCCACTGACCGCTCCAGTTGGCGACCGTCAGGATCGGTCCTCGATGGGCGCGCAGACCCGCCAGCACGTGATGGCTGTACTGCCAGACGGCTTCGGCGACGATCAGGCGGGCATCGGGGTCGATGCCGGCGAAGACATCCATACCCATGCGCTGGTTGTAGATGAAACCGTGTTCCAGGGCGGGATCATAGGCATGACCGCGCCTGACGGTGATGCCTTCGGCGGCGAAGGCTGCCACGACTTTGGCTTCCATCTCCGCCTGAGCAGCCCAACAGACTTTGTTGGCGGAAAGGCGCAGGTCGCCACTGGCGATCAGAATCGCTTCATTTGCCCCAACCGGAGCAGGGTGGGATAGGGTAGGAAGTACATAGGCACACATCGCTGTTTCCTTAATCAGGCAAGTCTACGAAACAAATCGCCCAGGAGTCTACCGCGTTTCGCAGCCCTGCGCGATTCCTGTCTATGGGAGTTCGGCGGCTCAATAATGAAAAAGTCAAATAGGCGCTAACGAAACGGGAGACTACCAACTGCCGGCGTTTTTTCGTATCGTGATGGCAGATCGTACAGCTTGCAGGGAGACGGACATGCCAACGCTGAAAGATTACCGCCAGTTCGAGGGGCTTCACTGGGCGACCGGCTACATCACCAATGCGCTGGCATATCAAGGCATCACCGCGCCGCACACCGGCAAGCCCTACAGCGAAGCGATGATCATGGGGATCAACGGCGGAATCTGCGCCGGTTACTTCTCGTTTCACTACGAAGGCTATGATCCCCAGGTGGAACTTCTCACCTACTATCCTTTCAACGAAAACCTGAAAGCCGTCTATGACCGGCTGAATATCCCGACCGACATACGCCAGACGGACAACCCAACCAAGGCGACCGCCAACATCGTCAGCGCTCTGGCGCGGGGCGTTCCGGCGCTGGTCTGGGCAGACATGTTCACGCTGAGCTACACGGTGGATCGCCCCTATGCCGATGCTCAGATGGTCACGCCGGTGCTGGTATTCAGCCATGAAGGCGGGCGGGTGCTGATCGCCGATCGGGCACGCGCCCCGCTGGAAGTGACGGCGGCGAATCTACTGGCGGCACAGCAGGTCGTCAAGAAAGCCAAACACCGCGTGATGACGCTGGGAGCGCCCGATGCAGCGCGCTTGCCAGAAGCGGTCACGGCGGGCATCCGCGCGACCCTCGCCATTATGACCGAAGCGCCGCACTTTGCGCCGCAAGCGGCATCCAGTTTCGGCTTCGCCGGGCTTCAGCGCTGGGCGGACGAACTGGTCGATGTGCGCACCAAACACGGATGGGCGCGGCGTTTTCCGCGTGGGACGGCGCTGTATAACGTCCTGAAATCTTCGTACCGCTCGCTCGAACTCTATTTCACGGGCGGGAGCGGCGCGCGACACACCTTTGCGGCATTCCTCGACGAAGCGGCAGACGTGCTGAACCGCCCGGCGCTGCGTGCCGCCGCCGAGTTGTACCGCGTCACCGCCTCGCAGTGGCGTCAGCTTGCTGACGCTCATCTGCCCGGCGATGTGCCGCTGCTCGCCGAAACGCGCGCCCTGATGCGCCGCGAATATGATCTTTTCATCGAACAGGGCAGCGCATCCAGCGATGAACGACGTGCCATCGCGGTGCAGCTGGCACAGGTGCGCGCACAGGCGGCGGCGGGCTTTCCTCTGGATGATGCCGCTGCCTGTGCGCTCCGTGAGAACCTTCGGGATCGAATCCTGGCGCTGCGCGCGGCGGAGATGCACGCTCTGGAGGCGCTGCGCAGCGCCATCGCCTGAAGTTTGTGCACTTTTGATTGACAAGCCGCCGGCGGGTGCGTTATATACACGTTCGGCGGTTCTTTAGATTCCGCCGAAAAACCGTGTTTGTTGAGGAGAACCTCATGAAAAACCCCCTGCGGATAGCGCTTCTCGCGCTGTCTGTCCTGTCGTTTGCGCTGTTTGCCTCAGCGCAGGACGACGCGCCAACCCTGGTCGTGATTCCCGGCACGATCCAGAGTGTGCTTGGCTGCCCGGGCGATTGGCAGACGGAATGCGAGGCGACGGCGCTGAGCTACGACGCCAACGACGACCTGTGGTCGGCAACTTTTACGCTGCCGCCGGGCGACTACGAGTACAAAGTTGCCCTGGACGGAACCTGGGATGTGAACTACGGACTTCATGCCGAACCTG
>JAEURA010000028.1 GCA_016789005.1 Anaerolineae bacterium
ATATGCCGCCCCGCGTCCTGGCTTCAGCCCGGTGAAGAAACGGCTTTCGCCGCCGTTCCAGCGCGCGCGCACCTCCATGCCGGGGATGCCGGTCGCGCCATTCGCCTCGTAGACCTCTACGACGATCAAGCCGGATCGTTCCAGGCTGCACGCCGTCGTAACGCCTACCAGGACGAAATCGTTCTGCGGCGGAGAGGTCGGCACGATGATCACCAGCGGTGTTGGTGTCGCCTGACCCGCCAATGGGGTTGGCGTCTTGGATGGCGGTGGCGTCAGGGTGATGGTCGGCGTCGGCAGATCCAGCTCGACCACGCCGGCGAGAGGTCCGCCGCCCGCCGGGATGAGCTGGTCGGCGCAGCCGCTCCGCCCTTGCAGTTGATAGAGATGCATCATGGCGCGAACCGCTTGCAATCCGCTGCTGCTGTTGACGTATCCTGTCGATGCCAGCTGACAGGCGACATCGGCGACGCCCTGAATGGGGTCTCCGGGGAAGCGCAGACTGACCAGCCGCTCGACGGCGCGCGGCAGATCGCCATCCTGGGTGTAGGCGAGCGCAACTGCCGCGGTGTAGGCGGCTCGTCCTTCAGAGTCCATCTGCCAGGGGGTGATATCGACCGCCTCGACCGGGGCAAGCAGCCAGGTATACGCCAGCGTCCCACCGATGCCGAGGATCAGACCGAGGATCACCCCAAGGATGGAAAACGGACGGCGCGGGCGCTCGTAGCGGCTGCGCGTCGATCGAGTCGTTTCGTTCGCAGTTTGGCTCATCGGCTCACCCGGTTGCCCCGACCTGTCGATAGGGTTCCATAATCGGCGTCAGCCGACCGACGCCTTCGGCGAGCGTCACCAGCGCACGCACGTCGCTGACGCTGCGCGAAGTGCTGATGAAGCGTTCGGTGGTGTCCTGGATGAACTGGGCGACGTTGTCCACTTCGAGCAGCCGCAGCCGATCCAGCGCCCCGGCGAGATCGCGGTCGGCGGCGTATGCCAGCGCGACCATCACTGCGTAGTCGTCGCGGTAGAGCGGCGCCAGGCTGCTCATCGGGCTGTCGGTGACCTGGACCGGGAACTGGACCCGTCCGAGATACAGACCGATGGCGATTCCGATGAGGAGCGCGATGAGGAATGAGACGAGGAAGCGCATAGGCGGCTCAATTCTTGTGGAGGCGTTCCCTGGCATAGCGGCGCACCAGGGTGAAGATGCCCATCAGCCCCGCGCCTTTGCCCATCGAGATTTCTTTGCCGAAGATTTGAAAGATGACATCGTCGGAGAGCGCTGCAACCTGTTCGAGCGGCTGCCCGGAAAGCGTTTCATCAAGGATCACCGCCATCGCCATCGCCGACAAGCCCTGAGGGTTGAGGACATCGAAATAGAACTTGACGGTTCCGTCCGGGCGGTCGGCTGCCCAGACGAACGCCTCGGATTCGCAGGCGGGCGCGCGGTGTGATTCGTCATAGGGTTGCGTGGCGATCTGCGGCGGTACGCGCACCTCGTCGAAGCGGTCGGCAATTTCGATGAGCATCTCGGCGCGTTCGCGGCGGTCGGTGACTGAGCCGAACTCCTGCACGAGTTCTTGCAGCTTGTCGGGATACTGAACCATGTTGATCTGTCCGCATTCCTGTCGTCAGTCTGGCAGAACAACATAGTACCACGTTTTGCGGCGGGCGATTACTCGCGGATACAGGCTTCGGTGACCGTCATGATGGTCGGCAGGGCGGCGCACAGCGCCGGGGAGAGGGTTTCGGTGATGGCGAAGGACTCCGCCGTGATGGTGATCAGCAGCGTCGGCGGAGCGCTGCCATAAAGCGCCTCGGCGGCGGTCAACAGCCGCGCCGGGGTGACGTTGTGGCTGAATGCCCCCCCGGCGCGATCCTGCTCTACCTGCTGAATTCGGATGAACCCCGGCGCTTCGCCCGTGCACGCTGCAGCCGCGTCGATGAAATAGGCTTTCTCGGCACGGCTGAGCGGCTCGGCGAGTTCCGGGGTGAGCTGGGTGACGGCGATGATCTCGGCGTCCGGCAGACGTTCGCGGAGCGCCTCGGCGACGATTTGCCCGATGGCGTCATCGCCACGAACCAGGCTGCCGCAGCCGACGACCAGGCGCATCGGTGACCTCTACCGCTTGATCTCGTCGACGACGCTGCCGTCCGGCGCGACGAGCTGAACGTGCAGCGGCATCTGCCCAACGGCGTGGGTCGAGCAGCTCAGGCAGGGGTCGAAGGTGCGGATGACCGCTTCGACGCGGTTCAGCATGCCTTCCTGAAGCTCCGCGCCGCGCACGTAGCGCCGCGCTACCTGATACACGCTGCGGTCCATCGCCATATTGTTGTGTCCGGTGGCGATCACCAGATTCGCCCGCACGATCAAGCCATCGTCATCAATGATGTAGTGATGCATGAGCGTGCCGCGCGGCGCTTCGCTGACGCCGATACCCTCGTGATTGTTCGGCGCGGCAAACGCCCGCACGTGCTCGCTCAGGATCGTCGGCGTATGCAGGAGCTGGTTGATCTTCTCGAAGCAGTACAGGATTTCGATCAGCCGCGCATAGTGATAGTGGAAGCTGCTGTGATGATCGAGCGTGCGGAAGAAGCCCAGTTCTTCGTCGGCGTGCGGCGTCCCGCAGGAGCGCACGATGTTGAGGCGCGCCAGCGGACCGACGCGATACATGCCGGAAGGATAGCCGAGCGGCTTGTAGTACGGCGATTTCAGATAGGACCAGGGTTCCACCGCTTCGCCGATGGTGGTATTGAGGTCTTCAGGAGCCAGACCGTCGGCGATGATGTACTTGTTGGCGTCGGCGATGCGGACGCGCCCATCATACATTTCGAGCGTGCCATCAGGACCGACCAAGCCCATGAACAGGGTGTGCAGGGCGCTGAAGGCTTGGATCTCGCTCTCGTACTGCTTCAGGATGCCCCTGAACCACAGCATGGTTCGCTGGACGATGCCGATCCCTTCGGAAAGCACCGCCAGGATGGCGTCACGCTTCTCTTCGGTGAGCGCCTGATTGACGCCGCCCGGCACGACCCAACCGGGATGGATGCGTTTGCCACTGAGCAGTTCGATGATCTGCTGCCCCATCTGGCGCAGGCGCACGCCGTCGCGGGCGAGCTGCGGCGCGGTCTGCGCGATGCCGAATAAGTTGCGCTGTGCCGGGTCGGCGTCCATGCCCAGGAGCAGGTCCGGGGCGGACAGGTAGAAGAAGCTGAGCGCATGCGACTGGGCGATCTGCGCCAGGTTCAGGATGCGGCGCAGATTCGCCGCTGCCGGCGGGATGCTGACCGCCAGCAGGGCGTCACACGCTTTCGCCGAGGCGATCAGGTGGCTGACCGGGCAGATTCCACAGATGCGCGACATCAGCGCCGGCATCTCGTGGAATGGACGCCCTTCGACGAACTTCTCGAAGCCGCGCACCTGCGTGACGTGGAAATGGGCATCCTCGACTTCGCCGGCGTCATTCAGATGAATGGTGATCTTGGCATGACCCTCGATGCGAGTCACGGGATCGATCAGGATGGTTTGCGTCACGGTTCCTCCTATGCGCCGAAGCGGGTCTTGCCGGCAACGCTGGGCTGACGGTCGTTCAACAGGTCGGACAGGGCGTTGAAGATCGTATCCGCCGATGGCGGGCATCCGGGAATGAAAACGTCCACCCGGACGACCGTATGCACCGCGCGCACAACCGGAAGCAGCGGGGGCACACCTATCGTCGGAATCTGCGGGTTGAGCATGTCAGGTTCCATGTAAGCGCGCTGCAGGACGGGTTCCGCGCCGATGGTGTTGCGCAGCGCCGGGACGTTGCCGGTGACGGCGCAGTCGCCGAGCGAGATCAGCGTTCGGGTATGCGCGCGGATGTGACGAATCTTGTCGAGATCAGCCTGGTTGCTGACCGAGCCTTCGATCAGCGTGATGTCCACCGACTCCGGGAAATCCTTGCGGTCCACCAGCGGGCTGTAGACCAACTCGATCATGTCGGCGATATCCAGCAGGCGGTGATCGATGTCGAGGAACGACATATGGCAGCCGGAACACCCGTCAAGCCAGACGGTGGCAATCGTCTTCCGCGTCATTTCAGGTTTCCTCGCATCTGGGCGATATAGGTCAGGAACGTATTGCGCTTGGTCATCTCGCCGACCGCACTGCCCTTGATGAAGAGCGCGCCGGTCGGGCAGGTCTGCACACACTTGCCGCAGCTGGTGCAGGTCGGCGAATCGCCCCAGCGCTCGTTCAGATCGGTGATGACCACTGAGCCAACGCCTCGCCCCATGACATCCCAGGTGTGCGCCCCTTCGATCTCATCGCAGACGCGGACGCAGCGGGTGCAAAGGATGCAGCGGTTGGCGTCAAAGGTGAAGCGTTCGTGCGAAGCATCGACGCCGCGCCGAGGCGCGAGATAGGGCAGGTGGATGTGGTCGATTCCCAGCGCTACCGCCATCCCCTGAAGTTCACAGTGACCGTTAGAAACGCATACGGAGCAGATGTGATTACCTTCGGCGAAGAGCATCTCGACTGCCATACGGCGATAGTGTGTCAGTCGATCACTCTCGGTGCGAACTTCCATCCCTTCGGCGACGCGGGTGGTGCAGGCGGGCAGCAGCTTTGAGATGCCTGTCACTTCGACTAGGCACAGCCGGCACGCCCCGACGTTGCTCAAGCCCTCGATCTGGCAGAGGGTCGGGATCGGGATGCCGTTTTCGCGGGCGACTTCCAGGATCGTCTCGTCTTCGCGCCCGCTGACATCCTGTCCATTGATCTTTAGCGTAGCGACGCGGCTCATAGGGCGATCTCCTCATGCGCGATCTTGCACACGCCGGCAGGGCAGACGTGATCGACGATGTGCGCCAGATATTCTTCCCGGAAATAGCGAAGGGTACTCAAGATGGGGTTCGGCGCTGCCTGCCCCAAGCCGCACAGGCTGGTGTGCTTGACCATATCGCACAGTTCTTCCAGCACTTCCAGGTCTTGCAGCCGTGCTCGCCCCTGTGAGATTTTGTCGAGCAGACGGTACATCTGCGCCGTGCCGACGCGGCAGGGGATGCACTTGCCACAGGATTCTGTCATGCAGAATTCCATGAAGAACTTGGCGACATCGACCATGCATGAGCTTTCGTCCATGACGATCATGCCGCCTGAACCCATGATCGAGCCGACTTGAGCGAGCGACTGGTAATCGACCGGCATGTCGAGATACTGTTCCGGGATGCATCCGCCGGAGGGTCCGCCGGTCTGCACAGCCTTGAAGCGTTTGCCGTCCGGGATGCCGCCGCCGATGTCGTAGATGATCTCGCGCAGTGTGATGCCCATTGGCACTTCGATCAGCCCGGTGTTCACGATTGCGCCGGAAAGCGCGAAGACCTTGGTCCCCTTGCTCCGTTCGGTCCCGATTCCGGCGAACCACTCCGCGCCTTCGCGCAGGATCGGCACGACGTTAGCATAGGTCTCGACGTTGTTGATCAGGGTGGGGCAGCCCCACAAGCCGGATTCAGCAGGGTAGGGCGGACGCGGGCGCGGGCTGCCGCGTTTGCCTTCGATGCTGGCGATCAGCGCCGTCTCTTCACCGCAGACGAAGGCGCCGGCTCCAAGCCGCACGTCGAGCTTGAGGCTGAATGACGTGCCGCAGATGTTGTTGCCGAGCAGGCTGTATTTTTCCGCCTGACGAATCGCCTGTTTCAGACGCTTGACCGCCAGCGGGTATTCCGCCCGCACGTAGACGAAACCCTCCTGAGCGCCAACGGCGAAGGCGGCGATCATCATGCCTTCGAGGACCTTGAACGGGTAGTCCTCCATGACGCTGCGATCCATGAACGCACCGGGGTCGCCCTCGTCGCCGTTGCAGATGACGTATTTCGCCGTCCCCAGCGCTTTGGCGACGGTGCTCCATTTCAGCGCCGTCGAATAGCCCGCGCCTCCGCGCCCGCCCAGCCCGCTCTGACGAATCTGCTCGATCACATCGCTGGAGGTCATCTCGGTGAGGACGCGGACGAAGGTCGAAAAGCCGCCGGCGGCGATATAGTCGTCAATGGACTCTGGATTCAGCCTGCCCTCGTATTCGAGGACCACGCGCTTCTGTCGGGTGAAGAAGGGGGCGCTGGTGTCGCAGGTCAGCGCCTTGACCGGTTCGCTTTCCAGGCTGTCGATGATGCTCGCGGCATCGTCTGGGGTGACACCCTGATAGAGGACGTCTGTCGGTTCGACGGCGACCATCGGACCTGCCGAACACAGACCGCGACAGCCGCCCGCCGAGACGGCACACCTGCCGTTGATGCCGCGTTCCTTGACGACCCCGTCCAACGCTTCGATGATCTTCTGGCTCTGCGCCGCCTGACAGGCAGTTCCGGTGCAGACGACGACGCGGTGCTGGAATTGATCCAGCGCTTCACGCCTTTCTTCCGCCAGGCTGTGGAGTTCCTCCGGGTTCATGTCGTCCACCTCCGAATGCGCTCGACCGCCGCGTCGGGTTCTACCTTGCTCATGACATCGCCGTCGAAGACAACTGCCGACGCCAAGCCGCATGACCCCAGACAGCGGGCGATCATCAGCGACACCTTCTTATCTGGAGTCGTCTCGCCGCCCTTGATGCCGAATTCCTCGTCAATGGCGGAGAGAATCTGCGGACTGCCTTTGATGTAGCAGGCAGTGCCCATGCAGACCACACAGGTGTGCTCGCCTTGCGGTTTGAGCGCAAACAGATTGTAGAAGGTGGCGACGCCGTAGACTTTGCTCAGCGGAACCATCAGCGAGGAGGCGACATAGCGTAAAGCGGTCTCGTCCAAGTAGCCGAAGGCTTCCTGGGCGCTGTGAAGCGTTTCGATCAGGGCGTCGGGCGAAAAACCATGTCGCCGCATGGTGGCAGTGACAATACGCCAGCGCTTGTCATCGGAGGGTGCAGTGGGGGCTGCAGCTCTTGGTCTCATGAGTCTATCCTTCAAAACGACAGTCGCGATCTGAAGCACGCCAATGCTAGAACGTCGAGACGCAAGAGAGGGGTGATGAACCTAATGGTTTATTCGTGAAATCTGTCACAAACTGCCGGGGAGATCGACGGTATCGCTGACCGACTCCAGCGTGAGGCGCACGCCTTCCAGCTTCAGGATGAGGTGGCAGTCGCGGGGGACAGCGATGTCGAATCGGGCGGAGGCGGCGAATCCCAGGAGCGCTTTTCGGATGGCGACGAAGTAGACGGCGGTGTCGTCCTGCTCGGCGGCGATTCGCCAGGCGAAGGGAGGCTGAAGGTGGCTGGTGATGGCGATCTCGCGCAGATCATGGCGGGTCACGCGCACCTCTGCCTGGATGACGTGTAAATAGAGGAACCCGCCGGCGGACACCGGATAGCGATAGGCCAGCGTCGAGCGCGTGAGATCGGCTACAGCGTGCGCAGCCGAGGCGATCTGTGACAATCTATCCAGAGTTTTGTTCATCGCTCACGCTTCCAGAAGACGGCGTGCTGCCCGAAGTTCCTCTTTCGGCGATGAAGGCGCGCACATTCTTCAGCGTGTCGCTCAGCGTGACGCTCTCCTGGGACAAGCCGAACAGCCCCAGCGCCACGTACATCATCAGGTTGACGCCGTGCAGGACGATGGCGAAGGCGATCGGCGCGCCTTCCGGCTGAGTGAAGCCTGCGACCGCCAGCGCGACGATGACGCTGGCGTGATAGGGTCCGACCCCAGCGGGGGTGTAGGCAATGGCAGCCGACGCCGAGACGGTCAGAGCAGACATCGACGAGAATAGCAGCGCGACGGCGGGATCGGGCGTGCCGAAGAATGCCAGGAGCAGAGCGCTGTTAGAGGCGGTCGAAAAAAGCCAGGAGAGCGCCGTCCAGATCACCGTCCAGAGCAGCGCGTTGGGGGTGGTCAGTGACGACAGCCCATCAAGAAAACTCTCGACCGCGCGTTCAATGGGCAGACGGCGCAGGAACGGCAGGACCGTCTCGACACGGCGCAGCAGGCTGATCAACCATGTCTGCCGGTGGACGCTGACGAACAGGACGATCAGCACCAGGGCAGAGAGACCGGCGAGGGCGCCGCCGCCGATGCTGACGGCATCAGACACCGGCAGCCGGCTGAGCGCGAAGCCGAGCATGCCGAAGACGAACAGCACATCGACGATGCGCTCCAGAAAGACCGTGCTGAGCGAGGTCATCAGGGGGACCGGCGGCGTCTTCTGGGTCGCCAGCAGGACGCGCGCTACCTCTCCGGCGCGCAACGGCAGCAGGTTGTTGAACATGTAGCCGATGTTGGAAATGTGGAAGCAGTCGCGGAATGGCAGGCGGTGGTTCAGAAAGAGCCGCCACCGTGCCGCGCGCGTCGCCAGCGCCAGCGCGCCGAAGCCGAGCATGAAAGGCAGCAGTCGATAGTCGGCGGCGCGGAGCGATTCGCCCAGCGCCGCCAGATCGACCGTCGCCAGCAGGATGACGGTGATGATCAGGGTGAGCAGTCCCCCCAGGACGTAAACCACCCATCGCCGTTTCATCAGTCGTTCGTGCCTGCCACCGGAAGGACAGTCAGTGGAAACAGGTAGCTGCTGCGGAATTCGTACGTCCCCCGGATATTCTGCTGAAGGAAGCCTGTCACTTCCACGCCCTCGTCGGGGATCGCGTTCAGGACATCGCGGGTCGTCAGCTGCACTTCGCTGCCCGGCAGCAGGATCAGCGATTGATAGGGGAGATTGAAGACGCCGTTCTCCCAAGGCTTTTCGGTCCCCGGCAGCGCCAGCGAGAAGCTGTAGGCGACTTCGGCGAACTGCGGCGAATAGTTGCGCAGCGTCATCGTCACGTAGATGACCCGCTGATCATCCGTGCCGCCCGGCGCGGGGAAGGTTTCCACATGATCGACGGTCAGGAAGAGCGGCGGTCCCAGCACGATGGGGATGTCGAAGCCGATACCGTCGGCATGGCTGGTTGTGCCATCTTCATTGAGTCGGTGAACCCAGCCGGAGAGTTTGAATTCGCCGATCAGTCCGTCGGTCGGACCGAGGAAGCTCAGGACGACTTGTTCACCCTGCGGCAGTTCCTCGATGATCTGCGTCGGCGCGGCGAAGCTGGCATACTTCCAGGCTTCCTCGGTGACCCATGCCGGAGTGAGCAAGTACCAGGCTGCGCCGCTCAGGCTCGACTCGGCGGTATTTTCGACGGTCAGTGTGACGCGCTCGATGGTATGCAGGGTGCGTTCGACGGACATCGCGACGATCTCGAAGCCCGCGCCGTCCTGGCGCAGCGCATCAGGGATGGGAACGTCGATGAGGATCGTCCCGGACGGGAGAGGTGGGACGCCCGGCGTCGGGGTCGCGCCTGAATCAAGCGAAGCTGTTGCTGACGGCGTATTGGTGAACAGCTCCTGCGCGCTGACCGACAGGGGAAATAAGGCGCAGACGGCGAGCGCCCACAGCACGGCGAGACGAGGTATCGGCATAAAAATCCTGCTCCTTGGCGTCGGCAATCCGCAGTTGTTCACGGTGTGCGACGATTGTACACTGACCTGTGGGCAAATCTCGATGAATTCCCCGAATTTCCTGAAGTGTTCTCACGTGGAGCCGCATCCGATGCACATCCTCTTCGTCGCCAACTATTCGCCGCCCTACGGAGGAGGCATCCAGTTCGTGATCGCCAGTCTGACGCGGGCGCTGCTGGCGCGCGGGCATCAGGTGTCGATTCTGGCGGCGGATACCGGCATTCCGCGCGGCGCTTCAGAATGGAAGGGGGCGCGTCTGATCGGCGTGCCGGCGTCGAACCTGCTGGAACGCAGGAGCATCCCCTATCCACTCTTCAGCCCGTCGGCGCTGCGCCGCGCGCTGAACCAAGTCCTGCCGTCGGTCGATGTCATTCACGTTCACGGGATGCTCTATCTGAGCAGTGTGATGGCAGCGTGGCTCGCTCACCGGCGCAGGCAGCGCGTCATTCTGACCGAACATGTTGGCTCTGTGCCCTACAGGAACCCGCTGGTTCGCGCGGCGCAGGCAGGCGCGATGGCGACGCTGGGGCGCGCCTGTCTGCGCGGGTGCGACGAAGCGGTTGTCCTGAACGCGCGGGTCGCGGCGGAACTGCAGCCTTTGCTGCCTCGGACAGTCTCCCTGCATAGAATTCCCAACGGCGTGGACAGCGCATTGTTTCGTCCACCGGCGGACCGGACTGCTCTGCGCAACCGGCTGGACCTGCACACGCCGACGATCCTGTTCGCCGGGCGGGTTGTGGAGAAGAAGGGGATCGATCTGGTGCTGGATGCTGCTCGCCGGCTGCCGGAGTGGACATTCGCCATCTGCGGTCAGGACAGCGAACTGCTGAGCGGTACGCCGGACAATGTCCGCATCGTAGGCAAACTGGATCAGGCAGCGCTGGCGGAGTGGTACGGCGCTGCCGATCTGCTGCTGCTGCCCTCCGAAGGTGAGGGTTTCCCTCTGGTGGTACAGGAGGCGCTCGCCTGTGGTCTGCCGGTCATGGTCACCGACGAAGCCACGAATCGCGAATATCTGAGCGATCAGGTTGCTTTTTTTGTCCCGCGCCATGTCGCGCGGATCGTCGAGGCGCTGCGCGGCGTGTTGGAACGCCCGGAAAACCTTTCCGCCAGGCGCGCGCTGGCGCGCCGGTGGGCGGTGGAACACTTCGATTGGGAGCGCACTGCTGAGGCGTATCTGCGCCTTTACCAGGGGAAATAATGCCCCTCGACGGGGTCACTCGCCGACGACGATCATCTCCGGATAGGTGAACTGGGCGAAGTGTTCGAACGCGCCGCTTTCGGTCTGCCGCTGCACCCAGAGGGTGATCGCGTAATCGCCGGGGGTGAGCGTCGTCTCGATCTGCTCCGATAGGTCGCGCGTTTCGCCCGGAATCAGCGCCATCTGAACGAACTCACCGAGATAGACCCGCTCCACCGGCGTGATGCCGCCGCTCTCGCTTTCGACGGCGCGGATCACGCTCAACGCATAGCGCACGACGACCGGATTCTGTGTGGTCCCGGTCAGCCGTAGATCGACATCCAGGTCGGTCTGCTGAGTGGCGGCGTCACGGGTAAAGCGTACACTTTCGATGGACATTGGCGCGCGCCGGACGATAGCGCGCGGTTCCTCCAGTGTGGATCCATCACTGATGGCTTCCTCAAGGTAAGTGACCCGTTCGCGCGCCCAGGCGGTCACCTTCCAGCCGCTGCCTTCGACGCCGGTCGGAAAGCTGACATTGAGGGTGAGTTCCTGGCGCGGATCGATGTGCCCGGCGTCGAGCGGCGCAGAGTCGAAGACCAGTGCATCCTGCTGATCGCGAAGCGAGAAACCGTACTCCGCATGGAGGCGATACTGGGCGTTATTCTTGAGCGTGATGCTGAAGGTTTCACTGCCGATCTCCACCGAGCGCACTTCGACCGGGGGACGGAACGAGACCGAGCGCCCGCCCATCAGCGGACCCAGCGGCGCGGTCAGCAGGGCGGTGAGCAGCAGTAAAAAAATCGCCAGGGTGACTCCCCCGGCGATTGTGCGAAAACCTGCGCCCGTGTGGGCGGAAACGCTGCCGTTCACGACGGCAGGACAGGATCGTAGTCTTCGGGAATCTCGATGCGGAAGGCGCGCGCGTCGCACAGGGTCATGTAGTAGGAGCCGGGGGGGAACATATAGATCGGAAAATCGGTCAGGAACATGCCTTCCGGCGTGACGCGAACGCCCCACTCGAAATCGCTGTTTTCCAGCCCCAGGATGATATTGCTGCGCAGATAATCGGGGCTGTCACCCACGACCGGCAGCAGCGTTTGATCGGACAGGATTTCGACGATGGGGTAGCCCTTCTCGTCGCTGCGACCGGACGGGCTGTTGCCGATGTTCAGGATGTTGGGCATCAGGTTGTTGACCGTGATCGAGATTTCGGTGGTGGCGATCTGCTTCAGCTCGTTCTCGATGACGTCTTCGAGGGCGGTCTCGCAGCTTGCACCATCATATTGAGCCGAGACGGCGATGACGGAGAGGGATGTCAGGCAAAGTACGATGATGAGGAAGAGGGCAGTTCGGCGCGCCATAACGGTCCTTAATGATGATGTCCCGGCGCGCGCCGTCGTGAGCGTGCGTGGACAGCATTTCTCTATCGCCGGGACGAAATGATTCCTACGTGATGGTATTGTATTAGAACGTCGATGTCAACACATGCGCGACAATTGCTCATGTAACTCGGCGGCGTGGGCGAGTGTGTCTTGTCAATGAACGGCGCTTCTTGCTATAGTGAGCAGACTCATCACCTGAACATCGGGAAAAACGGGCTGTGGTGCAGACGACGACGCAGTGGAACACAGACGAGCGCGCTGTGGCGGAAGGGATGTTGACCGCCAGCCCGACGGTGCTGGAACTCACCCTTCTCATCCCCTGTTTGAATGAAGCCGAGACCATCCAGCGGGTTGTGACCAAGGCGGTCGATCTGCTGCGGAGCGAGGGGCTGGCGGGGGAGGTGCTGGTCGCCGACAACGGCAGCACCGACGGGTCGCAGGGATTGGCGGCAGAAGCCGGCGCGCGTGTGATCCACATGCCGGTACGGGGTTACGGCGCTGCGCTCATCGCCGGCATACACGCCGCATACGGGCGCTACATCATCATGGGCGACGCCGACGACAGCTATGATTTCAGCGCTGTTATGCCGTTCATCAACAAGCTGCGCGAAGGCTGCGATCTGGTCATGGGGTCGCGCATGAAGGGAAGAATCCTTCCCGGAGCGATGCCCTGGCTGCATCGCTGGGTTGGCAACCCATTGCTGACCGCTATCGGCAATCTGCTGTTCAAGACGCACATCAGCGACTATCACTGTGGGCTGCGCGGCTTCAATGCTGAAACGGCGCGCGCGCTTCAGCCGCGCACCACTGGCATGGAGTTCGCCACTGAGCTGATCGCCAAGATGGCGCTCAACAGGCGCACCATCACCGAGATTCCCATCACGTATTATCCCGATGGACGTTCGCGCCGCCCGCATCTGCGCACCTGGCGCGACGGCTGGCGTCACCTCAAGTTCATGCTGCTGCTCAGCCCCACCTGGGTGTTCATTCAGCCCGGAGCCGTGCTGTTTCTGCTCGGTCTCGCCGGTCTGACGTGGAGTCTGCTCAGCGGCGGGAGCGCAGGGATGACCTTCAACAGCCAGCTTGCCGCTCAGATCAGCTTCAGCATTCTGACGCTGATCGGGTCGCAGATCCTGATCTTCGGCGTGCTGGCGCGCCTGTATGCCAACAAGATGGGGCTGCTGCCCTCGACCCGCTTCTGGCACTGGCTGGAAGATGCATTGAGCGTGGATACCGGCTTGGTGGTCGGCGGCGCGGTGTCGCTGCTGGGCGTGGTGGGGTTGATCCGAGCATTACAGTTTTCTGACCTGAGCGGTCTGCTGATCGGTCTGCTGGTATTGGTCTTCGGCACGAAACAGGTCTTTGTGAGCTTCGTTGTCTCACTCATTCGCATCAAAGAAAGCTTTGAATGACCCCTTGCCCAGAGGTCTTTAAGGCTTCATGAATTGTGTAAATTTTCCGAGCGGCGCTGATTACCTTTAGAGCGGAAACCGCTTAGGTCGGTAGAATAAGAAGGGCTTTGTGCAGCATGCCGTGAATCCTCGTGGACGAGTTTGTGCGCTTTCTATTGATTCATCGGCGCCCTGGAATGTGGGAATGAACAGAAACCGCGTTTCTGATCGTTTCAAGCGTAGAGTAATTGGTCTGTTGTCCTTTGTTCAGGAGGAACTACTGAATCATGTCTCCTCATCGTAGACAATGGTTCGCAGTCGTCCTGCCCATTCTCCTGGTGCTTTTGCTGGGAGTAGGGGCAGTCGGAGCGCAGGATGCCCCGCGCACCGATTCGGCTGCGGCAGGCTTTGCCGGCAGCGATGCTGCGCCGGCGGAGCAGGTAACGGATTCGGCTGTCGTCGACGCCACCGTGCGTCTGGCTGACGGGCGCGTCCGCGTTATTGTTGAACTTCGCAGCGAGCCTGCGGCGCAGACCTTCGCCCGTGCGGGCGGCGAAGGCGGCGGCGCGGCAGCGCTGGCGGCAGCAGAGGCGCAGCGCGCGCTGGTCGATGCTGAACAGCAGGCGTTCGCCGGCAGCCTTTCGGCTGCGGGCATCAACGTCGAAGTCGTGTCGAGCGTGAACACGGTCGCCAATGCGTTGGGCGTGTTGGTTGCGCCTGATCAGGTCGCCGCTCTGCGCGCGCGCCCTGAGGTGGCTGCCGTTCACCCGGTCTTCCGTGTCGAGCGCGACACTTCGACCAGCATGGTCAACATCGGCGCGCCGTCGGCGTGGGATGGCTCGTTCGGCGCTGAATACACCGGCACGGGCATCGTCATCGCCGTCATCGACTCTGGCGTCGACTACACCCACCGCAACAACAACGGCAGCGGCACGTGGCCCGTTAATCCGGCGGACCGCACCACGCTTGCCGATACTGGCGGCGTCTTCCCGGCGGGCAACAAGGTCATCGGCGGCTACGACTACGTCGGCGATGCCTTCAACGCCGGCAACCCGGAGCAGTCTGGTCTGCCCGCGGTCGAGACTGCCACTCCCGACCCCGATCCGATTGACTGCGCCATCGTCCCGTCCATGCTGAACGCCACCTTCGGGGTCACGCCGGCGCAGGCTCCCAGCGGTCACGGCTCGCACGTCGCCGGCATCGCTGCGGGCTTCGGCGTCAACCCTGATGGCTCAACGTTCGCGGGCGATTATGCGACCCTGGACGTTATGACGCTGATGATTGGTCCTGGCGCGGCGCCTGAGGCGAGCGTGCTGGCGATGCGCGTCTTCGGTTGCTTCGGTTCGGCGAATTCCGACACCATCAGCGAAGCCATCGACGACTCCGTGTCCGGCAAGTACGGCGCGGTCGCCGATGTCATCAATATGTCGCTGGGTTCGGCGTTCGGCTATGGCGGCGATGACACGACTGCCGGTTACTACCACAGCGTGATCAGCAACGCCACGCTTTCCGGCACGCTGGTCGTGATGTCGGCGGGCAACAGCTACGACACCACCTTCACAACGGGTGCGCCCGGTGTTGCGCCGGCGGGCTTGAACGTCGCCTCGACTTCCGACGGCGGCGAAGGCGGTATCCTGATCGATTCGGTGGAATACCCGGCGCGTCCGGCGGTGGAAAACAAGCCGATTGGCATCACCGGTCCGGCGTCGTTCGTCTATCTGCCTGGCAACGGCTGCAGCCGCACCCAGTATGCGACGTTCCCGGCGAACACCTTCGCCATCGTCAACTGGACCGGCGCCTGCGGTTCGACCGGTCTGATGACCGCCGCCCAGGACGCTAACCTGGCGGGCGGCAATCCCCCGCTCGGTCTGCTGGTCGCCAACAATGTCGCCAACGCCTTCCAGAACCTGACCTGCGGCTATCGCGGCGCGCAGGCATCCCCGACCTACGTCCCGTGCGTCTCCATTCAGCAGGGGACCGGGCAGTTCCTGGCGGCAAACCCTGGCGCGCAGATCACGTTTGATCCGTCGCTGCTGGTCTTCGCTACGGCGAACGTTGATACTGTCTCGTCCTTCTCCTCGCGCGGTCCTTCGCGCTATGCTACCGCCGGTCTGAAACCGGAAATTGCCGCCCCTGGCGACGCCATTTCCAGCACCGGCTCCGGCTTGGGTACAGGTCCGCAGGTCCTCGGCGGTACGTCGATGGCTTCACCGACGGTTGCCGGCGTCGCGGCGCTCCTGATGCAGGCGAATCCATCCTGGTCGCCGTCGCAGATCAAGGCGCTGCTGGTCAACACCGCCAACAACGATGTCTTCCTGGGCAGCACTGCGGGTCCGCGTATCGGCGTCCAGCGCGCCGGTTCGGGCCGCGTCGATGTCGCTGACGCCCTCAACAGCGAAGTGATCGCCTACAACGCGGCGCGTCCGGAAGTTGCCAGCGTGCACTTTGGCTTCCCGGCGGTCAACCCCGGCGAGTCGACGACGATCACCAAGCAGGTGCGCTTCCAGAACAAGGGTGCTGCGCCTGCGACCTATAATCTGAGCATCGACACCCACAGCAACGCCAACATCGCCGCGTTCTCGGTCAGCCCGAGTTCGATCACGGTTGGTGCGCTGAGCAGCGTCACGGTCGATGTTACGCTGACGGTCACCGTCCCCAACGGCGGCACCGCGACGGGCAACCGCAGCGACGCCTCGATGGCGACGACGATGGCGGGACAGACTCGGCACTACCTGACTGAGGAGAGCGCCAACCTGATCGCCACCCCGACCAGCGGCGCGACTGTGCCTCTGCGCGTGCCGCTTTACGCCGCGCCGCGCTCCGCCTCTGAGATGCGCTCGCTGGAAAACCCGGCGGACGTCGTCGGCAACGGCACGGGCCTTGGCTTGCTCGCGCTGGAGGGTAAGGGCATCTTCGATGCCGGCAGCGGCTTCCCGCAGAACGTCATTTCGTCGGTCACGGCGCTTCAGTACACGGGTTCGGACAACGTCGGCGATACGGCATTCCTGAGCGACAACGGGGCGTACGCGCCGCTGCCCGAACTGGATATCCAGTATGTCGGCATCGCCTCCGACTACCTCACCGTCGGACCGAGCAATGGCACGATGATCTGGGTCGGCGTCTCGACGGCTTCCGACTGGGCGACGCCGAACGAATTCTTCTTCACCGTGTACTTCGATGGCAACCAGGACGGTTTCACCGGCGCTGCGGACGACTTCGAGATCTACACGACGGCGCTGAACGAGAACAACAACCGCACCGACGTGTTCGTCACAGGTCAATGCTCCAGCGTGCCGGGTTCGCCCTGCTACTCCTGGTTCGACTACGTGAACGGTGTCAGTGCTGGCTTCAACACCTATCTGTTGAACAACAACGTCCTGACCATCCCGGTCATGCCCTATTACCCGCTGAACTGGGACAACAACGCGGGAACACCGAACACCCGTCTGCTCGATGCCTCTGACTCCTCGTTCAACTTCTACGTGGAGACCTTCAGCCGCGTCTTCGGCACGATCGACGTCTCGCCGGTCATGACCTTCGACATGGCGGACCCGATGTTCGACGCCACGCAGATCTATGGTTTCCCGGGGTGGGACGATACGGACGGCAACAACATCCCCTACACCTATGATTTCGTGGGCAAGGGCTTCTCGAACACGGTGGTGGGCGGTATCCCGACGGCGCTGCTGCTGCACCATCACAACGAGCCGGGCGTCCTGTCGGCGACCGGGCAGAACTTCCGCCGCGCGGAGCTGGTCTACTTCGACGCCGAAATCGTCGATCTGGGCATCGATAAGTACACGTCCGACGCCGACAACACCGTGATGCCGGGCGACTCGATGACCTTCTTCTTCGACGTCACGAACTACAGCACCAGCACTGTCGCCACGGCGACCATCACCGACGTGCTGCCGGCTTCGGTGGGCTTCCAGGGCGCATCGCCCGAGTGCTCGCACACCGGCGAACCGTACGGCGGAACCGTGACCTGCACCACCCCGCTCAATCCTGGCGTGACCACCAAGACGCTCTACGTCGATGTTCAGGTCGATCCGACCTTCGTCGGCGAGTTCGTCAACACCGCCAGCATTGAGTCCGCTGTTATTGAAGGCGAACCGTCGGACAACAGCGACAGCGTGACCGTCAAGGTGACGCCGCCGGCTCCGATGCTGATCGCGCCGAACGGTGACATCTACACCGGCTCGCCGGAATTCTCGTGGCTCGACATCGACGGCGCCGGTTGGTACTTCCTGTCGGTGAACGAAGGCGCGACCACGATCTTCTCCGGTTGGTTCGAAAAAGTGGCGGTCTGCTCCGCCGGCACGTGCGCGGTCAACCCGGCGCTTGATCTGGGACCCGGCAACTTCTCGTGGACCGCATACGCCTGGAATGCCGCCTCTGGTGCGGGTCCCTGGGCGCCCTGGATGAACTTCCGCGTCGTCATTTCGCCGGATGTTCCGACCCCGATTGCGCCGCTGGGCGACATCACCGAGACCAATCCGCTCTTCCAGTGGACGGAGTCTGACGGTGCGGATCGCTATCACCTGTGGCTGAGCCAGATGGATGGTCCCATGATGGGCTACATCACCGACCGCGTGATCGATGCGGCGGGGTTGTGCACGGGCGGCGTCTGCTCCTACGACGCGGGTCTGGCGCTTGGCGCTGGACGCTACAACTGGTGGATTCAGGCGCAGAGCGACGTGGGCGGCAACAGCCTGTGGAGTTCGGCAGCCGAATTCGACGTGAACATCGTTCCGGCGGCTCCGACCCCGATTGCGCCGATGGGCGACATCGCCACACAGACGCCCACCTTCCGCTTCAGCAAGGTGGAGGGCGTGCAGTGGTACTACCTGTGGCTGAGCAGCGGTGGCGACAAGATCATCGATCAGTGGTACAGCGCTGACATGATCTGCGGGGCGACCGAATGCGAGGTCACGCCTGGTCTTGTCCTGCCTGGCGGCTACTACACCTGGTGGGTGCAGGGTTGGAGCCCGTACGGCGGCTACAGCGCTTGGAGCGCCGCGACCGACTTCACGGTTGCTATCGCCCCGACTGCGCCGGTCCAGCTTGGACCGCAGGGTTCGATCCTTCAGACCAACCCGACCTACACCTGGGAGCGTTCGACTGGCGCAACCTGGTACTACCTGTGGATCAGTGGTCCGAGCGGCTACGTCGCAGACATCTGGTACGATGCTTCGGCGGTCTGCTCCGGCACGATCTGCTCGGCGACGCCAGGTATCGCGCTGGCTGACGGCGTGCACCGCTGGTGGATCCAGGCGTGGAACCCGTGGGGCGGCTACAGTCTGTGGAACGGTCCGATGGTCTTCAACGTCAACGGTCCAGGCGCGATTGGTGAACCGGGTATCGTCGATCCCATCCAACCGGTGGAGATTGCCCCCGAAGAATCGATCGAGTCTATCGAAGTCCTGCCTGAATCTGCTGATCCGGGTTCGGCGGGCGGCTAAAAGCCGCGCCGGTTCGGGAAGTCTTTCGGACCGGTGAAAAGAGCAGGGAAGACCGCCCGGCGCAGCCTCTGCGTCGGGCGGTTTTGTTTGGCGCCTAACGGACGTGATCGTCTGATTAAGACTGCCATCCACCGCGCGCCGAATCATAGTCTTGGAGCGCCGCCTCATGTTACACTCTGCTGTCTATCGTAGAAGATTGCAGGAGTCCTTTATGTTTGCTGCTCGAATGCGACAGCCCGGTCTGGCAAGACGGGCTATAGCGATGACGGCTGTCCTTTGCGCGCTGCTGCTGGCGCTTGTCGTCATCCCGGCGCAGGCTGCCGGTCCAGTTTTCATCAGCGAGATGATGTTTAACCCTCCGGGCACGGATGCGCCCAACGAGTATGTGGAACTGCGCGGCGCGGCGAGCGGCGTGATCGCCGCCGGGACCTACCTCATCGGCATCGAAGGCGACGGCGCAGGATCGGGCGATGTGCAGACGATCTTCGATCTCTCTGGGCTATCCTTCGGCAGCAACGGCTATCTTGTTCTGCGCCAGAATGGCAGCACCTACGCCACCGATGCCGCCGCGAACGTGGTGACCAGCGGCGCGACGGGCTGGAGCGGCTTGAGCTTCTACAGCGCCGATGCGGGCGCGACCGACATCGAGAACACCTCGGTCACTTTCCTGATCGTTCAAAGCGGGACTGCCCCGACGCTGACCGATGACATCGACGGCGATAATAACGGCACACCGGATGGCGCAATCTACACCGGTTGGACGATCCTGGACGGTTTCAGCCTGCTGGATGGCGGCGCTTCGGACGCCGGCTACGCGCAGCTGGTCTACGCGAGCGGCGGCGTGGGGTTAGTCTCGCCTGGCGCGACGGTGGTCAGCACCGGTTTCATCCCTTCCTACGCCGCACGGATCGCCAGTTCAACGGAGACCACCGCCAATGACTGGCTCGTGGGCGACGGGTTGGACGGCGCTGCCCCCAACTGGTCGCTGGACGCGGTGACGACCGTGCCCGCCGTACTCGCCGGGCAGGCGCTCAATCACATCGGCGCGGCGAATCCGGCGCTGCCGCCGGCGACGCCCGCAGTGATCAACGAATTCGTCTTCAACCACGTCAGCACCGATACCAATGAATACCTGGAAGTGTTTGGCGCGGCGAATACCGATTACAGCGGACTGCGCCTGCTGATCGTCGAAGGAGACAGCCCGGTCTTCGGCGTGGTGGACCGTGCCGAAGCGGTGGGCGTCACCGGTTCGAACGGCATCTGGTGGAGCGGTTTCATCAACAACGCGCTGGAGAACGGCACGCAGACCGCCCTGCTGGTGAGCGATTTCACCGGCGCGGTCGGCAACGACCTCGACACCAACGACGACGGCGTGATCGATGTCACGCCCTGGACGACGCTGGTCGACTCGGTTGCCGTATCGGATGGCGGGGCGAGCGACCGGGTCTACAGCACGGTCATCCTGAATTCGACCTTCGACGGTGGCAGCTTCACCCCCGGCGGCGCTTCACGCATCCCCAACGGGGTGGACACCGATATCGCCGCCGACTGGGTGCGCAACGATTTCGACCTGGCGGGCATCCCCGGATTCACCGGCACGCTGGTCGCCGGCGAGGCGCTCAACACGCCGAATGCCGTTAACAGCACCACGCCGCCGGACGCCGCGCCGACCGTCAGCAGCACCACGCCGGCGGACAATGCCACCGAGGTGGCGGTCAACAGCAGCATCACGATCACCTTCAGTGAGCCGGTCACCGTCACCGATCCCTGGTTCAGCATCACCTGCACCACCAGTGGAAGTGTGACGGCAGCGGTCAGCGGCGGACCGACGA
The DNA here is from genome assembly GCA_016789005.1 of Anaerolineae bacterium. GTDB lineage: Bacteria > Chloroflexota > Anaerolineae > Aggregatilineales > Phototrophicaceae > Flexifilum. Next base: position 20,698 of record JAEURA010000028.1, read on the forward strand.
GCTACACGCTCGACCCGGCGAGCGACCTGGCGCTGAGCGAAATCTGCACGGTGACGATCACGGCGGCGCAGGTTGCCGATCAGGACGGCACGCCGAACACCCTGGCGGCGGATTACGTCTTCGACTTCACTACGACCACCGCCGGAATCTGCAACACGCCCTTCACCGCCATCTATACGCTTCAGGAAAACGGAGCGAACTTCGGTCTGCCGGGGTCGTTCTCGGTGCAGGGCATCGTGACCGGCGACTTCCAGAACGACAGCCAGCTCGACGGCTTCTTCCTGCAAGATGCGACCGGCGACGGCAATACGCTGACCTCGGACGGCATCTTCGTCTTTGACGATCAGCCGCTCCTCCTCGATGTTGTCGTCGGACAGCGCGTCCGCGTGACCGGCACAGTGTCCGAGTTCACTCCGGCGGGCGCGACCGCCAGCCAGACGCGCCTCACGGCGGCACAGATCGTAGACTGCGGCGATACTGGCACGATTCTCTCTGTGCCGGTGACTTTGCCCTTCGCCAGCGATACGTTCGCCGAACGCTACGAGAGCATGAAGGTGTATCTGCCGCAGGCGCTCTACGTCACCGAGGTGTTCGCGCTGGGTCGTTTCGGTCAGGTGGTGCTCAGCGCCGGCGATACCCTGGAAAATCCGACCAACGAGGTGCTGCCCGGCTTCCAGGCGAATGCGCTGGCAGCCGCCAACGACCTGAATCGCATCGTTCTGGATGACGGCGGGCAGCGCCAGAACCCTGATCCGACCCCATACATGTTCGGACCTGAGCCGACGCTGCGCGACGGCGACCGCACCAGCATGATCACCGGCGTCCTGACCTATATGGACGCCTCGCCAGACGCCAATACGTCGGCGGAAGTGACAGGCTATCGCATTCACCCCACCAGCGCCGTGACGTTCACGCGCCGCAACCCGCGACCGACCGCGCCGCCCAATGGCGGCACGCTGCGCGCGGTCAGCTTCAACGTGCTGAACTACTTCAACGGCGATGGCGCAGGCGGCGGTTTCCCGACGGCGCGCGGGGCGAGCACTCTGGTGGAGTTCGTACGGCAGAGCGACAAGATCGTCGCGGCGATCCACCAGCTGAACCCGGATGTCGCCGGTTTGATCGAGCTGGAGAACGATGCGGGTGCGCTCAGCGCGGTCGCCGAGCTGGTCAACCGGCTGAACGCGGTCGCCGGCGCGGGGACCTACGCCTACATCGAGACCGGCGTGATCGGGACCGATGCGATCAAAGTCGGCTTCATCTACAAACCGGGCGTGCTCACGCCCATCGGCACGGCAATGGTCGATCTTGACGCGGTGCACAACCGCCCGCCGGTGGCGCAGCTCTTCGAGCAGCCGGCGACCGGCGCGCGCTTCAACGTCGTCATCAACCACTTCAAGTCGAAGGGCTGTGACGGCGCGACCGGGCTGGACCTCGATCAGGGTGACGGGCAGGGCTGCTTCAACGCCGCGCGCACAGCGCAGGCAGTGCGCCTGAATACCTTCATCCAGACCGTCGTCATCCCAACGAGCGGCGATCAGGACGTGCTGATCCTGGGCGACCTGAATGCCTATCTGAAAGAGGACCCGATCAGCACGCTGGAGACGGCGGGCTACCTCAACCTGCTGACCACCTACATCGCCGACCCCTACAGCTACATCTTCGAGGGCGAATACGGCGCGCTGGATCAGGCATTGGCGACGGCATCGCTGGCGGCACAGGTGCAGGACGTGAACGAATGGCACATCAATGCCGATGAACCGCCGGTCCTGGACTACAATGTGGAATTCAAGTCCGATGCGCAGGATGCGCTGAACGTCGGCACGCCGTACCGCTCCAGCGATCATGACCCGATTGCCGTCGATCTCGGCGCGCTGACGCCGGATGTTGGGCTGCTCAATGTGCAGCTGACGCTGGAAGGGCGGGCGAACCCCGCGCCTCATGCCAGCCATGTGGTCAATGTCAACGTGCAGATCGAACCGCAGGGCGGCGGCGCGCCGTTCTTCAATCAGGACCTCGCCACCGATGACAGCGGCGCATTCACCCTGACCAGCCTGACGCCGGGGACCTAC
>JAEURA010000074.1 GCA_016789005.1 Anaerolineae bacterium
AGCACCACGTCTTCGGCTTCCGGCAGCCCGCTCACGCCGACCGCCCCGACGACCTGTCCCTGGTGGATGAGCGGCACGCCGCCGCCCCATCCGGTGTAGCGCAGATCGCCGTAGTTGGTCATGTGCCAGCCCTCGTCGCGGGCTTTCTTGCCGACCTTGCCCGACGGCACACCTTCGCGCGCCGAGACGTAGGCTTTGTTGATGGCGTTGTTGATGCTGGGCAGGGGGCAGCCGTCGGTGCGCAGCAGGGCGATCAGCTCGCCGTGTTCATCGGCGATGGCGACCGCCGCCCCGCGCCCGTCGCGGTCGAGTTCGGCGCGGATGGCATCCAGGACGCGCATCGCATCGTGGTGGGAGAGGGTATAGCGTTGGTTCATGATACGGCGACCTCGTTTCTCGGCAGGATGGTTCGTCTGCTTCAATCATAGCGCGGCGCACAATGATGCGCAGAACTTTGGCAACCGGTTGAAAAAGCGTCATAATCAGACAAAATGTGAAGGTTCACATGCCGCCTTGTTCGCCTGTGGGCGGCAGCAAAATTCGGTTTGCGAATCAAGGAAGAGGACCTATGCCGCTCAATGTAGGGTTAATCGGGACAGGGAACATCGCCCCCGCATATATCAAGGGAAGCAGTCACTTCCCCGACGACGTGAAGGTGATCGCCTGCGCCGATGTGCTGCCGGACCGCGCCGCCGCCTTCGCGGGGCAGTTTGGGCTGCGCGCGTCATCCGTCGAGGCGCTGCTGGCTGCGCCGGACATCGACATCGTGATCAATCTGACCGTCCCGGCAGTGCACGCCGAGGTCAGCCAGCAGATTCTGGCGGCGGGCAAGCACTGTTACTCCGAAAAGCCGTTCGCGCTGAACCGCGAAGATGGCAGGAAGATTCTGGCGCTGGCAGCCGAAAAAGGGCTGAAAGTGGGCTGCGCGCCGGACACCTTCCTGGGTGCAGGCGGGCGCACGGCGCGCAAAGCCATCGACGACGGCTTGATCGGCAAGCCAACCTCCGCTGTCGCCTTCATGCTCTCCGGCGGACCGGAAAGCTGGCATCCCAATCCGTTCTTCTTCTTCCAGTACGGCGGTGGTCCCGTCCTGGATATGGCTCCGTACTACCTGACCTGGCTGGTCAACCTGCTGGGACCGGTCGCCCAGGTTGGGGCGATGGCGGGGCGGGCGAAGGCGGAGCGCGTCGCCGGTCACGAGACGATTCGCGGGCAGCGCGTGCCGGTGGACATCGACACCCACACGACCGGCGTGCTGCGGTTTGAATCCGGGGCGATAGGCACGGTCGTCTTCAGCTTCGACGTGCAAGCCGGAACCCTGCCGCGCATCGAAATCTACGGCGTGGAGTCCTCGCTCCAAGTGCCCGACCCGAACACCTTCGGCGGCGACGTGCTGCTGTGGGATCGCGATCAGCGCCAGTGGGCGAACGTCGCCCCGGTGGGACGCCCGGACATCCAGCGTGGGGTCGGCGTGGCGGATATGGCGCGCGCCATCCGCGACGGCGGATCGTTCCGCGCTTCCGGCGAGCTTGCCTATCACGTGCTGGACATCATGCTGTCGCTGGCAGATTCGGCGGCGAGCGGGTCTTTCGTGACCCTGGAAAGCCGTGTGGATCGCCCGGACGCCGTTTGAAGACGAAGAGGAGGAGTTCTCATGGTGTATACCCTAGGCATTGACTTTGGCACGCTGTCAGGGCGCGCCGTGCTGGTCGATACCCGCGACGGGCGCGAAGTCGCAGCGGCGGTGTTCGACTATCCGCACGGCGTCATCGACGATGTGCTGCCGGCGACCGGCAGACGCCTGCCGCCGGAATGGGCGCTCCAGCATCCGCAGGATTATCTCGACGTATTCACCCAGACCATCCCGGCTGCCCTGGCGCAGAGCGGCGTGGACCCGGCGGAGGTGGTTGGCATCGCCATCGACTTCACCGCCAGCAGCCCCATGCCCGCCAAGGCGGATGGCACGCCGCTGGCATTCCTGGATCACCTCAAGGGCGAACCGCATGCCTACGTCAAGCTGTGGAAGCACCATGCCTCGCAGCCGCAGGCGGACAAGATCAACGCGGTGGCGCGGGCGCGCGGCGAATCGTGGCTGAAGCGCTACGGCGGCAAGTATTCCAGCGAGTGGTTCTTCAGCAAGCTGCTGCAAATCCTGGAAGAAGCGCCGGCGGTCTATGCCGAGATCGACACCTTCATCGAATCGGCGGACTGGGTGATCTGGCAGCTGACCGGGGTCAGGACGCGCAACAAGTGCACCGCCGGCTACAAGATGCTGGTGCAGGATGGCGATTATCCCTCGCGCGAGTATTTTGGCGCGCTGCATCCCGACTTCGCCGACGTGATCGCCCAGAAGGTCGGTCGGGAATTCGTGCCGCTCGGCGCGAATGTCGGCGGTCTGACGGACGCCTGGGCGGCGAAACTGGGTCTGAAGCCGGGGATCGCCGTCGCCGTCGCCAACGTGGACGCGCACGTCACCGCGCCGGCGGTCAAGGCGACGCAGGCGGGGGTGATGGTGATGATCATGGGGACGAGCACGTGCCACATCATGTCCGGCGACAAGCTTCAGGATGTCGAGGGCATGTGCGGCGTGGTCGATGGCGGCATCGTGCCTGAACTTTATGGTTACGAGGCAGGGCAGAGCGGCGTCGGCGACATCTTCGCCTGGTTCGTCGATAACGCCGTGCCGCCGGAATATCACGAGGCGGCGAAGGCGGCGGGCGAGAACCTGCACAGCTATCTGGAAAAAGAGGCGGCGAAGCAGAAGGTCGGCGAACACGGGTTGATCGCCCTCGACTGGTGGAACGGCAACCGTTCGACCCTGGTCGATACCGAGCTGAGCGGTTTGATCGTCGGCATGACGCTGGCAACCCGCGCACCGGAAATCTACCGCGCGCTGATCGAAGCGACGGCGTACGGGACGCGCGAGATCATCGAAGCCTTCGAGGCGCGCGGCGTGGAAGTCAAGGAGCTGGTCGCGGCGGGCGGTCTGCCGGAAAAGAATGCGCTGCTGCGCCAGATCTACGCCGACGTGACCGGGCGCACCCTCAAGCTGTCTGGTTCGGCGCAGGCTCCGGCGCTGGGCGCGGCGATGCACGCGGCGGTGGCGGCGGGCGTCTACCCGGATATCCACGCGGCGGCGGAGAAGATGGGCAAGCTGAAGGACGACGTGGTTTCGCCAATTCCGGAAAACCAGAAGGTCTATGACGCGCTCTACGCCGAATACAAGACGCTGTACGGCTACTTCGGGCGCGGGGCGAACGACGTGATGAAACGCCTGAAGAAGATTCGCAACAAGGCGCGTGGGGAGTAAGCCATGCTTCTGGAACGCTTGAGAGAAGAAGTCTGTGCGCTGCACGCCGAGCTGCCGCGCAACAACCTGGTTGCCTGGACGAGCGGCAACGTCAGCGGGCGCGACCCGGAAACCAACCTGGTGGTCATCAAGCCGAGCGGCGTGACCTTCGACAAGCTGACGCCGGAGAACATGGTGGTGGTGGACATCGACGGCAGGATCGTCGAGGGCAGCTACAAAGCCTCCTCGGATACCGCCTCGCACTGCTACATCTACCGGCACATGCCGCACGTCTACGGCGTCGTCCACACGCACTCGCGCTACGCGGCGGCGTTCGCCGTCGTCGGCAAGCCGATCCCCTGCGTGACGACGGCGATGGGCGACGAATTCGGCGGACCGATCCCGCTGGGCGGCTTCGCGCTGATCGGCGGCGAGCAGATCGGGCAGGTGGTGGTCGAGACGCTCAAGGACAGCCGCAGCCCGGCGTGTCTGCTGCAAAATCACGGCGTCTTCAGCACCGGCAAGAACGCCGAAACGGCGGTCAAGGCGGCGGTGATGACCGAGGATAACGCGGCGATTGCCTGGCTGGCGATGCAGATCGGCACGCCGATCCCCATCGCTCAGACGGACATCGACAAGCTCTTCGACCGCTACCAGAATGTCTACGGACAGTGAGCCGATAGGGCGATGGCAGAGGGCGGGCGCGCGCGGCGCGTGACGATGCTGGATGTCGCGGAGGCGGCTGGCGTGTCTTACCAGACGGTCTCGCGCGTCATCAACCATCATCCGAGCGTCAAGCCGGAGACGCGCGCCCGTGTCCTGGACCTGATCAAGCAGTTGAACTATCGCCCCGACCGCGCCGCCCGCAGCCTCGCCGCCCACCGCTCGTGGACGCTGGCGGTCATCAGCTGCGGCATCGAGTTCTATGGACCGATGCAGATGCTCATCAACATTGAGCATTCGGCGCGCGAGGCGGGCTATGACGTGCTGAACGCCAACCTGGGGCTGCACCAGGGCAATAGTTTGCACTCGGCGCTGGATCGGCTCTTCTCCTGGCGGGTGGATGGCGCGCTGTTGATCGCCTCGGTGGCGGCGCAAAGCGCCGAACACGTCATTGCGCAGTTGAGCGGCACACCGTTGATCCTGATCGACACAGCCTATGGATCATCCGCGCCGTCGGTGATCATCGATCAGCACGCCGGAGGAGTCGCCGCCGCGCGCCACCTGATCGATCTGGGACACCGCGAGATCGCCCTGATCTGCGGACCTGTCGACTGGTACGGCGCGCTGACCCGCCGTGAGGGATGGGTCGCCGGACTGCGCGACGCCGGGATCGCCCCGGCGCTGATCGAGATGGGCGACTGGACCCCTGCCAGCGGTTATCAGGCGGCGGCGCGCATCGTCGATGCCGGTGCGCGCTGCACCGGGCTGCTGGTCGGCAACGATGCGATGGCGCTGGGGGCGATCAGCGCGTTGAAGGCGCGCGGGCTTGCTGTGCCGGGCGATGTCTCGGTCACCGGGTTTGACGACATGCCGGAGTCGGCGTATTTTGACCCCCCTCTGACCACCGTCGCCCAGGACTTTTCCGCGCTGGGGCGGCAGGGCATGGCATACCTCATCGAGCTGATCGGCGACCCTGAAGCCGCCAATGGGCAGCGCCTGATTCCACCGCGCCTGGTGGTGCGCGCCAGCACCGCCGCGCGGGCTTAACCGCCTCAGCACTTCACACCGCGCCGGAAATTGACCTGCGCGTATGTTCGGTTGCGCCGGAATCCGTATTTCGGTAAATTCATTATGACGACATGATGAAGACAACCGAGGATGACTCATGCACGGTCTGGCGCGCCTCAAACCGCTGTGGGCTGCCCTGCTTCTGTTCGCGATGGTGAACGGCGTTGTCCTGGCGGCGCTCAATCAGCCGCCGGTTGTTACAGTGCCGTCACCGCTGCCGAGCGGGTCGCCCAATACCACGATTCAGATCAGCAATTCCATCGGGGTCAGCGATCCCGATGCCGGCGGCAGTGATGTGCTATTGAGCGTTACATCGACCAACGGCGGCTTCATCTGGGATTATTCTACCCCTCCTGGTTCGGTTGAAACGACCAGCTCCGCGACGGACGATCTCGCCGCGTTGAACGCCGCGCTGGACGGCATGGTCTTCGTCCCGAATGCTGCTTTTGCCGGAATCGCGACGATGACGCTGAACCTGAACGACCTTGGCAACACCGGGACGCCGCCGCTGCCGTTGGTCGACGTGGAGACCTTCGATATTCGGGTGTGCGCGCCGCATGAGCTGTTCAGCCAGACGAACTGCGAATTCAACCATGCGCCCTTCAACGTCCTGCCCAGCCCCGCGCCAAATGCGGCGCTGGGTACGACGGCGAACATCCCTGTCTCGGTCGATGACGGGGATGTCGGCGGGGGGACGATAGATATGGAGCTTAACGTGCAGCACCACAACGGAGCGCTGCTGCCGGCGCAGGTGGGCACGCTGTTCTGGACCTATGGCAGCAATGTCACTTCAGATGTGGCGACGGACACGCTGGCGAATATCAACGCCGCGCTGGCGAACCTGACCTTCACGCCGGCGCTGGGCTTCGCCGGGCAGGCGCGCATCGTCTTGGAGAGTGACGACAACGGCAACAGCGGCAGCCCCACCACTGAGAAGGCGGACACCGATCTGCTCATCATCGATGTGTGCGCGCCGGCAGAACCGGACCCGGCGGACTGCGCCGCGAACAACGCCCCTGCCAATCACCTGCCCAACCCTGCGCCGGATACGACCATCGGCACTGTCGTGAGTGTGCCCGTCTCCGTCTCGGACATTGACGTGGGCATCGGCAGCATGGATATGGAAATCTACGTCCAGCATCATAACGGCGCGCTGCCGCCGGCGTCGGTCGGCACGATCACCTGGCACTACGGTATAGGGGTGACAGCGGATCTGGCGACCGACACAATGCAGAATCTGAACTTTCACCTGAACAATCTACTCTTCACACCCGCCGCCGGTTTCACCGGGCAGGCGCGCATCGTCTTTGAGATCGACGACAATGGCAACAGCGGCTCATTGGGTCCTATCGATGAAAAGGCGCATACCAGCTTCGTCGTGATCGATGTCGTGCAGCCTTCCGATCCCACCTTCTCGGCAGTCTTTGAGGGGCATGGCGCGCCGCCCAATGCGCAGCACATCCAGACGGTGGACGTATCGATCACGCCCAGCGGCGGCGGCACGCCGGTCTTCATCGGAACCCGAACCACCGATACCAGCGGACAGTTCACGGTTACCAACCTGCTGCCGGGCAGCTACACGGTGCGGGTGAAGGGCGAGCATTCGCTGCGGCTGGTGACCCCCGTCACGCTGAACGCCGGGTCGAGCACCATCGCCCTGGGCACGCTGCGCGAAGGGGACGCCAACGACGACAATATCGTCAACATCCAGGATTTTTCGATCCTGGCGTCGGCATTCGGGACGAGCCTGGGCGGCGCGGGCTACAACGCCAGCGCCGACTTCAACGACGACAACACGGTCAATATCAGCGATTTCTCGCTGCTGGCAGCCAATTTCGGTCAAAGCGGGGCGAGTTAGGTCAGATTCGCCCCTTCATGATCGCCCACATGGCGACGCTGATCACCGCCGCGCAGACCAGCGCGTTGAGGTTCACCGCCGCCTGTGGGACGAACCGCCCGGTGCGCAGCAGGGTCAGCGCGACTGGGGCTGCCAGCGCGCCGATCACCGCCCCGGCGACGGATATCTCAGCCGAATAGCGACCGAGCCGCCGACCGCTGAGCCGCCGCGCCAGCGTGGCAATGGCTCCACCTGCCGCTGCCCCGATGAAGAAGACGAACAGGAACACGCCGAGGAGGCTGGCGATGGCGCTGGCGACGCCCGCGCCGATCAGGCTGACGGCAAACTGCGCGACGTAGTCGCTGTTGGTCGCCTTGAAGAAGCGGTTTTCAGTCGCGCGGGCTTCTTCTCGTCCGATGTAGCCGGTTGGTGTGCGCGTGGCGCAGTACATGCACAGCAGTCGGTCGCTGCGGATGCTGCGCAGCAGCATCTCGTTGTCGTCTGCGCCCCGGCAGGGTTTGATCGGGCAGCCGGCGACGCGCTCTTCGGCGAGCGTCATTCCGGCGGAGGAAGAAGGTTCGGTCATGGTTTGAGCAGTCCTCATGATCACGGCATACGTTTACGGCAGGGGAGAGTGCCCCTGCCGTAAATGATTGTAACGCGATCTCGATTCTGTTATGCCTGGTCCACCCCCGCCGGCATGATCTGCCTGAGCAGGTTCCCGAACTGTTCGAAATCGATCGGCTTGATCAGGTGATGCTTGATGCCCAGTTCGCTTGCCCTGGCGACATCGTGAGGGTCGTCCGAAGTCGTCAGCACGATGACTTTCAGGTCGCGCAGGCGGGCGTCACCGCGCATGAATTCCAGCACCTCGAAGCCGTTTTTGACCGGCAGCTTGAGGTCGAGCACCAGCACGAAGGAATCGGGCGAGAGCTTATCGGCGTGTGCCTTCAGATACTCGACCGCTGCGCCGCCGTCGGAGACCATGTCGAACTGAAAGGGGATATTCAGACGTCGGACGTTACGTTCGAAGAGGCGGGCATGAGTGGCTTCATCTTCGACGAGCAGACCCTTGATACGTTGATCAGGCATAGACAGGTGTCTCCATTGGATGAGGGATGGTGAACGAGAAGGTCGTGCCGACGCCAACATCGCTGACGAAGTCGATTGTGCCGCCGTGGCGCTGGATCAAAGTGCGGACGAAATGAAGCCCTGCGCCTTCTCCGACCTCGGTGATGGTCTTCGCCAGGGAACCGCGCCCGAACAGACTGAAGACCTGGCTCCGGTCATATTCCGGGATGCCGATGCCGTTGTCTTCGATGACGAAGCGCGTGGAACCTTCACCCTGCGCTGCATGGATGCTGATCTTGCCGGGACGTTTCGGGTCGCTGTACTTGACGGCGTTGCTGATCAGGTTGCGGAAGGCGTGTTCGACCGCCTGCACATCGGCTTGAATGGTGGGCAGGGGGGCAACCTCAAAGCGGATGCCCTTGGCTTTGGCGTCGGCGGCGAAGTCGGCGACGACGCCGTCGACCACGCTCTGAGTATCCACTGAAGTCAAGCTCAGCTCACGGTAGCCTTCGCGCGACATGCGCAGGATGCCTTTGGTCAGCCGTTCCATCGTCTGGGTGGATTGTTCCAGCGCTTGCAGCGACTCTGGCATGTACTCCTCGACGAGTTCGCGGGTGGGTTCATCCTGAATCACCGGCAGGACCGCCGACGACAGCGCTTTCAGGTCGCGGCGTAGTTCGGTGGTGTAGCCTTTGAGCGCGGCGATGGGACTGCGCAGATCGTGCGAGACCAGGCTGGCGAACGCCTGAATTTCTTCGTTCGCTGCCGTGAGTTCGCTGTTACTCTGCGCCAGCGCGGCGGTACGTTCCTGCACGCGGTGTTCCAGTCCTTCGTTCGCCGTTTCCAGGTCCTGCTGCGCCTGGACGAGGCGCGCCAGCACGTCGCGAATCTGACGAGTGACCGGACGGAAGACGAACAGCGCTTCGACGATCAGCACGAAGATGGTGTTTGCCAGCAGGATCAGCTCGATGATCCGCAGCTGACCGACGCGCGCCGCCGCTTCCGCGTCGTACTGGAACACGATAGCGTCCATGCCGGTGAGGAACTGCGGTTCATTGGCAAGGATGGCGGCGACATGGGCGGATGGGTCTGGGGCGCAGTCGGATTCTGTCTCTTCGCGCGCCAGCGCCAGCAGACAGCGCCCGGCAGCCAGCATCGCCTGGTAGTTCGGCTCGATCTCTGCGAAGAGCGCGCCGACCGCCTCGCTGTTGTCGCCCGGCGTGCCGATCGTCTCGTCGCCGTGTTGCAGCGCGTTGTGCGAACGTGACCACAGGTCGAGCACGAATTCCAGTTCGCCGATCCTGGCGGTCAGCGCGTCGCCGGTCTCAACCTGAAGCGCCAGCGCCGTCTTGCTCAGCCGCTGGCTCAACATACGCTGGCGACCGGAAACGTTGACCACGCGAGAGTCGCTTGCCTGCGTGGTCAGGGAGAGCTGAATCAACACCTGCCCGGCGACGGACAGGACCAGGATGAGGGCGAGCGCCACCATGTAGCGTTGTGTCAGCCGCCGAGTAACCTGCTGGGATTGGGGTGCCGCGATCATCACTATCCTCATGAGTCATTGTAGTCGCGCCCGAAGACGGGCAGCCTGCTAACAAGTGTACGTCAAGTCCTGCACCAGAAAGCTGAAGAATTTACGAAAAATGCGCTTGTGCAATCTGCCGCATCCATTTGACAGCGCTGTCATTTCGCGCTTTAATCGGTTGTGAGCGTTCACAAGACGCCAGTCAAAGACTGCTGCCCCGTCGGGTTGAAGGGCGCTGTGCCTGCTGCGCCGTTCCGCCCGGTTTCGAGAAGATGCTTACCAGGAGAACAGAGAATGGTGCTCAGCCAACCTGAAATTGTCCCTGCCTCGCGTTTGACCACGCGCCCCGTCACGCTCGCCGTCATCGTCGGGAATCGCGGGTTTTTCCCCGATCATCTCGCGCAGAGCGGTCGCAAGATCATCCTCGACCAGCTTGCCAAGGCGGGCATCCGCGCCATCATCACCCCGGAAGATGCGACCACCGTCGGCAGTATCTCCAACCACCAGGAGGCGCGCTACTGCGCCGACTTTTTCAAACAGCATGCCGATGAGATCGACGGCATCCTGTTGACCCTGCCGAACTTCGGCGAAGAACGCCCGATTGCCGACACGGTGCGCTGGTCGGGCTTGAATGTGCCAATGCTGATCCACGCTTTCCCGGACGATGCCACCAAGATGAGCATCGCCGACCGCCGCGACAGCTTCTGCGGCAAGATGAGCGCCTGCAACAACCTGCGGCAGTATGGCATCCAGTTCACGCTCACCAGCGGGCACACGATGGACCCGACCGGCGAGGCGTTCATGGCGGACCTGAAGCGCTTCGCGGCGGTCTGCCGGGTGGTGCGCGGCATGAAGACGGCGCGCCTGGGCATGATGGGCGCGCGCCCGGAAGCCTTCAAGACGGTGCGCTTCAGCGAGAAGCTGCTGGAACGCTCCGGCATCACCATCGAGACCCTCGACCTGAGCGAGGTCTATGGTCGGATCGAGCGCCTGAAGGATGGCGATGACGCCGTTCAGGCGAAGCTGGGGGAGATTCGCGCCTACGCCCGCACGGCAAACGTGCCGGAGCTGTCGCTGTATCGCATGGCGAAGTTCGGGGTGGTGCTGGATGGCTGGATGGCGAGTCACGAGCTGGACGCGACCGCGATTCAGTGCTGGACGAGCATGGAAGAGTATTTCGGCGTCGTCCCCTGCACCCTGATGAGCATGAGCAGCAACAAGCTCAATCCTTCAGCGTGCGAGACGGACATCGTCGGCGCGCTGGCGATGCTGGCGATGCAGCTTGCCAGCGGCAAACCGTCGGCGCTGGTGGACTGGAACAACAATTACGGCGAGGACCCCGACAAGGCGGTCGTCTTCCACTGTTCCAACCTGCCCAAGGACGTGTTCGTCGATGAGATTCCGGTCATGGACTACCAGGAGATCATCGCCGGGTCGGTGGGCAAGGACAACACCTTCGGCACCATCTACGGGCGCGTGAAGGAAAGCCCGTTCACCTATCTGCGCATCACCACCGACGATTTCAGTGGCAGCATCCGCGCCTACGTCGGCGAAGGCGAGTTCACCAACGATCCGATCAGCACCTTTGGCGGCTACGGCGTCGTGCGGGTCCCGCGCTTCCAGGAGATTCTGGCGCACATCTGCGAGAACGGTTACGAACACCACGTCTCGATCAACCAGTCGTACGTCGCGGGGGCAGTGCACGAGGCGTTCAACAAGTACCTGGGCTGGGCGACCTACTGGCACAAGTAGGCGCGGCGGTCTCTACTGGGCATCGATGTCTGACACCTGGACAGCGCGAAGGCGCGAAGGATCACACAAATGGCTGTGAGCATCAACAAGACTCCTTATGGGGGATGGCAGAACTGCTACACCCTGAGCAACGGCAAGATCGAAGCGGTTGTCACCGCCGACGTGGGTCCGCGCGTGATCCGTTTCAGCCTGCCGGGGGGCGCGAACCTGTTCTATGAAAACCCGAAGGGCATGGGCGTCACCGGCGGCGACAAGTGGGTCAACTTCGGCGGTCACCGCCTGTGGCATTCCCCAGAAGACCCGGTGCGCACCTATTCGCCGGACAACAGCCCGGTGAAGGTGGACGTGCTGGCGGATGGCGTCATCCTGACGCAGCCCGTCGAGCCGGATACCGGCATCGAGAAGCAGATCGAGCTGCGTGTGACCGACGGCGCGCCGCACATGAAGGTCATCCACCGGCTGCGCAACACGAATCAATGGGCGGTCACCTTCGCGCCCTGGGCGCTCTCGGTGATGGCGTCGGGCGGGACGGCGGTCGTGCCGCTGCCGCCGCGCGGCAGCCACACGGAGAATCTGCTGCCCAAGAACAATCTGGCGCTGTGGGCGTACACCAACATGAGCGATCCCCGCTGGACGTGGGGAAACAAATACGTCCTGCTGCGCTCGGTGCCTGGGGCAGTGCCGCAGAAGATCGGCGCGAGCGTCCCTGATGGCTGGGCGGGCTATGTCCTGGGTGGGGCGCTGTTCCTCAAAATGTTCAGCCTGAAAGCCGGCGCGACCTATCCCGATTACGGCAGCAACTGCGAAGTCTTCACCAACGATGTGATGCTGGAAGTGGAGTCGCTGGGACCGCTGGCTGCGGTCGCGCCGGGCGCGACGGTCGAACACGTTGAAGACTGGCTGTTGTTCGGCGATGCGTCCGCGCCGGCGCGCGATATCGATGTCGAAACACAGATCATGCCGCGAGTGCACCAGGCGATCGCCCTGACCGGACGGTAAGGACGACAGAAAACGTGAACGCCGACAATCCGGTTGTACTGGAGATGCGCGGCATCGTCAAGCGCTTCCCCGGTGTGGTGGCGCTTGACAACGTGGGCTTCGACGTGCGACGCGGCGAAGTCCATGCCCTGCTGGGAGAAAACGGCGCGGGCAAGTCGACGCTGATGAAGATCCTGGCGGGAGTCTACGAGGCGGATGCTGGCGAGATCATCTTCAAGGGAAGGCGCGTCAGCTATCACACGCCCAAACAGGCGCAGGTGGCTGGCATCACGACCATCCACCAGGAACTCAACCAGATTCCGCTGCTGACGGTGACTGAGAACATCTACCTGGGCAGCGAGATCACGCGGGGTCCGCTGGTCCACTGGCGCGCGATGCACAAGGGGGCGCGGGCGCTGTTGGAGCGGTTGCACCTCGATGTCGATCCCCGGGTTTTGGTCGGCTCGCTCGGCGTTGGGCAGCAGCAGATGGTGGAAGTTGCCAAGGCGCTGCATCACCGCTCCGACATCATCATCATGGATGAGCCGACGGCGGCGCTCAGCCTGCGCGAAATCGACGACCTCTTCGCCATCATCCGCGATCTGCGCGCCGCCGGGGTCGCCATCGTCTACATCTCGCACCACCTCAACGAAGCCTTCGAAATAGCCGACCGCCTGACCATCCTGCGTGACGGGCGTCACATCGCCACGCGCGCTGCCGCCGATCTGACGATGGACGAACTGATCCGCCTGATGGTGGGGCGGCGGCTGGATGAGCAGTTCCCGAAAGAGACCGCCCCGCGCGGCAGGGAACTGCTGCGCGTCGAGGGATTGACCCAGGGCGACCGCCTGCGCAATATCAGCTTCAGCGTTCACGCCGGCGAAGTCTTGGGGATCGCTGGGCTGGTAGGGGCGGGTAGGACGGAGCTGCTGCGCGCCATCTTCGGCGCCGACCCTATCGACGCTGGCGCGGTCTACGTCGATGGCGGACGCGCGCCGATTCGCAGCCCGCGCGATGCGATTCGGCATGGCATTGTGCTGCTGCCCGAAGATCGCAAACAGCAGGGGCTGATCATGGGCATGGCGGTGCGCGAAAATGTGACGCTGGCGGTGCTGCGCACCCTGACGCGGGGACCGCTGATCGACCGGCGTCGAGAGCGCGCCCTGGTGGGGCAGTACATTCAGCGCATTCAGATCAAGGTTGCCGATCCTGAGAATCTGGTCTCCAGTCTGTCGGGCGGGAACCAGCAGAAGATCGTCCTGAGCAAGTGGATGGCGACCGCACCGCGCATCCTGCTCTTCGATGAGCCGACACGCGGTATCGATGTCGGCGCGAAAGTCGAAATCTATCGGCTGATCAATCAGTTCGTCGCCAACGGCGGGGCGGTGGTCATGGTCAGTTCGGAACTGCCGGAAGTGATCGGTATGAGCGACCGGATTATGGTCATCCATGAGGGAACGGTGACCGGTTTTGTCGGTCGCGCCGAGGCGACGCAGGAGACTCTGCTGGAATACGCGACAGGACATCGCAAAGACGAAGGGCATCCGTGATGGAACGAACAGCAGCCACATCGCCCTCGACCGGGGCGCGGTCCATGCGCAGCATCGGGCGTTTCCTCTCAAACACCGGACCGCTGCTCGTCCTGCTGTTCATGCTGGCGGTGCTGTGGACGCTTTCCGAGGCGTTTCGTTCGCCGACCAGCCTGATGCTGCTCGGTCTGGAGGCGGCAGCCATCGGCATCGTCGCCGCGGGGCAAACCTACGTGATCCTGACCGGCGGCATCGACCTCTCTGTCGAGGCGATGGTGTCGTTCGCCGGCGTGATCGCCGCCATCCTGATCGCCGGGACCAACGTCGCCGGCGGGCAGATCGCCAACGGCATTCCGTCGTACCTGGCGATCCTGATTGCCCTCTCGGCAGGCGCGCTCATCGGCGCATTCCAGGGCGTGCTGATCACCGGGCTGAACATGAACCCGCTGATCGTCACCCTGGGCATGCGCAGCATCCTGCTCGGCGTGTCGCTGGTAATTACCAACGGCGCGGGCATCAACATTCAGAAAGACGAGTTCCTCAGCTTCATGACGCAGGTGATCCGCATCGGCGAGGACGGCGCGATTCGCGTTCCGATGGTGCTGATCATCGCGGTGATCATCTATTTCATCTCCTGGGTGGTGCTGCGGCACACCCGCTTCGGGCGTTACACCTACGCCATCGGCGGCAACGAGACGTCGGCGCGGCTGTCGGGCATCAGCGTCAATCTGGTCAAGATTCGCATCTATGCCATCAGTGGGCTGCTGGCGGCGGTCGGCGGCGTGCTGGTCATGTCACGACTGGTCTCCGGCGCGTATCAGAACGGCACCAACATGACACTGATGAGCGTCGCCGCCGTCGTCATCGGCGGCACGGCGCTCACCGGCGGCAAGGGCGGCATCTGGGGCACGCTGGTCGGCGTATTCATCATCCGCGTGGTCGAGCAGGGCATGGTCTACCTGAGCGTCCCTTCCAACGCCAAGGAAATCGTCCTGGGCGTGATCATCGTGCTGGCGGTCGCGCTCGACGTGCTGCGTCGCGGCGATATCCCCTGGCTGCGGATGCGCCGGCGGGCTGCCTGAATCAATCGTGTTCGATCCCGGCTTGTGCCGGGTTGATCGGAGTTCGTCAATTCCTTTGGTTAGGAGGAGATTTATGCTTCAGCATCGGAAAGTACGACTCATCCTGCTCCTGATGCTCGTGCTCGCCTTCACAGCGGCGGGAATTCGGGCGCAGGAGACTCACTATGTCGGGTTTGTGCCGCCGGCGCTGACCAGCCCATTCCACGTCGCCATGGTGGAAGGGGCACAGGCGCGGGCGGACGAGCTGGGCTGGACGCTGGAAGTCCAGGCTCCGGCGAGCGAAGGCGACTTCGCGGCATTCGTGACGACGGTCGAGCAGCTTTTGGAAAAGGGGGTTGAGGCGATCAGCATCAACCCGATCGGCACGGACAGCGCGATCACGGCGGTGACGAGCGCCAACGAGCGCGGCGTGCCGATCCTGGCGCACAACTTCATCACGCCGTTCTCTGAGGGCAGCGTCGAGACGTACATCGGCTACGATCAGTGGGGCGGCGCGGCGGCGCTGGCGGCATACACCTGCGAGCTGATCGCCGGGAAGCATGGCAGCACGCCGGCGGAGACGACGGGGAAGGTGTACATCCTGGAAGGGATCGACAGCATCTTCAGCCACCGCCGGACGCAGGGCTTCAACGCCGGGCTGGAAGCGAACTGCCCGAATGTAGAGGTCGTGGGGTCGCAGAGCGCGGAGTGGCTGCGGACGCGCGGGTCTGAGGTGGCGGCAATCGCCTTGCAGCAGAACCCGGACATCGACGTGTTCTATGGCAACAGCGACGAGATGGCGATTGGCGCGGCGCTGGCGGCGGAGCAGTTGGGGCTGGTGATCAACCAGGACTTCTTCGCGGTGGGCATCGACGGCAACCAGCCGACGCTCGATCTGCTGTCGCAGGGGCAGTTCAGCGCGACGCTGGGCGTGGACCCGTTCCGGATGGGCGTGGCGGTGATCGACGCGATGGCGGCGGTCTTCGCGGGCGAGGAAGTGCCGGAGATCACGCTGACGCCGTCGGTGGTGGTGACGCCGGACAATCTGGCGGCATATCTGGCGGGCGACCTGTGGACCGAACCGGTCGCCGGTGCGCCGGAGACCGACAACGGTCTGCCGACTGTCCCATAATGAATGGGTTGCGCGAGAGCAGAGAGGCTCGTTGGTGAGAGTCTCCCTGTTTCGCAGCGTGAGGGCGAGACGTGCCTCGTCCTCACGTTTTTGGGCACAAGTTTCGCACAGCATTATTCTGGAGGAGTCTCGTGATACGAAAACTGGTCAGCCTTCTTTCTGTGGCGGCGCTGATCGCCATCCTGCTCCTGCCGGCGGGTTTCGCGGCGGCGCAGGATGACGGCGGATGGTGCGCCGGCGTCGATATCGTCTTCTTCCCCGGCGGCGCGGCGGGCGATCCGTTCGCGACGGTGGTCTACAACGGCGCGCTGGCGGCGGCAGCCGATCTTGGCGCGAACGTACAGTACGTGTGGTCCGCGTGGGATCCGGCGCAGATGATCACCGGCTTCTCGGAAGCCGCCGCCACCAGCCCGGATGGCATCGCCGTCATGGGGCATCCGGGCGTCGAGGCGTTCCAGGCGCTCGTCGATGAGGCAGAGGCGAACGGCATCATCGTCACCAGCCAGAACACGCAGCTTGCCAGCCTGGAAGCGACCTACAAGGGCAACGGTTTCGGCTACGTCGGCGCGGAAAACTACTCCGCCGGCTACAACCTGGGGCGTGAGACGGTCGCGCGGTCCGGCGTGCAGTCGGGCGAGCGGGCGATGGTGTGGGGACTGCTCTCGCAGGGTGAGCGCGGACAGCGCACCCAGGGCGTGATCGACGCGCTGGAAGAGGCGGGCGTGGTGGTCGATTACATCGAGATCGACAGCGCCACCAATGCCGACGCCTCCGCCGGCATCGCCACCTTCACCGGCTACGTCAGCGCCAACCCCGATGTCAAGATCATCGTGACCGATCACGGCTCGGTGACGGCGACGCAGCGCGCCTATCTGGAAGCCGCCAGCAAGGGTCCGGAGGACATCTTCATGGCGGGCTTTGACCTGGCTCCGGCGACCGTCGAGGCGATTCGCGGCGGCTGGACCGACCTGGTCATCGATCAGCAGCAGTGGCTTCAGGGCTATCTGCCCATCCTGCAGATCTGCCTGACCGAGAAATTCGCCTTCAGCGGCTTGCATGTCGATACCGGCTCCGGCTTTGCTCATGCCGGCAACATCGAGGTGCTGGCGGGGCTGGTCGAACAGCAGATTCGTTAGACTATGGTCAAACGCAGCGCCCGGCATGTCCTGCATGCCGGGCGCTGCGCCTGGAGCCTACGATGAGCCACTTCCTGGAACTGCGCGACATCAAAAAATCCTTTGGCGAAGTACAGTCTTTGCGCGGCGTCACCATGACGGTGGATCGCGGTGAGGTGATCGGGCTGCTCGGCGATAACGGCGCGGGCAAATCGACGCTGATCAAGATCATCACCGGTTATTATCATCCCGACGAGGGAGAAATTCTGTTCAATGGGCAGCGAGTCGAGCATCTGACCGTGCCCAGAGCGCGACAGCTTGGCGTCGAGACGGTCTACCAGGAGCGGGCGCTGGCAGACCAGCAGTCGCTCTGGCGCAACATCTTCATCGGGCGGGAGCTGACCACGCGCTTCGGGCTGATGGACATCCCGCGCATGCGCGCCGAGACGCAGCGCCTGATGCAGGAACACATGGGCTTCACCTCGACGGCAGTCACCCCGGATTCTCCGGTGCTGACCTTCAGCGGCGGCGAGAAGCAGGGCGTCGCTATCGTGCGCGCGCTCTACTTTCAGGCGGAGCTGATCATCCTGGACGAGCCGACGATGGGTCTGGCGCTGAGCGAGACCGGCAAGCTGCTGGAATTCGTCGAACAGGTGCGGACGGCGGGGAAATCGGTGATCTTCATCGATCACAATATCTTTCACGTCTACGAAGTGGCGGATCGCATCGTCCTGCTGGATCGCGGGCGGGTCGCCGGCGAGTTTCGCACCAGCGATCTGACGCTCAACGAGCTGCTCGACAAGATGCGCCGCGTCGCCAAGACCGGCAGCCTGGACTGAGGGGGAAAAGATGGAACACGCCACGACACAAAGCGCGCTCGCCCCCGCTCCCGCGCCGACGCTGCGCACCCGCGTGCGCCGCAACGCCCTGCAGATCGGCATCTTCGTGGTGCTGCTGCTGCTGTGGGGCATCTTCATCGTCGCCGCGCCCAGGACATTCCTCGCCCCGGAGATTTACGCCTCGTTCATGGCGACCGTGCCGTTCTTCGGCATCGTGGCGCTGCCGCTGACGATGGTGGTGATCGCCGGCGATATCGACCTATCCTTCCCGTCGATCATGGCGGTGGGGGTGGTCGCCTTCGTGCTGGTCTTTGATTCGACTGCGAATGTGTGGCTCGCCTTCGCCGCCTGCATCGGATCGGGATTTGCCGTCGGCATCATCAACGGCTTGATTGTCGTGCGGCTGGGCATTCCGCCGCTGATCGCCACCATCGGCACACAGTTCTTCTGGCGGGGCGTCATCCTGATCGTCACCAATGGGCGGTCTGAAGTGCTGGTCGAGCCGAAGAATTCACCGCTGGGGCAGATGCTCGTCGGCAAGATCGGCGACTACGTGCCGATGCAGATGGTCTGGTATATCCTGATCGGCATCGCCATCTGGGCGCTGCTCAACCGCCACCGCTTTGGGGCGCATACCTATCTGACCGGCGACAACGTCAACAGCGCGCGGCTGATGGGCGTCAACGTGGACCGGACGCGCATCCTGCTCTTCGCCCTGGTCGGCGCGGCGGCGGCGTTCGCCGGGCTGGTCGCCAGCCTGCACGTCACCAACTTCTTCACCACGCTGGGCGAAGGCTACCTGCTGACCACCCTGGCGTCGATCTTCCTGGGCGGCACTTCGGCATTTGGCGGGGTCGGCTCGATCCTGGGCACGTTCATCGCGACGTTCATCATCGGCTCGATCAACGCCGGAATCGTCGCCATCGGTCTGACGGGCTTCTGGACGCAGCTCATCTATGGGCTGATCATCACCGTCAGCGTCACCATGCACACGATAGTGCGCCGTCGCGTCGGCTGAAAGCGGACGCAGCGGCAGATCAACCGCTGAAGATGACGGTCGGCAGCAGTGGAATCGTCTCGTCGAATCCCGGCAGCGTCAGCAGCAGTGGCAGAGGCGTCGCCGCGATCTGGGTCGCCGGCGCAGGTCCAGAGGTTATCGGCAGCTGAGTCGCCGGCGCAGGCTCAGAAGTGATCGGCGCTTCAGTCACCGGCACAACCAGCAAGGTCGCCGGCATCTCCGCCGTCGCCGGGTAAGAGGGCTGGGTCGCCGGAAAGACGTAGCGCTGGGTTGCGCGCGTGGTCGCACTGGCGGTGGGCGAAGGCGTCACCGGGAAGACGGTGCGCAGGTCGAGAGTCGGCGTTTGCAGCCTTTCCAGCGCCAGATTCAGGCTGCGGTAGGTGTTCTCGTCGTCCAGACCGAATGCGATTGCCGCCGAAAAATCCTGCGCCGCCAGTTCGTACTTCGCCAGCGCGTAGTAAGCTGCGCCCCGGTTGTTGTAGGCTTCGGCGTTCGTCTCATCGATCTGAAGGGTGCGCGTGTAATCCGCCAGCGCCAGGTCGTACGCATTCTGGGTCGCGCGCGCCACGCCGCGATTATAGTATGCCGTGCTGTTGCCGGGTTCCAGGGCGATGATCTGCGTGAAATCCGCTTCTGCCTCGGCGGGTCTGCCCAACCTGAGCAGGAGATGCCCCCGGCTGAGCAGCGCGTCGACGAAGGTCGGGTCGAGGACGATGGCGCGGCTGTAATCCGCCAGCGCGCCCTCCAGATCGCCAACGTCCGCCCGCACCAGCCCGCGCGCTCGAAATGCCAGCGGGTTTTCAGGGTACTGCTCCACCAGAAGGTCCATCCGCGCGATCTGGGCGCTCACGCCGATTCCAGCGCGAATGTTGAGAGACACGGCGTTCAGTTCGTTCAGGATGTGCTGTCCCTGTTCAGCATCAAGCCGCAGCAGCGCCGCCTGAGTCAGCGTGCCGGGGATCGGCGTGAGCGTCTCACCGGCGATTGCCACGCGGGTATCGGCAGCGTCGGCGCGCAGCAGCGCCAACCCCTGAAAGACCGTCGCCGTCGCCACCTGGTCCAGGGCTGCCCCTTGCGCGACGGTGGCGGTGGCGATCTGCCGGTTGGCGTCGTTGATCTGTGTGCCGGCGACCAGCGCCGCGATGGTCAGCGCCACGACCAGCAGCGCGGCGATCACCGTCGCCGCGCCCGCCCGCCGGCTCTGACGCTGGGCACGCTGCGACGCCGCGTTCAGCGCATCGATCTGCTGCTGACGTTCAGCGGCTTCCTCAGCTTCCTGATGCAGCGACGCGCGTATGAACGCTCGGTGCGCCTCGGTCGCCTGCGGCGGTTTCCTCGCCTCTCGTTTCAGCCAGCGCTCGGCTTCGCGCAGATCGCTGCCCGACAGCAGGGTGCTGTGGTCGAAGCCCTTTTCGCGCCATTCGCCGGCGCGAATCAGCAGACGGGTGTGCAGACGCACGCGGGCAAAATCAGTCTCGACGACTTCGATCAGCCGCTTCAGACTGGCTTCAAAGCTATCGTTTTCGCGGAAGAAGAGCCAGTTGATGCCCTCGACGATGCTCCAGTTCTTGCGGGCGATTTCGAGCAGATCGCGCCCGGCGATGATTTCCGCCAGAAAGCCGGACGGCTTGACCGCCGCCAGCTTGCCGTAAGCAGCGCTGATGTCGGTGTCGGCGTGAACGACCGGGATGATGCGCTTGTGATTGGTGATGGCATGGGCGATTTCGAGCGCGCAGACCGGCGAGGACAGCGAGTCCGGGGTGATGATCAGCACAAAGCCGTTGGCGGCTTCGATTCCCTCCTGGATCGCCTTCCACCACTCGGTGGACATGGGGATGTCGTCCCAGTCAATCCAGGAGTCGCGCCCGCTCTGCTGAAGCGCATCGAAGAGCCGCCGTGCGAAGGCGATGTTGTGCCGCGAATAGGAGATGAACACGTCCGCCACGATGCGCCTTCCTCATTCATCAGAGCGCATGTTGTGCCACGTCGTCGTAGCCGCGCTTCAGCGCCTCACGGCTGGTCGGCAAAGGTCCAGACGGTGTATCCGCTGAAGGTCGTCTGCTCGCCATCGACCTCGTTGCCGGAGAAGAAACCGGTCCCAAGTTCAACCCCGCCGCCGCCGGGGATCATCGGCAGTTCGAATCTGCCGACCGGCTGCCCGTTGACGATCAGAAAGCCATGCTCGCGCACCGCTACCAGGATCAGCTCGTTAACATCATTTGCGCCCTGGCGCAGCGCTCCCGCCGGACCCGACTGACTCAGAGTGAATTCCCCGTTGAAGTCGTAAAGATACCAGGTCTGCCGCATGGCGTCGACGATCAGGCGGACGAAGCGATTCGTGCCGGGCTTGCGGAAGTCGAAGCCGATATCCCAACCGTTCTGATCGGTCAGGTACGGCACGCCCAGAACCGCCTGGGCGATGAAAGATCCGCGCTGGACGCCCTCGGCGGCGAGGCTTTCGGCGCCGCCGTTGTTGGGGCGATGAGGCAGTATGCCGTCGGAAGGTCCGAAGGCAGGATCAAGCGCGCCCACGTTGGCGCTGACGATCACGACATCAATGCCGGGCGGGCTTCCGGCGGCGAATTCTGTGCCGATGTACACCTCACCGCTGTTGAGGATGGCGGAGAAGTCGAGGACGGCGATGATTTCGCCGTTGAGCAGGGCGATGCCCGTTTCTCCGAAGGCGACCAGGGTCAGCCGGTTGATCGTGCCAGGGCGGGTGTTGAACGGCGCGCTGTGCGACCCGTTCGCCTGGGTCTCTGCGCCCAGGTCATAGCTCCAGGTGCGGTTGCTGGTGATGTAGAAGCGCAGCTCCTGATTCGGCGCTTCCTGCTCGCGGACTGCAACTCCGATATCCCAGTAGGAAGTCGTGTTTGGCATCTCGAAGGCGATCTCGACGAACAGGTCGCTCGCCGCGCAGCACAGGGAGACGGTGCGAATGAAGCCGTCATCCTGCGTGGTCAACACCCGGCGCTCCATCAGATCGCCAGGGCTGAAGATGCCGGGACGCCCGACTTGCGGCTGCCGAGTCGGGCTGGGCAGCAGCGTCGGCGACGCGAGCACCTGCGGCGTCGGCGTGCGCGACACCAGGACGCGCGGTTGCACGCTTGCCGTCGGGCTGGTCACGGCGATGGCTGCGCGCGCGGTCGCCGTCGCCCGCAGCGCGGTCGCGCGAGCGTTGAGCGCTGCCATGGTGCCGGAAACGCCGCCGGCGGTTGCGGTTAGCGGACCCGCTGCTGCGGTGGCGGTCAGGTTCGCGGCGTCAGTCTGAAGCGCTGAAAGGGTCGCCTGTGCCGCCAGCAGCTCGGCGCTCCGCGTGGCGGTCGCTGCCGATTCGGTCGCGAGGCGCTGCGCACTGGCGGTCAGCGAGTCCTCGGTCGCCCGTGCATCCAGCGCCGTCTGGGTCGCCGTCAGTGCCGTCCACAGCGCCTCGGCAGTCCCCGTCGCCTGCGCATCGAAGGTGGTCTGCGTCGCCGTCTGATCGGCGGCGTGTGTCGCCCGCGCATCGAGCGCTGTCTGTGTCGCAGCCTGATCGACAGCGGCGTGTGTCGCCTGCGCATCGAGCGCCGTCTGCGTCGCGGTCTGCGCCGCCGACAGCGCTTCGGCGGTCCCCGTCGCCCGCGCATCGAGCGCTGCCTGGGTTGCCGTTTGCGCTGCCTGGGCTGCCGCCGTACTGGTCGCCTGCGCGTCGCGTATCGCCTGCTCGGCGGCGGCGGTCGCCGATGCGGCGGCATTGTTCGCCGCCCGCGTATTCCGGACGATGGCATCGAGGGTGGCAGCGACGTTGATCGCCGCTTGAGTCGCTTCCTGCTCCGCCTGAAGGGTGGCGGCGGCGTTGGTGGCAATCGCCGCCGAGGTGGCGGTGTTGCGCGCGATCAGCGTCTCCAACGCCTGGGCGGCGGCGGTTTCGACCGCCTGAGTCGCCTGCGCTGCCGCCGTCTCTGAAGCTCGCGCGGTGCGGGTGAGGACAGCGCGTTCGGTCGCCGACAGGGCGATCTCGGCTTCGTGGGCGGCGGTCGCCGAAGCGGCGATCTGCTCCGCAGAAAGGGACGGGGTCAGCGTTGCGGACGGCAGCGGAGTCGCCGTCGCCGAGGGCGTCAGCGAAGGAGTCCAGGTCGGGGTGAGCGTCTCGGTCGGCGGAAGCGGGGTGGCGCTCGGCGGTGGGTCGGTCACCTCACCGGCTGTCGGGCTGGCGATCAGCGCCGCGCCCTCCGCCGTCGCCGTCATGTTCGCCATGCCGACCAGCGTCGCCTGCCCGGCGGTGGCGGTGGCATCCAGGTCCGGCGCGCCCCGGTTCTGCATGAGCAGCAGGACGCCCGCTGCGACGGCGACGATCAAGCCGGCGCCCAAGCCGACCGCCAGCCCGACCCGCTGCTGGCGAATGGTCTGGCTGAGGCTCTGCGACGTGCTGCCCGAAGGTGCGCCGGCGGTGGCGGCGGGTGCTGCGCTCTGCTGCGAACCCGACCCGCCCGGCACGACGACGGTGCGCGTCGTCTCCAGCGGGCGGGTGAAGAAACCTGTCTCGCCCACCATCCGCTCGCCTACCGACTGACGGAACGCCTCGGCGAAGGCGCGCATCGATGGAAAACGCGCCGCGCCGTCCTTCGCCAGCGCCCGCTCCATCACCAGCCCCAGACCCGGCGAAAGATCGGCGCGCAGCAGTGTCGGAGACGGCGGCGGCGTGTTGATATGCAGCTGCATGACGGCGTAGGGCGTCTCGGCTTCGAAGGGCAGCTTGCCGGTCAGCATGGTGAACAGCACGACCGCCAGCGCGTACTGATCGGTCCCCGCCGTCGCCGGGTCGCCGCGCCACTGTTCAGGAGCCATGTAATGCGGCGAGCCGATCACGCTGCTGCCGCGCGTCAGGTTGGTGGAATCCCCGGCTTTGGCGATGCCGAAATCGACCAGGAAGGCGTCGCCGTGATTGTCGAACATGATGTTGCCGGGCTTGATGTCGCGGTGGATGACGCCGCGTTCGTGCGCATAGTCGAGCGCGCCGGCGAGCTGGTCCAGCAGGGCGGCGCACTCGCCCGGCGTGGGCAGCTTGCCCGACTTGCGGGCGGCGTCGATGCGCTGCGAAAGCGTGCCGCCGGTCAGCAGACGCATGACGATGTACAGCTGACCGTTGATCACGCCGTAGTCGTAGATCGGCACGATGTGGGCATGTTCCAGCGATGCGGCGGTCTGTGCTTCGCGGATGAAACGGGCGACCAGCTCCTCCTGTGCGGTGAAGTTCGGGGCGATCACCTTGAGTGCGACCTCGCGCTTGAGGTCCTCCTGGTAGGCTCTGTAGACCGCGCCCATCCCGCCCATGCCGAGCATCTCGCGGATGGTGTATTTGCCGAGCTTCTGACCGACCAGATTTGGCTGCATCGCCCTCATGCCTTCAGGGTTGAAAACCGTTTCCGTATTGTAACCGCTGGACGTTTTTCACGCGAATACACCCGGCATCGGGTCAGCGCCGGCGGCGGCGAATCAGGCTGAAGTACACCGCCGCCCCAACGATCAGGATCGCCAGCCCCGCCCACAGCAGCGCCCAGACCGCAGCCGGGACCAGCGGCGCAACTTCGGCGCTGAACGCCGCCGCATCGTTGCGCAGCGCGCCGGCGCTGATGTCGGCGCTGCCGGTCAGGGCGATCAGGTCGTTGACGGCGTTCAACCCGGTCAGGATCGCCAGCAGATTCAGCGCCAGCATGGTCACCCCCCGGTCGGCATAGCGCCAGAGCAGGACGAGGACCCCCGCCATGATCAAACCGACGAAGAACGCCAGTGAGAGCAGCTGCGTATAAAACACGGTCACCAGCGCCAGGAGGATCGCTAGCGCCAGGGCGATGCTGCGCGGGTAGGGCAGGGTGTTGGTGAGGTAGAAGAGGAGCGCGCCGAAGAGCGCCGCCCCCAGATAGCCCGCCGGCAGGATCAGCGCGCGGCTGCCGCCCGCCGTCAGCGCGTAGCCGCCGCCGTTTTGATCGACCACGAACTGCTGGAAGTGCCCGCCGCTGATCAGCGCCGCTGCGCCGTGCCCGGTCTCGTGGACGAAGGTGACGAACAGGCGAAACGGATAGAGGACAACGCCCAGCGCCGGAACATTCCACAGGATGAAGACGATGACGGCTGCCAGCGCCGCCGTCACCAGCGCCCGCTGACGAAAAAACATGAGATGTGCAAACATGACGAACTTCCTCCCAACGTTTGCTGATTCACACCCGCTGTTGGCTCGCTGTCTGTTACAATAATTGCATGTCCAAGTTCACATTTGCAGAAAAAGGAAACCACTTGGCGCAGCAGCAGTCGCAGCTCAAAGAGCGTTTGCGTTTTGGCACGGTGGGTTCGCCGCAGACCACGCCCGTCAGTGGGACCATCGCTGCTATTCATCATAGCCGCGAACTTGGTTTGGAGCATCTGGAGATCGCCTGGGTGCAGAGCGTGCGGGTCAGCGACGAGATGTGCGCGCAGATCAAGGCGGCGGCGGAAGCGCGGCAGATCAGCCTGAGCATCCATGCGCCGTACTTCATCAACCTCAACAGTCAGACGACGGAGCTGATGGAAAAGAGCGACGCCCGTCTGCTGGCGGCGGCGCGCAAGGGTTTCCTCGCCGGGGCGAAGGACATCGTCTTTCATCCGGGCAGCTACCACAGCCAGCCGCCGGAACAGGTCTACGAACGCGCCCGCCAGAAGCTCCTCGAACTGACCGGCATCCTGCGCGAGGAAGGCGTGGCGGTCAATCTTCGCCCAGAGACGATGGGCAAATCGGCGATGTTCGGCACGCTCGACGAGGTGATCCAGCTCAGCGCCGATGTGCCGGGGGTGCTGCCCTGCATCGACTGGGCGCATCTGCACGCGCGGCAGGGAGACGGCACGTTCAACAGCTATGCCGAATTCGCCGATGCGCTGCGCCGGGTCAAAGCCGGGTTGGGCGAAGAGGGTCTGGGCAAACTGCACTTTCACATGAGCGGAATCGCCTACACCGCCAAGGGCGAAAAAGAGCATCTGCCGCTGAACGAAGCCGACCTGCACTATCGTGAACTGCTGCAAGCTTTCGTCGATTATGGCGTCGGCGGAACGGTGGGCGTGGAAGCGCCGCTGCCGTTCCACGTGGCGGACGCCCTGATGCTTCAGGCGACCTATCGCCGTCTGCTGGGGGCGGGCGGCGACGACTCGGAACAGGGCGACGGGTAGCCATCGGGCGCGAAGGCAGGGGGAATCATGGCAGAGGACATTCGCGCGCTCATCTTCGACCTGGACGGCGTCATCACTGACACCGTCGAACTGCATTACCGGTCGTGGATTCAGCTTGCCGGCGAAGTGGGGCTGCCCATCCCGGCAGATTTTCGTGACATGCTGCGCGGCGTATCGCGGCGCGAAAGCCTGAAGCGCCTGCTGAACGGTCACACCGTCGATGAAGAGACCGCCCAGGAGTGGATGCGGCGCAAGAACATGTACTATCTGGCGTTCATCGCCTTCCTGACGCCAGAGGCGATCCTGCCGGGCATCATGGCGATTCTCGACGATGCCGACCGCCGGGGAATCAAGAAAGCGGTCGCTTCGTCGAGCATGAACGCCAAGTTCGTGCTGCGCAAGCTGGGCTTGTTCGACCGCATGGACGCTATCTCCGATACCTCAATGATCCCGCGCGCCAAGCCGGAACCGGACCTCTTCATGTGGGCGGCTGGGCGGCTGGGCGTCCTGCCTTCCGAGTCGGTCGTCTTCGAAGACGCCTCCGACGGTGTACAGGCGGCGCGTGCTGGAGGATTCTGGGTCGTCGGTCTGGGCGACCTGGCGCTGGAGAAGGCGCATGTGCGCTATCCTGACCTGAGCGGAATCTCGCTGGATGAGATCCTGAAGGCGGTCGCCGCGTTACAATAAAGGCATCGTCATCCCTTATGGGGGGTATGATGCGGATCATCGCATGCGCTGTCCTCGTCCTGTTCGTGATGTTCCCCGGCGGCTTCGCCGCCCTGGCGCAGGACTCGCCGTCCGGCTGGGAACAAGATCTCGATGCGCTGCTTGGGGAGATCTCCGAGCATCCCAACCCTTTCGCCCACATCTCCGAAGCGGCATTCACCGCCGAGGTCGAGGCGGTGCGCGCCGCCCTGCCGGGCATGACCGACGGTCAGGCTGCCGCCGCGCTGATGCGGCTGACGGCGCTGCTCAAAGACGCCCATACCACGCTCGCGCCGCCGCTCACGCTGAGCCGGTTTCCCATCGGCTTCGACTGGTTCGGCGATGGCGCGTTCATCGTTGCGGCGACCCCGGACCTGCATGACCTGGTGGGGCTGGAGATCGGCGCGATCAACAATCACGCTATGCCTGAAGTCCTCGCCGCCGTCGAGCCGCTGACCGCCCATGAAGCCGGCAATGACTCCTGGGTCCGGGTGCGCGCCCGCCAGTTCATGATGCTCCCGGAACTGCTTCAGGCGCAGGGTATCCTGGATGCGCCCGGCGAGACGACTTTCCTGGTCGGCGTCAACGAGACTCCGTTCACCATCGACCTCGCGCCGGTCCCCGGCGACACGGAACTGACGACGCCGGAGGGTTTTACGCTGCCGGAAAGCCAGGTCTTCCTGTACGGCAGGCGCGAAGAGCGGATCGCCCATACCTTCTGGTATCGCTATCTGCCGGAAAGCGATCAGCTTTACATCCAGTTCAACACCCTTTCCGACGAGACCTATCTGACGCTGTTCACCCGCCGCCTGCTGGTCTTCCTGGAGGCGCAGCCGGTGCGCCAGGTCATCCTCGACATCCGCAACAACGCCGGCGGCGACAATTCGCTGATCAACCCGCTCTACGGCGGATTGAACCAGAAGCTTGACCTGTCTGCGGTGGGGGCGCTGGTCGGCATCATCGGACGGCGGACGTTCTCTTCGGGCAACATCGTGGCGCTGCAGCTGCGCGACGGCGCGGCGGGCACATCGATGTTCGAGGCGGGACTGGGCGCGGCGCTGGTCGGCGAGCCGACGGGCAACGCGGTCAACGTCTACGGGCAGATCGTCCGCACGACTCTGCCGCATTCGGGCATGGTCGGGACGCGCTCCACCCGCTTCTTTCAGTTTGCCGACGCCGACGCCCCGGCGGTTTTCCCCGACATCTTCGTGCAGATGAACGGCGCAGATTTCTTCGCCGGGCGCGACCCAGTGCTCGAGGCAGCGCTGACGGCGCGTCCGCCGGTTGCAGCGGCGGGACTGCTGAGCGTGCTTAACCTGCTGAACGGGGTTGGCGATTTGATCGCCGTGGGCGCGGCGGCGTTGAGCGGGCTGGCGCTTCTTCCGGCGCGACCCCGCCGTCCGGATCGCCTGCGCATCGCGGTGTCGCGGCTGGCAAAGCTGTCGGTGATCGGCAGCGCTGCGGCGACTCTTGGAGTTACCGGCATGGTGCTGACGCTCATCGTCGGTGGGATCGATCATCCTTTTGGCTATACCGTGCTGCCGGAAAGCGCGGTCTGGTGGGAACGGCTGAGCTGGCTGCTGCCAGCAGGCGCTGTTCTCGCCCTCGCTGCCATCGCGGTCTGGGCAACGCGCGCCTGGTCGCTGCGCACGTCAATCCATCTAACCCTGCTGGCAGCGGCGTTTCTGGCGGCATGGGTGTGGTTCATGTAGCACCCGCCGCGTAGGGCTGTTGCAAAGTGCAATCCTCACCCCTGCTGCGCTGCGCTTAGCTTCCCCTCTCCATGACAATGGAGAGGGGATTGAGGGGTGAGGACAGCTCGGATTGGAGGTTGCCCCTGATTTTGCAGAAGCCCTGGTCCGCCGCGCCGCCCTGTGGCAACGGTGTTACAATGACGGCGATTATCGGGGGTCTTTCTGGACGGGGTCGTTTCATGCACCCCTTGATTCGTGAAGCCATCGGGCACACACTTGGTCAGCCGGTGGTCGAGTCCGGACTGCTGCGCGGCGGCATGGTCGGCGCGGTCTACTGGGCATGCCTGGCTGATGAGCAGATCATCGTCGCCAAAGTGGGCGAGACCGCCGAGGCGCGTCTGGATGTCGAAGGCGAGATGCTGCGCTACCTGCGGCGCTTCAGCCGCCTGCCTGTGCCAGAAGTGTTCCACGCTGAACCGGCGCTGCTGGTCATGGAATACGTACCCGGCGAGAACCGGATCAGCGACAGTGTGCAGGAGCATGCCGCCGACCTGATGGCGGCGCTGCACGGGATCACCTCGAGCGGCTTCGGACTGGACTTCGACACGCTGATCGGCGGGCTGCGTCAGCCGAACCCCTGGAGTGACGACTGGATCGACTTCTTTCGCGATCAGCGGCTCCTCTACATGGCGGATGTGGCGCTGCGCGCCGGCGTCCTGCCGCTGGCGGTGCGCCGGCGCATCGATGCGCTGGCGGCGCGGCTGGAGGATTGGCTGATCGAGCCGGAACATCCCGCGCTCATTCACGGCGATCTGTGGACGGGCAACATCCTGGCGTTTGACGGCGCGGTCGCCGCCTTCATCGACCCGGCGATCTACTATGCCGACCCGGAAATCGAGCTGGCGTTCACCACCCTGTTCGGCACGTTTGACGATGGGTTCTTCGTGCGTTACGCGGAGCAGCGCCCGATTCAACCCGGCTTTTTCGAAGAACGGCGCGATCTCTATAATCTCTATCCTCTGCTGGTACACGTGCGGCTGTTCGGCGGGCATTACGTCGATGCCGTCGAACGAACGCTGGATAAATACGACTGACGAAAGCGAGAATCATGGATTTCAACCTGCTAGCCCCCCGTGAACAGATTTCGCGCCTCATGGGACGCCTCTACGCCGCTGGGCTGACCAATCTTTCCGGCGGGAACCTGTCGATCAAGGACAGTGACGGCAGCATCTGGATCACCCCATCGGGCATCGACAAGGCGACGCTGACGCCCAACGACATCATGTGCCTGCTGCCCGACGGCACGATCACAGGACCGCATAAGCCGTCGTTGGAGTATCCGTTTCACCGCGCCATCTACGAGCGCCGCCCGGACCTGCGCGCCGTCGTCCATGCCCACCCCGCTGCGCTGGTGACCTTCAGCCTCGCCCGCATCATCCCGGATACGCGCATCATCCCGCAGGCGATGCGGGTGTGCGGGCGTGTCGGCTATGCGCCCTATGCCACGCCGGGCAGCGAGGCACTCGGAACGCAGATCGCCCAGGCGTTCGCCAATGGCTTCGACAGCGTGCTGCTGGAGAATCACGGCGCGGTCGCCGGCGGCGGGTCGCTCCTCGAAGCCTATCAGCGTATGGAGACGCTCGATTTCTGTGGGCGGACCCTCCTGCGCGCCCGTGCCATCGGCTCCCCGCACAGCCTGACCGATGAACAGCTCGCCATCTTCGACATCGATATCGACCAGATGCCGGAATTCGATGTCGAAGAACACAGCAGCCTGGAACGCGAACTGCGGACCCAGATCTCGGTCATCCTGAACCGCGCCTGCGAGCGCCAGCTGATGATCTCCACCGAAGGGGTGATCTCGGCGCGGTTGGACGAGACCAGCTTTCTGATCACGCCGACCGGGCAGGACCGCCGCAATGTCGCCAATGACGCCCTGGTGCTGATCCGCGATGGCGCGCGCGAACGGGGCAAGCTGCCCAGCCGGGCGGTGACGATGCATCAGGCGATCTACGCCAGACACCCCACCGTGAACGCCATCATCACCGCGCAGCCGCCCAATGCCACCGCCTACGCCGTCACCGCCGCCCGCTTCGATACGCGCCTCATCCCGGAAAGCTACGTCATGCTGCGCGACGTGCCGCTGCTGCCGTATGGTTCGCCCTATACCGCGCCGGCGATGGTGGCAGAGACGGTTTCGGCGCGCAACCCGGTGGCGCTGATTCAGAACGACGCTGTGCTGACGCTGGGTGGTTCGGTGCTGCAAGCCTTCGACCGCCTGGAAGTGCTGGAGCTGAGCGCGCGCGCCCTGATCGACACGCTGCTCCTGGGCGAGCTTCAGCCGATGGATGATGCGGCGCTGGAAGATCTGCGCCACGCCTTCGCCCTGGAATAGAGTCCTGGCGGATGCCTGAACCCGGTCGCCGCCTGTTGGGCTGGCGGCGACCGGCGTGAAAACAGCGCCTACGGCTATTGCGAACTCTGGCGAAATACACCACAATCTGCCATGAATGCGGAGCTTTTTCGCAGGTCAATTCAACGATTGTCTTTGGGTATGTTCGTTCAGGAGCCTTACATGCATAGCCGACGTTTCCCCCGTCTCATCACCTTAGCTGTCGTCCTCATGCTCATCCTTGGCGCGGCGCTGCCAGGGCTGGCGCAGGAGAACAAGATCACCTTTCTGACCCCCGCCTGGGGCGTGCCGCCGAACGAGGAAGCACTGCGCGCCTTCGAAGCCGAGACCGGCATTACCGTCGAGATTCAGTCGGTACAGATGGCGGATCTGTTCAGCCGTGTGCAGATCGCCTCTGCATCCGGTCAGGCTGCCGCCGATGTCATCTTTCTGACCGAGGAAGCGCCATCGAACATCGTCGCTACCGGCAACCTGCTGGCGCTCAATGACCTGATCGCCGGCGTCGATACCAGCGACTTCACCCAGCTCGACTTCTGGACGGTCG
The DNA here is from genome assembly GCA_016789005.1 of Anaerolineae bacterium. Lineage (GTDB taxonomy): Bacteria > Chloroflexota > Anaerolineae > Aggregatilineales > Phototrophicaceae > Flexifilum. Next base: position 31,410 of record JAEURA010000074.1, read on the forward strand.
ATGGCATGACCTATGGTTTCCCGGTCTATTCGCAGCTGGTCATGATGGATTACAACGCTGCCCGTCTCGCCGAAGCCGGCTTCGATGCGCCGCCCGCCACCTGGGCAGAGCTGACCGACATGGCGAAGGCGCTCAAGGAACAGGGGCTGGACGAGTATCCTGTAGCGATGGGCGCTATCGACTGGTCATGGTATCTGATGGCGCTGTCGATGGGCGACCCGATGTTCGATGACGACCTGAACCCGGTCTTCGCCGATGAAGGCTCGAAGGGGCGCGAAGCGATGGCGCTGCTGATGAGCTACTTCGCCGAGGGGCTGATCAGCCCGGAGATGCTCGCCGGCTCGATCAACCAGCACGCGCTGTTCTGGAGCGGCGTGGGCACGTTCCACCAGGGCTGGCAGGGATCGGTGCGCGTCGCCAATAACCCTGACACCTCGCAGCAGGCTCCCAATGCCGAGTATCTGCCGCTGCCCGAAGTCGGCAATACCTGGAGCTTCCCGGCAGGGCTGGGCATCGACGCCAACTCCGCCAATGTGGACGCCGCCTGGCAGTTCATCCAGTGGTACACCCAGCCGGCTCAGCAGCAGGCGATCTACGCGGCGTTCGGTCTGTATCCGTCGCGCCTGTCTGTCGCCGCCGCGCTGAACGAAGCAGGCGAGATTCAGGGCTACGACGCCATCGTGGCGCAGGCAGCGAAGGTCGATGAACTGCCTCGTTACGCGCTGTGGTGGGGTCCTTTCACCAATAACGTGACCGAGACTATCCTGGAAGCGGCGCAGACCGGTGCGGATGCCAACGCAGTCATCGATCAGCTCGCCGAGACCTGGAACGAACTGCGCGCTGAATACGAATAGACTCGCCGGGGCAGGACCGATCGACTGAAGTGGGCGACGGAACGCCAGGTACTGCGCGAACCGTCGCCCCACCCAGCGCAGTAATTGCGGCATGATGCGGCGGTCGTCCGGACAGCCGTCAACGCGGCTTCGGCGACCGCCTGACCCCTAACGAGTTGGTTCGAGGAGCTTTGCAGCATGTTCCAGGGACGCCGCGCGGCGACGCAGGACGCCATCTTCGTGATGACCATCCTCGTGCCCATGATCCTCGTGGTCGCTCTGCTGATCTATTACCCCGCCATCGATACCTTCAGCACCAGCCTCACCAATCGCAACCTGCGCCTGAACAACCGCCCGACCGAATTCATCCAGTTCGAAAACTACGCTTACCTGCTGCAAAACGACGAGTTCTGGGAAGTGACCGGGCGCAGCTTCATGGTCGTCGCCATCGTCCTGCCGATGGAGCTGGTAATCGCCCTGAGCGCGGCGCTGCTGCTCAACGAACGTTTCTACGGACGGGCGGTGGTGCGGACGCTGGCGATTCTGCCCTGGATGGTCCCGCCGGTGGTCAATGGCTTCCTGTGGGGCTGGCTGCTGAACGGTGAGTATGGCGCGCTGAACGGGCTTCTGTACCAGTTCGGCATCATCCGCGAGTATCAGTACTGGCTGCAAGAACCTTCGACCCAAATCATCTGGGTGGCGGTGGTCCAAAGCTGGACGCGCTTCGCCTTCCCGACCATCGTGCTGCTGGCGGGCTTGCAGGGCATCCCCGACGATCTGTACGAGGCGGCGCGTGTCGATGGCGCGAACAGCCTGCAGCGCTTTCTGCGCATCACTTTTCCGCTGCTGCTGCCCTCGTTCGCCGTCGCCCTGGTGGTCGAGTTCATCGCCTCGTTCCAGATTTTCGACGTGGTGTGGACGCTGACGGCGGGGGGTTCGGCAGGCGGGTCGATCAATCCCTTCACCAAGACGCTCATGCTCTACAACTACGAGATCGTCTTCCGCGATCTGCGCATTGGTCGCGGCGCGGCGCTGAGCTACCTGATCCTGCTGATGTCCATTGGCGTTGGCTTCATCTTCATCCGACGCCTCTACAAC
>JAEURA010000085.1 GCA_016789005.1 Anaerolineae bacterium
GACCTGATCGACCGTTCGACCTACCTGTCGGCGGAAGATGTCCTCAACGGTGAGGCGGCGGTTGCCTGGGGCGACTGGTGGCAGAGCCTCTTCGAGCGGGGTCTGGCTCCGGGGACTTCCCAGGACGGCGCAGACCGTGACACCGGCTTCATCGATGGGCGCTATGCCCTTCAGTGGAACGGCAACTGGGCGGCGCTCGGCGCGCTGGACGCCTATGGCGACGACATGCTCTTCCTGCCCGCGCCCGATTTCGGCAGCGGTTCCCGGATCGGCGCGGCGTCCTGGCAGTTCGGCGTCTCCGCTGCCAGCCAGAACCAGGAAGGCGCAAACGCCTTCATCGCCTTCGCCCTTCAGGATGAGTATCTGGCGGCGTTCTCCAACGGCATCGGCTTGATCCCGGCGACGTTGACCGCCGCGGCGATGACCGAAAACTACGCTCCCGGTGGTCCGCTGGAGGTCTTCTTCGAACTGAGCAACCAGCAGGGGCTGATCCGCCCGCCGACGCCGGGCTACCCGGTCATGGCGCTGGTCTTCGAGAAGGCTGCCGCCGACATCGCCAACGGCGCGGACGTGCAGACGGCGCTCGACGCGGCGGTCGATGAAATCGACGCCGACATCGAAGCGAACGGCGGCTACGGCTTCGGCAGCTAAAACGCTTGTCAGAATGAGGCGGTTCCTTGACGGCATGATTGGCGTCGGGGGACCGCCTCTTTTCCAATAGGTTTGGCGATCAGGAGTGACGTTCGATGAGCACCAGGCAAGCGACCAGCGCCATCGCAACCCATACCCGTCATCACAGCGCGACGTTCGAGCGCCAGGAAGCCCTCGCCGGGTGGCTGATGGCAGCGCCGGCAATCGTGCTGATACTATTGTTCTTGCTGATCCCGTTCGTCCTGGCATTTTTGCTGGCTTTCACCAACCAGCGCCTCATTTCGCCGAATCCGACGGAATGGGTCGGCGCGCGCAACTTCGAGTCGCTGCTGACCGTGCGCACCCTCACGCTGGAACCCCTGCGGGATGACGCCGGGCAGGCGACGCTCGACGAAGATGGCAACGTCGCCTATCCGCGCCTGCGCGAGTACACCCGCAACAACCCGGACTACCCCGAACTGGACGGGATGCAGGAATGGTTCTCCGTCTATTCCGGCGAGTCGCGCACCTTCGTCCTTGCCAGCGACGTGGTCTTCATGAAAGCGCTGGTCAATACGATTTTGTTCGTGATCGTCATCGTGCCGGGTCAGGGCGGGCTGGCGCTGATCCTGGCGCTGCTCATCAACCAGAAGCTGCGCGGCATCAACGTCTTCAGGACGATCTACTTCATGCCGGTGGTCGTCTCGATGGTGGTCGTGGCGCTGCTCTGGCGCTTCATCTATGACGGCAGAAATGGTCTGCTCAATACGCTGCTGGGTTTCGTCACGCTGGGCAGCTTTCAGCCGGTGGACTGGCTGGGCGACCCGGCGACGGCGATGCCATCGCTGATGGCGATGTCGATCTGGCAGGGCGTCGGCTTCCACATGGTGATCTGGCTGGCGGGCTTGCAGAATATCCCCGCTTCACTGTACGAGGCGGCGTCGGTCGAAGGGGCGAGCCGCTGGCAGCAGTTCCGCTTCGTCACCTGGCCCGGTCTGCGCAACACGATGGTCTTCGTGCTGGTGGTCATCACCATGCAGGCGTTCTCGCTGTTCACGCAGGTTCATGTGATGACGCGCGGCGGTCCACTCGACGCCACGCAGTCGGTCATGTACCAGGCGGTGCAGCGCGGCTACGACAAACAGGATATTTCCGGCGGCTCCACCATCTCCGTCGTCTTTTTCATGCTCGTGCTGCTGGTTTCCATGGTACAGCGCTATCTGACCCGGGAGAGAGACTGATGATCGCTCAGCCTGTCAAGACACGCGGCGCTCAGTGGTATGAGGTTGGTCAGTATGCCTTGCTGGTTCTGCTGGCGTTCGTCTTCGTGTTTCCTATCGTCTTCATGGTGGTGTCGTCGCTGAAGCCCGATCTTCAGCTGCTGCGCGACACCGGGTCGCTGAACGCCTTCCTGCCCATCGGCGACATCTCGCTGAATAACTACGCCGCCGCCTTCGACCGTGCGCCGATACCCCTGTTCATCTTCAACTCGGTCTTCGTGACCACGACCACGGTGCTGCTGGGGCTGGTGGTGAACTCGCTGGCGGCGTTCTCCTTCGCCTTCCTGCGCTGGCGGGGGAAGAAGCTGGTGCTCTCGGTGATTATCGCCAGCTTCATCATCCCTTTCGACGCCATCGCCGTGCCGCTTCTGCTGCTGGTCAACCGCCTGCCCTGGATCGGCGCTGACGGACTTGTGACCGGATGGCTGAACTCGTACCACGTGCAGATCATCCCGTTCCTGGTCAGTTCGTTCCAGATCTTCCTGTTCTACCAGTTCTTCCGCGACCTGCCGTTCGAGCTGATCGAGGCGGCGCGTATCGACGGGGCGAGCGCCTTTCAGACCTACATCCGCGTGATCATGCCGGTTTCGGGTCCGGTGCTGGCGACCGCCGCTATCCTGCGCTTCCTGGACATGTGGAATCAGTACATGTGGCCCCTGATGGTCACACAGTCGGAACAGTACCGCCCGGTCATGGTCGGCTTGCAGTACTTCTTTCAGCTGGACATCGCCTGGGGGGAGATCATGGCGTATCTCTCGCTGATCACCATCCCGGTGCTAATCCTGTACCTGTCGCTTCAGCGGGCGTTCATCACCAGTATCGCTTCGACGGGCATCAAAGGCTGACGCCTACACGTAGAATCCTTCCGTCCTGGTCGTGATGCCGGGGTGCGCCAGCATCTCGGCGTCGACCAGATCCACGCCCAACCCCGGCGATTCGTCGAGGACAAGATGCCCGTCCTGGATGTTGAGCGGGCGGCTGATGACAGTGTCGCGCCAGGGGACATCGGTGAACATAAATTCCTGACGGAAGAAGTTCGGCAGCGTCGCGCAGACGTGCGCGCTGGCGAGCGTCGAAAGCGGACCGTTGGGGTTGTGCGGCGCGACCATGACGTTGTAGGTCTCCGCCATCGCCGCGATACGTTTCAGTTCGCTCGGTCCGCCGCAGCGGGTGACATCCGGCATGATGTAATCCACCGCGTGGGCTTCCAGCACGGGACGATACCCCCAGCGGCTGTAATGGCGCTCTCCTACGCAGATCGGCACGCTGACCTGCTCACGCAGCGCCCGCAGCGTGCTGACCGATTCAGGACCGACCGGCTCCTCGTACCACATCATGTTGAACGGTTCCAGGCGCTTCGCCATCCGCACGGCGGTCGGTGTGTTCAGCAGCGCGTGAGTCTCGATGGCGATCAGCACATCGCGCCCGACGGCTTCGCGCACGGCGGCGATGATGGCGACGGCGTTGTCCTCCTGTGCCGGGCTGAGCGACAGATTGGTGCTGAGATCATCCCCGTAGAAGTAATTGGTGTGCGCGAACGGATCGCACTTCAGCCCGGTGAACCCCTGAGCGACCACCGCCTTCGCCTGCCGGGCATAGTCCGTCGGGTTGTGACCGCCCTGGCTGAACCAGTAGTTGGCGTAAAGCTGCACCCGCGTGCGGAATGCGCCGCCGAGCAGCTCGTAGAGCGGCACGCCGAGCATCTTCGCCTTGAGGTCGAGCAGCGCCATATCGATGCCCGACATGGCGCACATCATCACGCCGGTGGGACCGATCCAGTTGAAGTCCCGATACAGCTTCGACCAGATGAAATCGACCCGACGTGGGTCAAGTCCGATGATGTGGCTGCCCAGGTGTTGGGCGGCGTGGTAGATCAGCGGGCTGCCGGGCCAGTTGGTGGCTTCGCCGACGCCGGTCAGACCATTGTCGGCGGTGATGCGCAGCAGCGTCCAGTTGTACTTGACTCCTTCGACCAGCCAGACATCAACTTTTTCGATCTTCATCGGTCAGTCCTTTCGTTCAGAACAGGCGCGCCAGCATGCCGCCGTCTGCCACGATGTTGGCGCCGTTGATGAAGGCGGCGCGTTCGGTACACAGATAGACGACCACGTCGGCGATGTCCTCCGGCTTGCCGAAGCGTCCCAGGGGGTGCCAGCTCATCAGGGTGGTGTGTGCCGCCGCGCGTTCGTCGTCCGGCAGGGAGTCGAAGTAGGCTTTCAGACCGTCGGTCGCAATGGCTCCCGGCGAGACGCAGTTCACGCGGATGCTGCGTTCACCCAGTTCCAGCGCCATCGTGCGGGTCATGCTGACGACTCCGGCTTTGGTGGCGGCATAAGCCAGCGTGCCGGGAAGCGTGGCGCTGGCGTGGACCGAGGCGATGGTCACAATCGACCCGCCGCCGCGTTCGGTCATGTGCTGAATAGCGACCTGTGAACAGTGGAACACGCCAGTCAGGTTGGTGGCGAGCGTGCGATCCCAGATGTCGGGGGGATAATCTGCCGCCGGGTGGTAGGGCACGTAGCCGGCGTTGTTGACCAGCGTCGTCACCGCGCCAAACTCCGCTTTCGCTGCCGCGAACATCGCTTCCACCTGCGCCCGGTCGCCGACATCAGCCGGGGCGGCGACCGCCCGCCCGCCGGCGGCGCGGATCAGCTCTGTCGATGCCTGCGCCGACTCGGCGTGCAGGTCGTTGACGACGACGGCGCTGCCCTCCCTGGCGAACGCTTCGGCAATTGACCTGCCGATCCCTTGCCCGGCTCCGGTAATGACGACGATCTGTTCCTGAAGCTCCATGATCACATTATCCCGTAAAGTCTGAAGGCGTCGCTCGCGCTCATGCCGTCGTGGATCGCCTGCTGCACCCGTTTTTCGCCGCGCGCCTTCTCGACTGCGCGGGCGAATACCTCCTCGATGACGCCGCCCGGCACAAGGCATACGCCGTCGAGGTCTCCGAAGATGATATCGCCCGGCGTCACCCGAACGCCGCCGATCACCAGCGGGACGCGGAAATCGATGACTTTCCCGCGCGGAGCCTGATCCTGAGCATAACGTCCGTAGGCAAAAGTGGGGAAGTTGAGGCTGAGGATGCCGCGCGTATCGCGGGCATAGCCGTCCAGCACCGCGCCGGCAGCGCCAAGCTGGATCGCCCGGGTGGACATCAGTTCTCCCCACAGCGCATAGCGGGGCGATGCGCCGCTGCACAGGTAAACCTCGTGGGGCTTCAGGTCGTCGAGCGCCTCCAGCATCAAGCCGAAGGGTTTCGCCAGCAGGGGGTTCGCGCCGCTGCTGCTCTTTTCTTCAAACATATCGGCTTCGAGCACAGGCATGGCTCTGCCGATGACCACCATGTCGTCGCGGAGCGGCTGAATCTGCGGCGGGAGGAACTGGTTCATCAGCCCCATCTTGTCCATGATGTCGCCGACCACCGCGGTGAACAGCTCGCGGCGCGCCAGGGCGAACAGTTCGTCGTCGGACTCCCAGTAGATCATCTTTTTCTCCTTGAGCGCAGGCGGCGCCGTCCTCCGGGCGTGCCCGACGGAGATCAGGCTGTGCCGCTGCCCATGATGATACCGCTAATGCCTGTTTCTGACGCTTCGAATGCGAATTTTGAGCAGCAAAACAGCTATAATAAGCGTAGAATTGTGATCAACCGCAAGACAAACGTTCCGCAGGACTTGGAATCACCTTGACTCTCTTGGCTGAACGATTGACAGGCTTCCTGCTCGCCCCGATTCGCGCCGCCACCGGCGAAGAAGACCGACGGCGGGTGCGGATGCTGCTGCTGGTGGTCGGTTATCACGTGCTCCTGTCCGGGCTGGCGACAATCGGTTACTGGACACGCGCTGGGCTGCCAGCCCCGGCTGCGGTGCAGATGGCGATGAGCGTCGGCGTGCTCGTTTTGCTGTACGCGCGGCGCTATCGGGCGGCGGTGGGAATGCTGATCGCCGCCTGCATCGCTTCGACCTTCCTCTCCGTATTCTTTTCTGACCTGACTGCCCTCCTGTATGCGGTGGTCGCCTTCGTGCCGATCAGCGTCCTAGTGGAGCGGCGGACGCGCCTGCTGCTCGCCCTGGG
>JAEURA010000105.1 GCA_016789005.1 Anaerolineae bacterium
GGAACTGCCCGTAGAGCGAATCGGAGACGACCTGCCCGACGCCGTAGATGGCGATCAGCAGCGCCAGCGCCGGAGCCGCCCAGCGCAGCCGCCGAACCGGACCGACCACCGCCCCCGGCTCGACGACCACCAGCACGACCAGGACGGCGGTCAGCAACGCCAGCGGGGTGACGACGAACGTATCGAAGAGGCTTTGCACGCCGAATCCGAACAGCGCCGCGAAGGCTCCTTCCAGCCGCAGGCGCTCGACCCTGATCCGCCCCTGCCCTGGTGCTCCCAGCGCCCGCCGCCGCCGCCAGAACGCCCGCACGATGACGATTCCGAAGGCGATCATCAGCGCCGCGCCGACGATGCCCGTCTCGGCGAAGGTGTTCAGATAGGCATTGTGCGCCGTTCCCAGGCGGTTGTCGTAGACCCCGCCGAAGACGCGGTACTCGCGATAAACCCTGCCGAACATGCCCGTCCCGACGCCCAGCAGAGGGTGATCCGCGCCGACCGCCAGCGCCCCGCGCCACAGCTCGAAGCGCAGCGCGTCGCCGGTGAAGCGAGCGGCGCTCCCACTGATCAGGAACACCGCGCCCAGCGCCGCCGCGACGATCAGCGCCGCCGCCGCCAGGGGGAGCAGACGGCGACCCTCACCCCCCGACCCCCTCTCCCACAAGGGGCGAGGGGGAGAAAGAATCTCCCCTCGCCCCGCTTGCGTGGGAGAGGGGTCGGGGGTGAGGGGTACTTGCATGGGAGAGCGGTCGGGGGTGAGGGGTACTGACGTGGGAGAGGGCGTGTGATCACGTGCGCCAGGCATAAGCGATGTCTCCCCTCGCCCCGCTTGCGTGGGAGAGGGGTCGGGGGTGAGGGGCAGGAAGCTGAGGGGCAGCACCCGCAGCCCGACGAACGCCGCCGCCCCCGCCGCCAGCGCGATCAGCCCGCCGCGCGAGCCGGTCGCCAGCAGGGCGATCAGCAGCGCCGCCGCCAGCGCCCACAGCCCGACGCGCGCCGCGCCCCGCCCCGACAGCCCATAGGCGAAGCTGAGCAGGACCAGCGGCGCGGTGTACGCCGCCAGCCAGGTGCTCACCCCCACGGGCATGTAGATCATCGGCAGGACCAGCGGCAGCGGCGCGACCGCCGTCACCTCTGCCCAGCCGACGGCAGTGCCGGGGACGACGCCCCAGCCGAAATACCACGAGCCGAGGTGGACCAGGGCGAAGAGCGCCACCGCCGCCGCCAGCAGAAGCTGCGTTTCGACCACCAACCCGCCCCGCCCCCGGCGGATCAGGTCGATTAGGCAGAGGGTGATGACGGCGTGGCTGATGGGAAACCAGGCGTTTTCCAGCCCGACGCGGGCGTCCACGCCGAGCGCCGCCGCCGCCATCCACAGGAGGATCGCCGCCAGCAGGGGGAGCGTCAGCGGGCTGGCGGGGATGCCGCCGCGCCGCCACGCCCACAGGGTGTAGCCGAGCAGCGCCAGCGTGACGACGACATGGTGCGCCAGGCGCAGCGCCGCGACCTGGTAGTAGTACGCGCCGCTGATCAGGACGAGGAAGCAGGCGAGGAAGATGAAGCCGTAGCGCTGAACCCGCATGGTCACATGAACCCTTTATTTGTCTACGTCATCCGCCGCGTGATCTCGGTGCGACTCCCGCCTGGGGTTAAAACCCCAGGCTCCCCGAAAACCAAGTCCGCTAAAGGGGCTGCAACGCGGCAGCCACCGTCCCTTCAGTGGGCGGGTTCGTACCTCAGCCGGGGCGCTTCAGCCCCCGGCGGCGCAGCTCCTCGCGCGTCATGACGCGCCCGGCTTTCATATCGCGCCAAGCCTGACGCAGACGCTCCGCCGGGTCGTCATCCGCTTCGCCGTCGAAAGCCTCGTCATGCTCGCTGACATCCGAATCGCCTTCACCCCAGCGCGTCAAATGCCGCCAGCAGCGCCGCCCGCCGCGTCCGACCGGCGTCGCTTTCCGGGAAGACCAGCGGAAATGTCCCCAGGATGTGGTCGAACTCGTCGCGCGCCAGCCCGTAGAGGCGCGCCACCCGCGCGTCGATGGCGTCGCGCAGCCGCTGCCGCTCCGCCGGGTCGGTCGCCCCGCTCGCTTCGGTCCACGCGCTCCCCATGACCTCGCGCCACAGGTCGGCGTATTCGGGGCGAGTGCAGGTGAGGCGGGCGGCGAGCGGCACGAGCGCGTCGAAGGTCGGGTGTCCGGCGGTCAGGCGCGGCAGGGGCAGGGATTTCATCAGAAATAACGTGACGTGTGTCCCGGCTTTGAAACGAACCAGCCAATCCACCGGAATACTGTTAACCATCGCAGCATAGTAGAGTAGGTGCTTTGCGGTAGTCGTGCTGCCCACCCAGAGGGTATGCCCGGCGTAGCTATTCGGTGGCAGCACCGCCGAGATACAGGTTCTTTCATTGGTTGCATTCGCTACTTCGCGAAAAGCCACACGGTAAGAGAGGTTGACTTTGCCCAACTTACGCTCAATGCGCTGACGGTGAAGGTCGGGATTGATCCAGTACTGAGGCGCGGCAAACTGACTCTCGAACTGGTGGATCATCTTGCCTTCGTAGAGCGGGAATCCCGCCCCAGACTCGTTGAACAAATCCCGATCATTGGACATATGAAACTCATATGCGAAGTCAATGTTCCAGTCGTCATGGCGCTCATCGCCCAGCAGCGGATGCCCATCGTAGATCTTCTCGGCGATCTCGTAGTCGCGCCGCGTCTGGAACTCCATCACGCTCAGGCTTTCGGGGCTGAAGCGCGCCAGCGAATCACGCCGCATGTAAATCAGGTTGTCAGGGTTCGCCAGGAACGCCGGCAGATCGTCAGGCGCGACCGCCACGCGCGGGTTGAAGCGGAACGCCGCCCAGAAGCCGTCGCTCTGCCCGCCCTTGTGCGCGCCGACCAGGGCGAACTTGAAGCGGTGATCGACGCCGGGGAAGAAGAAGCGCTCATTGCTCAAGCTGAAGACGTACTGGATGCTGCCCTCGTTCAGCAGCATCTCGCGCAGGTCCTTCGTGCCCAGGTCGGTGTAGATGCCCGACGGCACGAGATAGCCGATCCGCCCGCCGCCGCGCAGCAGCCGGTACATCCGCTCCAGGAAGAGCTTGTGAGTGGCGGTGTCACCCCTGCCCTGGCGGGTGTAATCGTCCGTCCGCCGCACGTATGCCGCCGTCTCTTCGATGACCTTCACGCCCGCCGCGTAAAGCGCCTGCCGCGCCGGGTTCTCGGCTTGCAGCGCGGCGATCCGCGCCTCGACCTGCGCCCGCGTGTACTGGCTCTCGATCTTCGGGTCGAACTGAGCGTAGAACTCGCGCAGGTCGGGTTTGACGATCTCCCAGGGCGGGTTGCCGATGATGATGGTGAAGCCGGAAGACCTCACCCCCCTCTCCCCCTCTCCGCTCTCATGGAGCTGGGGGGTGAGGTCCGCGTGGGCTGGTCCCGTCTCCCCTCGCCCCGCCTGCGTGGGAGTGCGAGCAAGCTCGCCTGTGGTCAGGGGGAGAGGGGTCAGGTCGGCGGGCGGTTCGCGAACCGCCCCTACGCCGTCCGGCGTTCGCGCCGACTCCCCCTCTCCATGAAAATGGAGAGGGAGTTGGGGGGTGAGGAAGAACACCTCCGGGAATTCCGCCGCCCAGTGGAAGGGGCGCACCCGCTCCAGATCGCTGAAATGCGCCTTGAACGGCTCGTCCAGCGCCGCCCGCAGCGCCGCCGAAGCGGCGTCCAGGTCGCTCAGGACGCGGTCGTGCTCCGCGCCGTGCGGGCTGCGCACCAGCCGGGCGCGCAGATCGGCGATCTGGCGCAGGGCGTCGGCGTGGGGCGTCAGGCGCGGGTCGTCGGGGCGCATCCCCACCAGCGCATTGCCCACCTTGACGTTCTGGTTCAGGATCAGCGGCAGGCGCTTTTCCCGCCCGCGCCGCTCCATCGCCCGCATCATCAGGTTGACGACGGCGATCTCCGCCGCCTGCGGGTCGAGATCGACGCCGTAGAGGTGGCTTTCCAGGATCAGGCGCGGGTAGTGGTCGCGGATGCGCGCCAGCTCGGTCTGCGCCTGAACGAGAGCGATGCGCGTCTCGACGTAGCCCGGCGCTTCCGGGTTCTGCTGCGAAAGCGCCTCCGTGCCGGCGATGATGATCGCCTCCAGCCGGGCGATCTCGCTCTCGTAGAAGCGCGCCAGCACCTCGTAGGCGTAGATCAGGAACGAGCCGCTGCCACAGGCGCTGTCCAGCACGCGCAGATCGGCGAGGTCGGCGCTGGTGCGGCGCGGCTCGCCTTCGACCGGTTCGCCGTCCGGTTTGCCGTCGCGCGTGCCGTAAAGCCAGCGCCCCAGGCTGTTATCGACGATGTAGCGGACGATGACCTGCGGCGTGTAGTAGCTGCCCTGCTTCTTGCGCGTCTCCAGATTGTCGCGGCTGACGATGCTGCCCGACGAATCGAACGCCAGAGTCTTGCCGAGATACTGCTCGTAGGTGTTGCCCAGGATGTCGGCGGGCATGGCGCGGAAGCGCGCTTCGTAAAGCTTGTCGATCAGCGGCAGCAGCGCCTCGTCGCTGAACGACGCCTGGTCCGCCAGCCCCGGCGCGAACAGCGCCGAATTGTGCTGTTCGTCGAAGCGGCGGAAGAAGTTGTCGAGGAACTGCTGCATGGAATGCGAGTAAGGGTTGCTCTTGCGCACCTCGTAAAAGGTGCGCAGCGTGCCGGGCGGCACGACCAGATGGTCTTCGGCGAAGCGGGCGATCACCAGCCGGTCCAGGGTGCGCTGCACCACCCCCCGCAGCGCCGTCAGGTCGGTCGCGCCGTCGTCGCGCGCCAGCCAGCGGTTGTGACCGAGGCGGCTCAGCAGGTCGCGCGCCAGCCGTTCGCGCCAGTCGTTGATGAAGCCCAGGTAGTCGCGGTCCACCTCTTCGCTGT
>JAEURA010000137.1 GCA_016789005.1 Anaerolineae bacterium
CCAAACCACCAGGTATTGTTCTTTGAGCTTGGGAAAATATCATAACCGGTGATCGGCACGCCGTCCGCCCAGGTCAGATCATCCCGCAGGGTGTAAGTGACCAACGTCCGTCCGCGCACTACCCCATCCGGCGCGACGAACTCACCGAACTCTATGGACCAGTCCTCGACCAGCCCACCGGTCGCATCGGTCGCCGGGATCACCCGCCCCGCTTCATCTACAGCCAGCAGCTGCGGGAAAAGATGCCTCAGGTAGGAGAAACTGTTGACATCCATCCTCAGCGCGCCGCTGCCTCCTTCCTGCGCCAGGACGGGCAGCGCAAACAGCAGCACGGCGAACAGCAGCGCCAGGCGTCTCATAGCCTCAATCCTCTACTGCGCGTAAGAATGCCAGCCATTCACCGAAGTTGCCGGACAGGGCGTTGCGCTCCAACGCCAGATAGAGCGTCTGCGGCGCACCGCCAGTGACCGGGATGTTGTCGCCCGCCAGCGCCCGAAACTGTCCGTAGCTCTCCGCCGCCAGCCCCAGATAGACCGCGCCCAGCGCCGCGTGCAGTTCCGGGTCGTCGGGGGCAATCGCCAGCGCCGCGTCCAGGTCTGCCAGCGCCAGCGCGTATCTGAACTCGGCAGCGTAGGCGACTGCCCGGTTGTGCAGCGCCACGACGTTCGGTGGGTCAAGCCTCAGCGCCGCGTCGAAATCTGCCTGCGCCAGCGCGAAGATCCCCTGGCGGACGTAGAGCACGCCCCGATGAACGTAGGCATCGACGTATTCGGGGTCGAGCGCCAGCGCCTCCTCAAGATCGGCGAGCGCGCCAGCATCATCGCCCTGCGCCGAACGGGCATAGCCTCGCCGTGCCAGCGCCTCCGCCGATGTCGGATCGCGTTCCAGCGCGCAGGAGTACGCCGCGATGGCGCGCGTCAGATCCCCGGCGTTGTACCAGGCGTTGCCGATGCCGACGAAATACGCGGTGTCACGCGACGGATCGCACGGTTCGGGCGTCGGCGTCTGCGCTCTGACCACGCCGCCTGCCATCAGCAGGCAGATCAGCAGCCCTATCACTTTCAGGCGCATCATCAGCCTCCAGGGATGAACTCCGCAGCCAGCAGCCAGGAGATGTCGTCCAGCCGCAGGTCGAAATTGGCGCGCGACTCCAGTGACCCAGCGGCGCTCTGAATGCGTCGGTCGCCCAGCGGATCGGTCAGCAGCAGATAACCCTGGTAGTTGTCCAGCGCATAGGCGGAATAGACCATACCAAGGACGGCGTAAGCATGCGCATCCAGCGGATCGTAGACCGGGTAGGGATCGTCGCCCCGGCGATCTGGACGCCGAAGATCGGCGAGCGCGACATCGATGCGCGACTGCGAAATCGCGGTTTCAAGGTCGGCAATTGCGGCTTCGTACTGCCCCAGAAGCGCTTGAATGATTCCCCGGTTGACGAGCGCCAGTCTGTAGCCCGGTTCGGCGTCAAGCGCCCGGTTGAAGTCGGCGAGCGCCGCCTCAAAATCGCGCAAGGCAGCGTAGGCGATCCCGCGATTGTTCAGCGCACCTACCAGCCCCGCATCGGACACCACCGCCGAACCATAGTCCTCGATGGCTTCCACGAAGTCGCGCTGTGCTGCATAGACATCGCCGCGGCTGGCATAGCCCAGGGCATGGCGCGCGTCGATCTGCTCGACGATGCAGCTGAAGCTGTCGTTAGCGCGGGCGAGTTCTCCGGCGTTGAAGTAAGCCGCCCCTTCGCCAAGATAATAGCTGACTCGCTCGGCGTCGCTGCCGCTCTCGAACTTATCGCAGATCAGCGGCACCTCGCGCGGCGGATCGTCCTGCTGCGCCATTGCCCCATTCACCACGAGCAGTAGACAGACTCCGACCAGAATGATGTTGATTCCCCGTCGCTTCACGTTCTCTCTCCCATCCACATGGATGCGCCTCACAATTGCCCTGTATCCGCAAAAAAGCTTTGCTTCCTTACCTGCCCCGGCTGTTGACGATGAGCGGGTCGCGCTGGAACAGCGCCGCCGTCAGCGAATCCGCCAGGACCAGACTGCGCCGCGCTTCCGCCAGGCGCGTCAGCGCCGCGATGACTTCCTGCTGCGTCAGATAGAGCGCATCCTCCGGGCGATCACAGGCGGAGGAAAACGCCGTGATCGCCGTGTTCACGCCCAGGACGGCATCGTCGAGCGCCGAAAACACCGGAGCGAAAACCGGCTCCTGTCGCAAATCGACCTCTCGTGCCGTGCGCCGGACCAGGCTCGGAATGTTCCCGCACGAGACACTGCCTCCCGCTGCCAGCCGGTTCCAGACATCTTCGATGGTGTACAACCGGCTGCCAATGCGCCGAATGTCGCTGTCCAGGGCGCGCGCCAGCCGGGTATACGGGATCAAATAGGCGGCGTCGAGTGTATAGGCGTACTCGGCGTCATACTCGATCTCCCATGAACGCACCCAGTAGGGCACTCCCTGGTAATCGACCTGCAGCCAGATGTAGATTCCAGAACCCAGTCGTCCGATCAGCTCGACTTCCTCGGACGTGGTCGCCGCGCCGGCGGGGCGAAGATAGCGGTCGAACAGCGGCGTGCCTTCATTGATATAGCCGATGGCTCCGGTGCGCACCACGCGGGTGCGTTCTTCCATCGTCGAAACGGGCAGCGCCGAGACGTTGCCGCTCCACACCAGATAGCGCGCGGCGATCCAGCCCCGCTGACCGTCGTATTCCGCCTGTATCCAACGTCCGTTCGGCGTCCGCCCTACTGCCGGGAGTGTCAGCGCCGCCGGAACGACCGTGATGCGGTCGAACGCCGTCCCCGGACCTTCGCGGAAGGATACGAAATCCTGCGTCGTGATGTACACGTCGAAAGGCGAAATCACAACGCTGTTTTCACCAGTCACACACGGAGCCGTGCAGTCCTGTGCCAGCGCCGTGCCCGTAAGCGCCGCCGCGACCAGCAGCTTGATCAGCCAGCGAAAGCGCAGCAGATGAAGGGCGTCAGTCGCCATATCCCCCCTCCTCCATCGTCCACACCAGGAGCGAGTTCATGTCCGCCTGCATATCGATGATCTCCCCGGTGTCGAGGTCCAGGACGTAGATCGTGCTGAACTGCCGCGTCGCTTCGCTTTGATCGCCGGGCTGCAAGGCGCGCAGCGCGACGTAGCGACCATCCGGCGACCAGGCGGCTTCGTCGATGTCCCATATGCGCTCCGGCGGGCAGTACAGCCGAACCTGACTGGTCTCAACATCCTGCAGGCGCAGCGTCGGCACGGGCAGCCCGGCATCAAGCCGCTCCTGCCGGTCTGCCGCGTAGTAAGGACCGTAGCGGTAGCGGGCATCGCGCGACCACTCATCTATCGAACGGAAGGTCGAGAGCGTATGCGCCCCGGTCCTCGCATCATAAGCCATCAGCATCTCCTGATACGAGATGGTCTGAGGCTCATCCCAGATAACGCCGGTGCCGTAATCAGGACGCAGCGGCGGGGTGTAGTACAGGCGTGTGCCGGTCGGGTCCCATTCGAAGTAGAGTTCCGTCCCAATCATGTCTCCGGGGCGCGCCTCGGCGAACATCTCATAGTGTCCGGTCGCCGCGTCGTACAGGGTGTAGCGGTAGCCCTGCCCGGTCGGAAGCACAACCGGCGTCCTCACGACTCGTAGCGCGCCGCCCAGGGGCTGAATGCTGACCACCTCGGTTGGCAGGTCATTCACGTTGATCGTTTCGATCACCTGCGCCGGTTCGCTGAACGTCCGGCTGTTCACGTCATAGTACTGGCGTAGCACGCGCTCACTCTGATCGACCTGCGGAATGTAGCCGGAAATGTCCAGAAAGACCCGCTCCCGGTCAGCCCATCCGGCGCTGATCAGAGTCGCCTCACTTTCAGCGCGGGTCATCAGCACCGTTCGGTCGCTTCCATCGGGGCGCGCGACGGCGATGCCGCTGCCCAGGATCAGTATCCAGTTCTGGTCAGAGGAGAATTCACAGGGCAGCCCATAAGCGCAGCGGGGCAGCGTCTCATCCGGGTAGAGTCTGGCGCTCGCCATATCCAACGCCCACATGACGCCGCTCTCGGACGCCGTGCCGATCAGGCGTCCTGCAGGGGCGAATGAGGCGGAACGGTCAGCAAGTGGGCGTGCTTCCGCCCAGGGGCAGATCTCCTCGACCGCTTCCTCCGGCATCTCTGGCACAGCCGTTTCCAGATTGACCGCCGGCAGCGCGGTGGGAATG